>NZ_AP021881.1:2445012-2750638 GCF_009937995.1 Sulfuriferula nivalis
TTAACATTTTGCGCCATAGCTGGGTTGCAGGGATGCGTTTGTAGAACTTGATATCGCCCGCATCGGCTTTAGCTTCATATTTGGTGTAAGCCGCTTCAAATGCTTTACCGTACAAATCATGTAAATCAGGCACATCAGATGGGCTGAACAAGGTCCATTCTGCATTTTCCATCACACGCTTCATGAACAGATCCGGGATCCAGTTCGATGTGTTCATGTCATGGGTACGGCGACGATCGTCACCTGTGTTTTTACGCAATTCCAGGAATTCTTCAATATCCAGATGCCAGCTTTCCAGATAGGCACACACCGCGCCCTTGCGCTTGCCGCCCTGGTTAACTGCTACAGCAGTATCGTTCACCACTTTCAGGAACGGTACCACGCCTTGTGATTTACCATTGGTGCCCTTGATACGCGCACCTAATGCACGCACTGGCGTCCAGTCATTGCCCAGACCACCTGCATATTTTTGCAGCATGGCATTTTCTTTAATCGCTTGATAGATGCCATCCAGATCATCCGACACGGTGGTCAAATAGCATGATGACAACTGGCTATGACGCGTACCCGCATTGAACAGGGTTGGTGTAGAGCTCATGAAATCGAAGCTCGACAATACATTGTAGAACTCAATCGCACGCGCTTCACGGTCGATTTCGTTCAACGCCAGGCCCATCGCCACACGCATGAAGAAAGACTGTGGCAATTCGATACGGCGTTCTTCTATGTGCAAGAAATAACGGTCATACAGAGTTTGTAAACCCAAGTATTCGAAATTGTCATCACGGCTGGCAACCAGCGCCTGACCCAGCTTCGCCAAGTCAAATTGACCTAAACGCGCATCTAATAATTCAGCTTCTATACCTTTTTTGATATAAGCAGTGAAGTACTCTGGATACAAACCAGCCATTTCAGATGGCAAGATGCTGCGTCCCAACACTTCATGACGAATAGAATTCAACAACAAACGTGCCGTAACAAAAGCATAATCAGGGTCTTGCTCTATCCCTGCACGTGCAGCCAATACCAAAGCTTTTTCAACTTCAGCCATAGGTACGCCGTCATACAAATCACGTGTCACTGCATGTAGTATCGCATCCACGCTGACATCACTGTGCAAACCCTCACACGCAGTCGCCACCAGAATACGCAAAATAGCCATGTCCAGCGGTTTACGTTCGCCATTTTCCAACACATGCAATACAGGTGCAGCTGTAGTCGCGTCATGCGCAGCACGCTCTTGGTTACGTTTTTCACGGTAAAGCACATAAGCACGCGCAGTATCATGCTCACCTGAACGCATCAACGCCAATTCAACCTGATCTTGTATATCTTCGATATGACAAGTTCCACCATGCGGCTGGCGGCGCATCAATGCCTGCACCACACCCGCCGTCAACTGTTCAACCAGCTCACGCACTCGCGCAGAAGCAGCCGCCTGGCCACCATGCACAGCAATAAATGCCTTAGTTAAGGCAATGGCAATTTTAGATGGCTCAAACCCAACAACAGTGCCGTTACGTCGAATGATTTTGTAATCACTGAGTACAGCAGCTTCGTTAGAATAAGTATGTGTCATCAATTGAGGTGGCACGGTTGATTCAGGGATGGCAGATGATACGGTTTGCATAGATGGTCTCCTAGACGCTATTAATGTGGGGTGACACCACTTTTATTCACAACTTATGAACAGGTTACCCACCGACATACACACAACATCTAGTGATAGCGAGCTCATAAATAACTAATTGTAGTAACTAGCTGCCAGTACCGCAAGTACTAAATGATGAGTTTTTGAATATACTTTACGAATCACTTACAAATCAATTTGATAGTCGAAGCATCTTAAGTAATCTCTATTGGAACCTTATAGAAATCACTAATTTCCAGATTTGAGAGTGGGTAAATTTCGACAATTGCTGGATACTGATACTGGATGATATGTGTGCTGATGCTTAGGTCTTGTCTACGGTGTCAATTGCCCATTTAGCCCAGTAGAAGTCGGCGAGGTCAATGCTAGCCTGAGATGTAGTCGCCCTCGCCCGCTCCGTCTTAGAGCATGGAGTTGAGGATGTCGTTGCTGCTCATGTCCTGCAGAAAGGCAACATTGCCTTCCTGTACTACCCAACCTTGTACAGCATCAATGAGATGCTGCTGGCTTAGGGGCAATTACAGCCGACTTTGCTTTGTGTTTTACCTTGGCACGTTTTGCAGCTTCCGCTTGTTCGACTTCTTCCATGCAGGCAGGCACGTCTGCGACGTTATAACATGGCCCTGGATGCTCAGGTTCGATGTACTTCTCGGGCTTTGCCGGGCCGCGCCAAGGGCCTTTGTTTTCTTCCAGTTTGCCGTCGCGGTAGACGAACTGCATGCGCTTAGGCGAGTAAATACCGAAGTACATAACCCCGGACTCGAAGCGAACAAAGTTATTGTCACCCCATTGAAAATCTAGCCCTGTATCGAGGATATTTGACATGTGAACAGTTTTACCAGTGGCATCGGTAATGATAATGTGCTGAGTGAATGACTGACTTGAAGAAAGTCCATCAGGATAAACACTTATAAATAATCCTGGATTTTTTCCAGACGTTATTGCAAGTGTTTCACTCTGGATGGCTAATGGTTTGCCATCGTATAGCATGATTACTTCGATATCTTTTCCATTGACGGAAATGCTACCTTTATTGGTATTGATCACTCCTGCGGGAGTAGGAGTATCGTAAGCGTCCAGCCCATCCACCTGTCATTGCCCGCCAAACTCATGCAATCTAGCTGCTTTTTTATGAAAGGCACGCTAGATGGCTACTCGACACACGCCTGATTTTTGGCAAACGCACCTTACCGCTTGGCAACAAACCAAACTGACCGTCACAGCTTATTGCACCCAGCACGGCTTATGTGCCAAGACCTTTTATCGCTGGCGCAGCCAGCTGACAACAGCGCCCAATCTCACGCGCCAGCCACCGCTAACCCTCATCCCCGTCAGTGTTCAACCTGCGCCTGTCACGGGCACGCTCCAGCTCCACAGCCCCACTGGCTGGCGGGTAGAGCTTCCCATTGCTAGCACGCCCTGGCTAATTGACTTGTTGCGGCAACTGCCATGATATCTGCCCATCCCATCAGCCCCATCGCCACCCAGGTCTGGCTAGTCATCGAACCCGTGGACATGCGCATCGGCATAGATGGCCTTTCCCAGCGCATCCAGCACCGCCTGGGTCGCAGTCCCTGCGACGGCGCCGCCTACGCCTTCCGTAATCGTCGCCAAACGCGGGTCAAGCTCCTGGTCTGGGATGGCACAGGGGTCTGGTTGTGCCAACGCCGACTGCATCGTGGTCACTTCACCTGGCCAGACATCGCTGCCATCACCCATCCTTTAACCCCCACACAGTGGGACTGGCTGATCACAGGTATCGACTGGCAAAGACTCAGTGCCCCAGCCCCTGCCCACTGGCAGGTGTAGCCACTCATGATTCAGTAAAAACATGCCTGAAACCCGCATTATTGCTGGTTTCAGGCGGGGTGAAATGGTATAATTCAAGCATGGATTCAGCCCAACAACTTGCCCAATTTATCCCCGATCCCGCCTTGGCGGCGTATGTGGATAAGCTGTTGGCGCAGGTTAAACAGGATGCTGAACTCATTCAACAAAACACAGTATTACTCCAGCAAAACACCGCACAAATCCTCACGCTGACTAAGCAAATCCAGCACGCCGAACTCAAGAACCAGGCTTTGGTACTGGAACTTGCCTATTACCGCCGCATCCGCTTCGCCAACAAGAGCGAGCAGCTCTCGCCTGAGCAGCGTGCGTTGTTTGATGAGTGCTGGGCAGCCGACATCACGGCCATTGAAGCCCAAATCGGGCAGCCAGATACACCTAATACCGAAGATGCGACAACCGCTATCCCCAAGCCTGCGCGTCCACGCGCAGGTCGTCAGCCACTGCCTGACCATCTGCCCCGCATCATTCATCGCCATGAGCCTGCATCTTGCCAGTGCGGTGCGTGTGGTGGTGCGTTAATCAAAATCGGTGAAGACATCAGCGAACAACTGGATGTCGAACCTGCCCAGTTCACCGTGCATCAACACATCCGTCCACAGTATGCTTGTCGCCACTGCGAAACCGTTGCTGCCGCCCCCATTCCAGCTGCCGTCATCGACGGCGGCGTGGCGACATCAGGTTTGCTGGCGTGGGTGATGATCAGTAAATTCGTTGATCATTTACCGCTCTACCGTATAGAACACATTGCCCAGCGCAGCCAGGTGACCCTGGCGCGTTCCACCTTGGCGGAGTGGGTCGGACGTGTGGGGGTAGCGTTGCAACCGTTGGTCGACAGGCTCACTGAATTACTGCTGGCACGCAGTGTATTGCATGCGGATGAAACGCCAGTGCCACAATTAGACCCCGGGGCGGGCAAAACCAAGAAAGCTTATCTGTGGGCTTACCGCACGGGTGATTTGGCATCCCCTTCATCCGCACCGCCTATCGTGGTGTTTGACTATCAGCCAGGGCGACAGGGATTGCATGCGCGGCACTTTCTGGCAGGTTGGCAAGGACACTTGATGGTTGACGATTACGCTGGTTATAAAGCGTTATTTACCCAAGGCATCACTGAGCTGGCATGCTTCGCACATGCACGTCGGAAGTTCTTTGATTTGCATGCGGCCAACCAAAGTCCAATTGCAGCGGCTGCGCTGCAGCGTATCGCGGCACTCTATGCCATTGAGCAGGCTGCGGACAAGCTGGATGCGGCAGGTCGTTTGCAGTTGCGCCAGACTCAGGCAAAACCGTTATTGGGCGAACTGCATGACTGGTTAATCCAGACTCGCGTCAAAGTGGCCGATGGCAGCGGCACAGCCCGCGCGTTGGATTACAGCATCAAGCGTTGGCCAGCACTGATACGCTATGCGGACAGCGGCATCTTGCCTATTGATAACAACCCAGTCGAAAATGCGATACGACCCATTGCCATCGGCAAAAAGAATTGGCTGTTCGCAGGCTCAGAACGTGCAGGCAAACGCGCTGCAGCGATTCAGAGTTTGTTGGCTACCGCCAAGCTCAATGGCTTGGAACCCTATGCATGGCTCAAAGATACGTTGGAAAAATTACCGGTCTGGCCTAATAGCCAGATTGATGAATTGCTGCCGTTTAAAAATGAACTACCATAAGTAGTGAAGGGATTGGAGTGGCTGGGCTGGACGCTTACGGAGTATCCGCGAATGCGGTCAATGCTATGAAAAACAAGATAAATAACAAAAGCAAACGATTCATTTTTTCAGTTTCTCCGTGATCTTGAGCAGTGGTGATCGTATTTCTTCTACTTGATGTAGGTGTTGTTTTCCACCAGCGCATGCAAAGGCGCTCGGTGTAATGGTACGATTCATAAAATCTTGTAACCACACCCTATGCCCCATCACCCAACTCCCATCATTCGGGGTTACATACTTTTTAAGCGCCACTGCTTTCCCAACCTGCCCCGTCAGCAATCGCTCAGCCCCATTCTGCTTAATGACCTTTTTGCCTTTCTTGTTAGTCACAACAACATCCTCTTCCGGGATGGTGTTCTGAATGAAATGCACCGCGTCAGCCAAGCCGAGGTGGTGACAGAGGTACATGATGCGAGCTTTTTCGGTGTCGTTGAGGTCGTCGATGGCATAGTCTTTGCTACGCAGTCCGTTCAGATTGGCCTTGGCGTAATCCATCGCGGTCATGATAGCAAATTCGGGTTCATAGCGCAGATCCAAGAGTTTTTGCAGGTTCTTGTCCGAAGCTGACCTTGCGCCAGCAAGCAGCTTCTTGAGATTGCGTTCCAGACCAGGGCCGGTGACATACGTGCCGTCCGCCTTCTTGAAACGCCATGCGTCCTTGTCGTCCTGACTTAACCAGCCTACCTGTTTGCACTTGTCGTTGAGGTATGTCCCGCTGCTCACGGCTACACCGATCCAGGATCCATCTAGAAACTGTGTCATTCCTGTCGCAGAACTTTTCGGTGATTTCGAGTCGGCTTTCCACTTGCCGCTTTTTTCCTTCGATGCTTCGGCGTTCATCACCGCCGCCACGGCCTGCGGCACCACGCCGGCACGCTTTGCCGCCTGCTTTACCCAGTCGCAAAGAGAAGATTGCTATTGAGATGCCACTGGTTTGGGAGCGCTTATAGACGGTTTGGCATTGTGCTTTTGCTTGGCACGTTTTGCGGCTTCCGCTTGCTCAACTTCTTCTATGCAGGCGGGCACGTCTGCGACGTTATAGCACGGCCCCGGATGTTCAGGTTCGATGTACTTCTCAGGTTTTGCTGGGCCACGCCAAGAGCCTTTCTTTTCTTCCAGCTTGCCGTCGCGATAGACAAACTGCATACGCTTGGGTGAGTAGATGCCGAAGTACATTGCGCCGTGATCAAACAGAACGTAATTGTTGTCACCCCATTCAAAGTTGAGGCCAGTGTCCACCACATTTGAACGGTGAAATGTTTTACCTGTCGCGTCGAGGACGATGATATGTTGGGCCAGCATTGAGCTTGACGGAAGACCATCAGAATAGATGCTCAAATACAAGCCGGGGTTCTTGCCTGCACTGGCAAGAATGTGCTCACTACGAAGAGGTAGCTGCGTCCCATCGTATTGCAAAGTAACGGAAGGCCTTTGGCCATTAACCCAAATGCGGCCATTATTTTTTATTTCGACTTTGTCAGCGGTTACCTCTTGGACAGTAGATGTTTCTTTAACAGTGGACGTTACTTCAGCAAATGATGCTTTAACAAAGACGAAAGCAGCAACCGCAGAGGCAGTCAAAACAATTTGCAAAATCAGTCGTTTCATTTTTTCAACTTCTCCGTAATATCGGTAAGTGCACCCTTAGTTTCCTCGTTTCCAAGTTGAGTCTTTTTCCCGCCAAGGCACGCGAAAGCACTCGGCGTAATAGCGCGGTTCATAAAATCTTCCAACCATGCCCTATGTCCCTCTACCCAACTTCCATCATTAGGATTGACGAACTCTTTAAATGCCTTTTCCTTCGCTATCTGCCCCGTCAGCAACTTCTCCGCCCCATTCTGCTTGACGATTTTTTTGCCTTTCTTGTTAGTAACAACAACATCCTCTTCCGGAATGGTGTTCTGAATGAAATGCACCGCGTCAGCCAAGCCGAGATGGTGACATAAGTACATGATGCGGGCTTTTTCGGTGTCGTTGAGGTTGTCGATAGCATAGCCTCTGGTGTGCAGTCCGGTCAGATTGGCCTTGGCATAATCCATCGCGGTCATAATAGCAAACTCGGGCTCATAGCGCAGATCCAGGAGTTTTTGCAGGTTCTTGTCTGAAGCTGTCCTTCTGCCAGTGAGCAGCTTTTTGAGATTGCGTTCCAGACCAGGTCCAGTAACATAGGTGCCGTCCGCTTTCTTGAAATGCCATGCACCCTTGTCATGTTGACCAGGTTGCAGAACACCAAGCAGTACTACTTAGGGATACTAATCTCAAGTGGTTTGAAGTCATCAACAACCAGTTTGCGAAGCCTCAACAAGTTATACCTTTTCTTGCCAATGGTTGCTGTTGCACGTGTCACTTGAATACGGGTTGGTTGATCGAAACACACATTAGAGTCTTCCAAAAACACTTCCTGGTATCGTCCTGCTTCAGAATCATCAAGTGACGTCCTAATTTCGCCCTGATAAAGTTCGTGTCCATTAGTGTCAATGAACTTCAATTTCAGACTAACTTCTCCTGCATCGCCATCTCCCATCGCTGTGCCAAGACCAAAACGTAGTGAACAGATTCCTTGATTCGCATATGCAGTGGAAATATGGCGAATAGACACGATTGGGATGTTGCTTTGAGAAAATGCTGGTTGTGTCAAGATTGTACTAATACATACTGCGAAGATTAGCCGCCGAGAGAGTTCATTAATTTTCATTTCATTCCATTTTCAGATGTATTGAGGCTGATCATTTCCATATCCGCTTACCCCATTCCTTGTCATTGAGATGTCGAGGATGTAGGGGCTCTTACAGCCGACTTTGCTTTGTGTTTTACCTTGGCACGTTTTGCAGCCTCCGCTTGCTCAACCTCTTCTAGGCAGGCAGGTTCGTCTGCGACGTTGTAGCACGGCCCTGGATGTTCAGGTTCGATGTACTTCTCAGGCTTTGCTGGACCGCGCCAGGGGCCTTTGTTTTCTTCCAGCTTGCCGTCACGATAAACAAACTGCATGCGCTTGGGCGAGTAAATGCCGAAGTACATTGCACCGTGATCAAACAGAACATAATTGTTGTCACCCCAGTCGAATTCGATACCGGTGTCTAACACGTTCGAGCGGCGAATCTCTTTGCCAGTGGCATCGATGATGATAATGTACTCGGTGCGAGATTGCTGGCTTGGATCCGCCTTATCCCGATAAATACTCAAGAACAGGCCAGGATTTTTGCCAGAAATTTCAAAAAATATCTCATTGTGAAGTACCCTCCGCTTTCCATCATATTGACGAATCACATAGAGTTCTTCGCCATTGACCACGATAGAGCCATTATCAACATTGACTATCCCCGCAGGCGTTTGAATGACGGCGAATGCGCCCGTTGTGGTGATAAAAAGTGCTATGAGTAAAAGTAGTCGTTTCATTTTTTCAGTTTTCCCGTGATTTTGAGAAGAGTTCCATCCTCTTCTTCATCGCCAAGTTGGTCTTGCTTATTACCAGGACAGGCGAAGGCACTCGGTATGATGGTGCGGTTCATAAAGTCTTCCAGCCACAAGCGATGCGCGTTGATCCAATCATTGGACGCCTTCTTGAGCCACTGTTTCGTTCCTTCCTTTCCTATCTGCGCCGTCAGCAACTTCTCCGCCCCATTCTGCTTGACGACCTTTTTGCCTTTCTTGTTGGTCACAACAACATCCTCTTCCGGAATGGTGTTCTGGATGAAATGCACGGCGTCAGCCAAGCCGAGGTGGTGACATAGGTACATAATGCGGGCTTTCTCGGTGTCGTTGAGGCCGTCGATAGCATAGCCTTTGGTGCGCAGTCCGTTCAAATTAGCCTTGGCGTAATCCATCGCAGTCATGATAGCAAACTCGGGTTCATAGCGCAGATCCAAGAGTTTTTGCAGGTTCTTGTCTGAAGCTGTCCTTGCGCCAGTGAGCAGCTTCTTGAGATTACGTTCCAGACCCGAGCCAGTGACATATGTTCCGTCCGCCTTCTTGAACCGCCACGCGCCCTTGTCGTCCTGACTTAACCAGCCTACCTGTTTGCACTTGTCATTGAGATATGTTCCGCTGCTTACGGCTACACCGATCCAGGATCCATCCAGAAACTGCGTCATTCCTGTCGCAGAGCTTTTCTTTGACTTCGAGTCGGCTTTCCACTTGCCGCTTTTTTCCTTCGATGCTTCGGCGTTCATTACCGCCGCCACGGCCTGCGGTACTACGCCAGTACGCTTTGCTGCCTGCTTTACCCAGTCCCGATATGGATTGTTCGAACCCAACTTGAGGTCATCCGTGTTAGGGCATTCACAACCGACCGAACAGGTAATCGGGTTGCCTGCCGTCGTCCGGGTTTCAAGTTTTTCGTGGGAGATTGTCGGTTTCAGTACACGTGGCGGCCTTTCTGGGGTGCCTTTATGCGTACGCAGTTTCGTCGTTGCTACGTGCATACCACTTTGCACACGGACTATCTGTTTGCCAGCCGAAGGCGCATAGGTCGCCACCTGTTTCTCTCCACCGCCGCGCGTGACATGCTTTTGCACATGGATGGCGATGGTTGCATCAGCAGCTTTGCAGCGCACTAACGGTGCACAACCGCTCGCATCGGTCGTACCGCCAACTTCGGTGTCGCCAGCGACCAATCGCACCACCAGCCCAGCTATTGGCCGTTCGATGCTATCGACGAAGCGCAGGATTGTTTCCGACCAGTTGTCGCTGTTTTCCTGCTCGGCTTGCGTTGTCTCTGGCTTCGGCATTTTTAGAATCTGACCAACGGCAATCTTATTAGTATCCGTTAGCTGATTGGTATGCGCGATTTCATCGACGCTGAAGCCATAATGATTGGCAATAGCGGATAACGTATCGCCCTTTTGGGCCGTATAGGTTTCAGGAATCATATTCCTACCTCCTGCAAATCGTCATCGTTGTCATACAACTGGTCGTCCAACGGAACTGGTGTGTTCTCATCTACAGATTCGGCGAGAACAGACCAACCAGACTCACCGAACCAGACCTCGACGGGTTGGTGGAAGCTTTCATCGGTATGCCGCTGGGTTTGACCGGACGCGTCCGTTTGCCCTTGCGCAAACACTTGACCATCGCTGACGATCTGATAAGGCACATTGCCTTGCAATTGGCCATCTAGACCAGAATGCAATTGCCATTGCAAGCTGCGTAACGCAGGCTCTACCTGCGGCAACTCCAAATCACCGTTCGGGAAACTCATACTGTTCGCATTGGCACTCCCCGCCCCCGCCAACTCCGTCAAACTCCCCTTAAACGCCATCACCCCAGGCCCGTGCACTTCGATGTTGCCGCCTTCAAGCTTAATATAGCCACCGCCTGTGGTGAGTAATACATGCTGTGGTGCGGCGATGGTGATGGTTTGCTCGGTGCTGGCAATGTAGACGTCTTTGCTGGCGTTGATATGGGTGTTGCCTGACTGGCTCTGGCTGCTGAGTTTGCCTTGGGCGGCGTGGAGCTTGATGCCGGTTTCCTGGTTGGGTTTGGTGCTGTCGGTGGCTGTGCCTTGTGTAAATAGCCGGATGCCGTCTTTGACTGCATGGTGCTGCTGTGCCTGGCTGCTGACGCTGATGTCTTGCTCTGCGGTCAGGTTGCTGGTGTTGCCGGCTGTTACGATTGCATTAGTAGCGGTGGCTGCAATGATGCCTGCGGGGCTGGAGAGTTGCAGGTGCGGTTCGCTGTAAGTGCTGATGTTGTTGCTGCCGTTATCCTGATTCTGCCTCTGGCTGGTCTGCTGGCTGATGACTTGCTGGCTATGATCCAGTTGTTTGATGGCGGTGAGTTTGTCGGCCGTTGGGTCATTGGCGCCTTTGGCCTGATGGGTATCGGCAGACTGGGCGAGTGCGGTGTTGAGTTCATGCTGGCGGATGATGATGGCTTGTGCGGGTCGGCTGTCCATTTGCATGCCGTTAACAGGTTGTTGGTCACTGCTGATGAGCAGGCCGCTGCCGGCTCTCACTGCGGCGCTGTGGCGGGTTTTGAGTTCTAGGCCAAAGCCTGTGGGGTTGAGGCGCTGGTTGTCGCTTTGGTGGGTGAGCTGGCCGAGGTTGAGTTCGGAGTCGCCTGTGTGCTGGGCTTCGTGTTGTTGCAGGCTGATGCGGCTCTGGTTGGCGGTGTCGTCAAATACGAGCTGGTTGTAGCCGCCGGTGCCGTCCTGGCTGTTGGCGAGTTGTTGGGTTTTGATACCAGACAGGGTGGCAGCGTGGTTGTGGCCTGCCTCGCTGCCGGTAAACCAGCTGGTTGCATTGGCTGTGGCAACACGGCTTCTGGCTGGGCCAAACTTAATAATCAAACTCCCGACATCCAATATATGAATGTTGATTATCTTGCGCGCCCCTAACAAATATCAAATTTGGAAAGGGATTATTTAAAGTAGGCTTTTCTGTTAAAACCACAGCGAGATAATTGAGTTCTGGGAAATATTTTGGAAGCGCCCCTGCTCCCAGACTTTTAATAACCACATCAGGCGGAGAATTCACGCGCACAAAAAACTCACTTCCACTATCACCCCAATATTGAATTTGGGAAACAGACATGCCCAACACCCCAACATGATGTTTAATCTCCCATTTCGCATCAGGCAACTCCTGTGGATGAGTATCAACATTGACTCCAAGACTCTTTATTTTTCTTAAAAAATGGGGGGTTTGCACACTTTCGAACCAAAATGTCTTATGGCAAAGTGCGCTGGCTTCTGTCCACTGTTCAAAACTTTGCCAATTCTGAACAGTAATTTTTCTGTCCGCAGGCAAAGATTGAAGATGTGCTGGCACAATGATGTAGCTAGCAATAAACACCTGCGCCTTAAAAGGCAAATACTCCTGAAACCAAATGACCACCACCATTAATGCAGCAACAAAAGCGCATGCTACAACTAAGAGATATTTTTTCATCACGCACAAACACTCATCATAGTAATCATTTCGGCGACTTGTGCTGCCTAGCTGCGGCTTCCATCAGACTTTTTTTGATGTACTGCTTGACGCTCTTATACGTTTTCAAAGCTGTCATGGATTCACGTTCATTATATTTATCCATGTCGTGCCCGCCGAGTTCAATATCGTCTATTTTCCATTGCCCATTTTCTTTAATCACAGTGAAAACTGTGAAATTGCCATACTCCTTGTAAGTAGCTACAGGAAGGTCGTATGTGGTGCGGATGGTAGCTTTATTACCTGCAATTTTGGGCTGCTCAATTTTTAGGTTAGTGAAGTCAGCTTGGGGTGGCCCATTATTTGGTGCCATTTGGCTGTCATTTTGACCTGTTCTAGGATCAAAAATAATCCCATCCCAATGAGTGTATGCTGGAGTGTTTTTACATACTTCCCCATAATAATTCATAAAATCAGTGGATAAATATCGTTCTGAAACCACGATCAACTTTCTATCTTGACTATCTTCACGATCTCGACACAGCAGCTCACCAACATCAGTTCTATACAAGCGCTGAATAACTTCCTTTACCGCTTGCTGATCATCTGCAAATGCCTGGAATCCGATAAACATAGTTAAAAATAAAATCAAACGTAGTGAATTTTTATCCCAGCTCATTATGCATATTCCTTAGTATAAAGATCGAATGTCTGTTTAAGTGCATCCATTGTGATTTGCTGCTGTTTGCCACCACCGGGAAGGAAGGCAAATAAATTCCAGAGCTTAGTTTCATTTATCGCCTGCTCCGGCTTACCTTCCATGATATAACCCAGTGCTGTTCTCCGTGGATATGAAGTACTGCTACTTTTACTCTGTAATAAGTAAATAGCTGCACGATCCTGATCTATTGGGGTAAAGTAACCTGACCAACCTGTTTCATCCTTTGCTTGAGTAAAAGTACCCCACTTAATTTGATAAGCTCCTGCTGGCTTATTTTCAACCCTATTAGAAGGATGCATCGACATATCAGAAAAACAAATATGCTGGTTATTTTCCCACTTCAGCGCTTTGTATGGATCAGCAAACCCTTTTGCTTCATGTTCACGAATAATCCTGAGAAACGCCTTCACCCTCGCCTCCGCCAAGGTGTCGGAATATTTACGATAGACGCCAATGACAGTATATTTCTGCACATCTGGGAAGCCATTTCGGGCAGGCCACACAAAGTCACTTATAAAGCCATGATAGGTTCGCACATCAATATGCCCTGCCTCATTTGGAGCTGCTGTTTTCTTATAGACGATCACATCTCCCGGTAGTACAAAGGTAATATCTGGCTGTTCGATAATCTGCTGACCTGCATGGATTTTCACCTTGGGCAAAGCCACTTCCTTAAAACCCGCTTTGATGAGTTCTGGCCCCATTTGTCTTGCAAGCTGTACACCGCTACCTATAGACTGGGTTGCTGGACCATAACCCGCATACCAAAGGCCAACCTTCACGTATTTTGCACACCATTTTGTAAACTGCTGGGGCTTTTTACCAACTGGCTCCACAAATGTCTTTTTACGCATCTTAACGATGATTTCATCACTGGTTATCGGAGCTAATACCCGATAATCCAGCGTGGCCTGATGCTCCATGAACGCAACCAGCGTGTTGAGTTTGGTCAAGGCATCCTGGGCTGGATGGGCTGCTTTGTCATTATGCATATTGTACCAGTTCGCTGCCCCGTCTATGACTGCGGCGACGGGGTGACCATCATCGTTACGGCTCTGCTGTATCGTGGGCTTGGTATCAGAATTTCCCGTTATGCTTGGCGTGTCGGCAGGTTGTTGATTGTGACTTTTGATCACCTTCTTTTTATGCTCGGCAGCACTGCCTGATTCGCCATTGTGGGCATAAGTAGTAAATTCAAAACGGGTTTTAGGGCTGGTTAGACAGGCATAGTTGTCTTCGCTTTCAATTTTGCCGATGGCGGCCAATTTGTAATTACCTATATCGTTTTGCACGTGTATCTCAAATACACTGCCCAACTTCAGATTTTCTATGGTCTTGATTCTGCCTTTTGCATCTGTTTTTCCGACAAAGACAACCACTTTTTTAATGATGACCTGAAAACGCAAACCAGATATTGGGTCACCATGCGGATCATTAATGATCAAATCCAGCGTACCCACACATGGCGCGGGAGTTGCGGGCTCAACGCTTGCCTCTTGGTCAGTTTGCTGATCCATTTCAGCGGGCATCGGCGTTGGCTGAGTATCTGCAACAGCGGGAGCACTTTCACCTTGATTGCCAATCTCGCTTGATGGCGAGTTGTCTGTGTTTACTGGGGCATCAATAGCGTCGGCAAAGTCCATATCGTTATCATTCATCTGCGTTTTACCTCAAAGGTCGTGCTTGCCATCCATGGCAAGCTTCCAATCACCAGTACCTACATACAGTACAATCTGCTCCTGCTTTTCTGTCATCACTCTCTGCGTGTCACCACTTTCATTCGTATGACCTTGTTGCAGGATGCATCCGTTCGCATCTCTAAATTCATAGGGTAATGAATCGACGGCTTGTCCACTTTCAGGGTGCATGCCAATAAAGTCGCTTAAATCCACTTGTTGGCTAAAAGCTTGTGCCATATTGAGAATGCCCGCTACCGGCATTGCGGGTATTCTTGGACTCCCACTCCCCGCCCCCGCCAACTCCGTCAAACTCCCCTGGTAATCCCCCCATTAATAACCGCAGTTAAAAGTAGAGGTTAAGCGGCCATAGCGAGTTTGTGTTTAGGCGGGATACCGCCAATCGCCGTGTTTGGTCGTTCGTTATTGTAAGTCCATAACCAAGCTGTCGCAAAGTTTTGCACTTCCTCGACGGTATCGAACAAGTAATGCGCCAACCAGTCATAGCGCACTGTGCGGTTATAGCGCTCGATATAAGCATTCTGCTGGGGGTTGCCTGGCTGAATGAAGTCAAGTTTGATACCCCGCTGTTCAGCCCATTCCTTAGTCATATTGCTGATGTACTCAGGGCCGTTGTCACATCGAATCACCTTGGGTACGCCACGCCATTCGATGATTTGTTCCAGTGACCGAATCACACGTTCTGACGGCAGCGAGAAATCCACATCAATACACAAACCTTCACGATTAAAGTCATCAATGACGTTGAATAGCCTGATACAGCGGCCATCCGCTAACTGGTCGTGCATGAAGTCCATTGACCAGACTTCGTTGATTTGTGTTGGTACGGCAAGCGCCTCTGGTTTCTCCCGTACCAGACGACGTCTGGGTTTGATGCGTAGGTTCAATTCCAGCTCGCGATATATTCTGTAAACCCGCTTGTGGTTCCAACGAAACTGTTTGGTATTACGCAGGTAAAAATAACACAAGCCAAACCCCCAGTTGCGTTGGTTGGTGGTCAAACGTATCAGCCAGTCGGCGATGAGGGCATTCTCTGACGACAGCTTAGCCTGATAGCGATAGCAGGTTTCGCTGATATTAAAGGCAGCGCAGGCAGTACTGATGCTGATTTGCCTAGTTTGCACTACCAACACAGCCATCTCGCGGCGCAGAGATGGCTTCACCACTTTTTTGCAAGCGCCTCTGAAACGATTTCGGCTTTGAGGCGTTCTTCAGCATACATCTTTTTAAGCCGACGGTTCTCGTCTTCCAGCTCTTTGAGCCTGGCCATCATGGAGGCATCCATGCCGCCAAATTTGGCGCGCCATTTGTAAAATGTCGCTGAACTCATGCCGTGCTCTCGGCATAGTGTAGGCACTGGCGTGCCTGCCTCCGCCAGCTTCAATATCTGCATAATCTGGTTGTCACTAAATCGGGTAGTCTTCATGTAAAAAATCCTCAAATCCTAATTAAGAAAATTCTACTTTTAAATGCACTTATTTGCTGGGGGGATTACCAATGCACTTATTTGCTGGGGGGATTACCCCCTTAAACGCCATCACCCCAGGCCCATGCACTTCAATATTGCCACCCTCAAGCTTGATGTAGCCACCGCCTGAGGTGAGTAATACATGCTGTGGTGCGGCGATGGTGATGGTTTGTTCGGTGCTGGCAATGTAGACGTCTTTGCTGGCGTTGATGTGTGTGTTGCCCGACTGGCTCTGGCTGCTGAGTTTGCCTTGCGCGGCATGTATGCTGATGCCTGTTTCCTGGTTGGGTTTGGCGCTGTCTGTTGCTGTTCCCTGGGTGAAGAGTCTGATGCCGTCTTTGACTGCATGGTGCTGCTGTGCCTGACTGCTGACGCTAATGTCTTGCTCTGCTGTTAAGTTGCTGGTGTTGCCTGCGGTCACGACTGCGTTGGTTGCAGTGGCAGCCAGGATGCCTGCGGGGCTGGAGAGTTGCAGGTGCGGTTCGCTGTAGGTGGCGATGTCGTTGCTGGTGCCTGTCGGTGTCTGCTGGCTGATGACTTGCTGGCTATGATCCAGTTGTTTGATGGCGGTGAGTTTGTCGGCCGTTGGGTCATTGGTACCTTTGGCCTGATGGGTGTCGGCAGACTGGGCGAGTGCGGTGTTGAGTTCATGCTGGCGGCTGATGATGGCTTGGGCGGGGCGGCTGTCCATTTGCATGCCGTTGACGGGTTGCTTGTCGCTGCTGATGAGTAGGCCGCTGCCGGCTCTGACTGCGGCGCTGTGGCGGGTTTTAAGTTCTATGCCGTAGCCGAGCGGGTTGAGGCGCTGGTTGTCGCTTTGGTGGGTGAGCTGGCCGAGGTTAAGTTCGGAGTCGCCTGTGTGCTGGGCTTCGTGTTGTTGCAGGCTAATGCGGCTCTGCTTGGCGGTGTCGTCAAATACGAGCTGGTTGTAACCGCCGGTGCCATCCTGGCTGTTTGCGAGTTGTTGGGTTTTGATACCAGACAGGGTGGCGGCGTGGTTGTGGCCGTCTTCGCTGCCGGTAAACCAGCTGGTTGCATTGGCTGTGGCGGTGGGGGCGGTGCCTGCGATCTGGTTGTGGGCGGCGTTGTCTTGCCCCTGGCCGTTGTAGAGGCTGGCGATGACGATGGGGCGGTCGATGTCGCCGTCTATAAAGTCTACTAGCACTTCCTGACCGACTCTGGGCAAATGTACGCTGCCCCAGTTGTCTCCCGCGGTGGGTGCGAGGCTGCTGCTGACGCGTACCCAGGTGCCGGTGGTGGCATCTCCCGGGGCGGTGGTGTGGTCGTCAGGGTAAGGGTGGCTCAAGCGGCTGTGGCTCTGGTCGCCGCGTTGCCAGTGGTACTGGATTTTGATGCGGTGGTCGCGGTCGGTGTGGATGGGGTCCGCCAAGTCACCATTTCCCTTGGCGCCGACGACGATAAATGAGGGCAAAGGTTACTTGGTTTTAGTCTAAAATTTTGTACTTACTAGGAGCAAGCGCAGGAACTGTTTCAATATCACAACCTGCATCCTTATCCCAAACGCGCGTACATTTCACGCCACTTTCGGTTGTGTCCGAAATCTTATAGTCGTAATACACCGAAAAATACTTTCCATTTTCTAATGTTTGATAATTGCGCCAAAGGAATTTATACAGCCCGTTGGTGAAAGTTTGGGTTGGTTCTTTACCGCCGCTTCTTCCTTCACCTTGTAGCAAAACCACTAAACGCTTAGACTGTTTATCGAAGCTGTAATAATAAAAAAGATTATCTTGCCCACCACGCCGTGCAACTGATGTACATTCTTCATAAAATAAAGTGAAATCTGGTGTATTTTTTAAAACTTCAATTGAATTATCAATATCACAGACCCCGCTTACCAAAAACATTGCCACATCATTCTGAATACCAATTTTTATAGCCACGCCATCCTTCTGGTGACCAATTACCCTGACTTTATGAGTACCTATACGATAACCAGTCGCCTTTTCGACTAACACATCCTCCCCCAACCCTGCCACGAGTACGCGTTGATGATCAGGCACTTTCTCTTGAGCTTTTGTCCATTGGATCAGATCAAGCGCTCGCTGACAGTCCATCTGGTCATAATTCTGACTATCCGTACACTCCACGGGTTCTTTGACTTTAGGAATTGCTGTCGTAGTGTCTGCAAAGGCAGGGAAGCTCATACCTAATATTAGGCCGATGATCAATGAGTAATAACTGTTTTTATACATAGATCGTTTTATCATTAGCAAATCTGTCCTGCCCCCTAGTAAATTCAGTATCAGTCCACAACTTTGTACTTACCAGGAATCAGTGGCGCTATATAATTAATAGTACAGCCTGCATCCTCATCTGAATAACGTATACATTTTAAATCCTGCTCCCGAGGCCCTGTAATTATGTAGTCGTTATATATTGAAAATTTAGCGCTACCGTTGTTGTAATTATTCCAAAGAAATTTATACAATCCTTTAGAGTAAGTTTGCGTGGGTTCTTTGGGTTGTCGATCCATATTTTGGAGTAGAACATCTAAGCGTTTATATCGTTTGTCGAAATTGTAATAGTAAAAAGAATTATCTCTCCCCCCACTCCGATTAGTAGCCTCACACTCCTCATTAAATAACATAAAATCCGGGGTGTTTTTTACCACTTCAAGAGAGTTGCCAATATCGCATACACCACTGATTGCAAAAATCTGCGACTTACCTGGAATGCCAATTTCAACGGCTACCGATGGTTTCTTACGCTCTCCATTAATTATTTTATGCAAACCAATGCGAAACCCTGTCGCTTTTTCAACCAAAAGATCTTGTCCCAATACAGCATACAAAGGTCGCTTATTATCAGGAAGTTTTTCATCATTCATAATCAGCTGAATTCGTTCAATTGCTCGCTGGCAGTCAGTTTGATCATAATTTTGATTATCCGTACATTCCACAGGTTCTTTGACATTAGCGGTTGGATGACTTGTGTCTGCGTACGCGGTAAGGCTCATACCTAACAATGAGCTAATGACCAACGACAAATAGCTTTTTTTAAACATAATTCTCTCAATTCTAGTTAAGGCGATTGATAAAAGGTTTCGGATCTATACGGCCTGCAAGATGACGTTCTGGAGGATCTTTTGGGCCGGCCTGAGCAGGGTATCTGTCTAAACGAACCTCGAAATGCAAGTGCGCCCCTTTGTTGATTGTCGTCATCTCCTCCGCATTTCCTGTATGCCCTGTAGTACCAATTACAGTGCCTTGATCAATATAAGTAGCATCTCTTACATCGTCATGCGTCACACTCATATCCGTCAAGTGCGCATAAAAAAAGTACACTTCTTTTACATTAGGTTTCTTTGCTAACACTGACTCACGTTGACGTTGCGGTAAATCTTGAATATCTACCATCAATGTAATGGTTTTCCCATAGCTCTTTTTGTTATCTATCGTATTAATTGCCACCACTTTGCAATTCGCCACCGCGTAAATTGGCGTACCAGGATCAGCTTTTAAATCTATTCCTTGGTGCGCATGAGGTTTGCCATATTTATCTTTCCGTACAATGCCAAATGTTGCACCTTTTGGGCTGGCAAGCACGGCTGTGCGTAAGCTGCAACTATCCAATGGATCATGCCAGCCCACTGCTGCACCTGCCTCGGAAGGGACGAGAGGAGCTGTTTGAACAGCTTTGACAGCAGGTTTAGTCGTCGCAGCCGCACCCAAAGCACTGGCAATATCAGCAGTCTTTTTAGGCTGTAAACCGTCAGACTTCACCATGAAATGCGCAACATTAATTTTTGTATCGATAAGGGTGTAGTAAAGCCAATAGGTGTATGCTGAGACGGGTTTATCGTTAAAACGAGCTATAAGTGCTTTAGCAGATTTATATCCAATTTGCGAACGCAAGTTGGTTTTAGCTGTTTTTTCCTCCAAGCCTCCCTCAATCACCGCCACAGCCCCACCAGCCCCCTCATGGTGTGCCATATACATCATCTTGGCGAGGTCTTCAGGTGCTAGCGCGGCTATATTCAAACCTTTTTTGGCGAGTTTTTCCAGATTTATTCTGCCGTAAAGCGCTGCGGTGTCTATCGAATACTCGGGATTAAATCGCCATTTCAATAGTTCGCTTTCTACGCTATCACTAATCTTTTGTTTGCTTTTGTCTTTGCCATCGCCTTTGATCTCATAAAGATAATATACACGGGAGTCCACAACGCCAATAAGTTTACCCAGTTTATTTTCCTGTTTGATGCGCTGATTCATCAACGAGCGCGGTTCAGCCACCATTTCCAGCCAGGTGCCGCGCACGAATTGGGTTAGTCCTGTGGCTTTCGTTTCCTTGTTAATGGATTTCTCATCCCAGGAACCATTGATTTTATTAGCTTCGGCATCGATCAGTGCAGCCAGTGCATGCGGAGCGAGATCATAGCGTTTTGCGCTGGCGAGTATGAGTTTACGATATTTCTCATTTGCAGGCGACAGAAGTAAGTTAGCCTCGGTAAATATCGGCGCGACGAAATGTGCGGGTATACCGCCTTCAATTCGGGTTTCCTTTATCATCGGCTTGGGCGCATCAACAGGCTTAGCGACTGGTTTAGGTGTTGCGCCTTGCGGCTGAATGTGAACGTTGGTATTGGCGCGCTTCACTTCGTTTTTGAGATCAACCTTGCTCTGCCGCTGTGCGCCCGGTTTGGCGTAATACGTGCCTTTTATCACCATCTGACGTGAGGTGACTGTCAGTGTTTTATGCCCTAGCGGCAGGGTTTTGTGATCTGCTATGGTAACCCACTGGCTATCTATTCCCTTGAATTCAATTTTAAAACCATGACTATGATCGTATATCAGTACATCTTTGACTGTGCCGTTTGAGTCAGCCTTGACTTCGTGGGTTTGATTGTCATAAGTCAGTTTCAGCGGAGCATTTTTGATGGGTTCAAAGTTGATGTTCTTGATATTAATGGTTAACACAGTGTCATGCTGCACAGTACTGGCAGGCAGCGCAATCACTTGACCGATATGCAATGTATGTAACGTTTTACCATGCAGATGATTTAATTTCGCCAAGGTGTTGATATCAACACCTGATTGATGACTAATACCCCATAAGGTATCACCACTTTTTACAGTATAGCTGGTTTGCTGTGTCATATTGCCGTCCCTCCAACGAGCTGTTCTTCTTCTCGACCGTTTTCCGAACTTTCACCTGGATCCTCTTCAAGATCACCGTCGTCAGCGGTCGCGGACTCGTTATCAGCAAAAACAGACGACCATTCAATACGTCCTGCAATACCAGCATATTGCGTGGCATTATCCAATTCATGCAGAGGGGCTACGCCCGAGCTATCCGTTGTGGCCTGATATAACCCCGTTTTATCCATTCGCGTAACCAAGGTGATGGCCATGCTATCCAACGCAGTCCCCTCCATCGACATCACAACTATCTGTTTCGCATGCTGATAATCTTGCGTCTTTGGTAACTCTGGCAACACGGGATTGGCACTCCCCGCCCCCGCCAACTCCGTCAAACTCCCCTTAAACGCCATCACCCCCGGCCCGTGTACTTCAATGTTGCCGCCTTCGAGTTTGATGTAGCCACCACCTGAGGTGAGTAATACATGCTGTGGTGCGGCGATGGTGATGGTTTGTTCGGTGCTGGCAATGTAGACGTCTTTGCTGGCGTTGATGTGTGTGTTGCCCGACTGGCTCTGGCTGCTGAGTTTGCCTTGCGCGGCATGTATGCTGATGCCTGTTTCCTGGTTGGGTTTGGCGCTGTCTGTTGCTGTTCCCTGGGTGAAGAGTCTGATGCCGTCTTTGACTGCATGGTGCTGCTGTGCCTGACTGCTGACGCTAATGTCTTGCTCTGCTGTTAAGTTGCTGGTGTTGCCTGCGGTCACGACTGCGTTGGTTGCAGTGGCAGCCAGGATGCCTGCGGGGCTGGAGAGTTGCAGGTGCGGTTCGCTGTAGGTGGCGATGTCGTTGCTGGTGCCTGTCGGTGTCTGCTGGCTGATGACTTGCTGGCTATGATCCAGTTGTTTGATGGCGGTGAGTTTGTCGGCCGTTGGGTCATTGGTACCTTTGGCCTGATGGGTATCGGCAGACTGGGCGAGTGCGGTGTTGAGTTCATGCTGGCGGCTGATGATGGCTTGGGCGGGGCGGCTGTCCATTTGCATACCGTTAACAGGTTGTTGGTCACTGCTGATGAGCAGGCCGCTGCCGGCTCTGACTGCTGCGCTGTGGCGGGTTTTGAGTTCTAGGCCAAAGCCTGTGGGGTTGAGGCGCTGGTTGTCACTTTGGTGGGTGAGCTGGCCGAGGTTGAGTTCGGAGTCGCCTGTGTGCTGGGCTTCGTGTTGTTGCAGGCTGAGGCGGCTCTGCTTGGCGGTGTCGTCAAATACGAGCTGGTTGTAACCGCCGGTGCCATCCTGGCTGTTTGCGAGTTGTTGGGTTTTGATACCAGACAGGGTGGCGGCGTGGTTGTGGCCGTCTTCGCTGCCGGTAAACCAGCTGGTTGCATTGGCTGTGGCGGTGGGGGCGGTGCCTGCGATCTGGTTGTGGGCGGCGTTGTCTTGCCCCTGGCCGTTGTAGAGGCTGGCGATGACGATGGGGCGGTCGATGTCGCCGTCTATAAAGTCTACTAGCACTTCCTGACCGACTCTGGGCAAATGTACGCTGCCCCAGTTGTCTCCCGCGGTGGGTGCGAGGCTGCTGCTGACGCGTACCCAGGTGCCGGTGGTGGCGTCTCCCGGGGCGGCGGTGTGGTCGTCAGCATAGGGGTGGCTCAAGCGGCTATGGCTGAGGTCGCCGCGTTGCCAGTGGTACTGGATTTTGATGCGGTGGTCGCGGTCGGTGTGGATGGGGTCGTCATTACCGACGACGATGGCGGTTTGCTGGCCGCTCACTGTCGGTTTGGGGTGCAGGCGTTTGCCATGACCGTCTTCGGTCTGGGGACGATAGGTGGTCGTGTCAGGGATGAGGGTCAGGGTGTTACGGTAGCGTGTTTGTTCGCTGTTGTTGCCGCTGTCATGCCGTTGGTGGGCGATGAGGTTGTTGTGCGCCTGATGGGTGACACGCGTAATGAGGAAGGTGGTGGTGGCCTCATGGTCGTTGGTGTCGATGTTGGCATAGGCCGGATGGTCTGTCAGGGTAATGGTGCTGCCGGGTGTGGCGGTGCGGACTGTGCCTGCGGCGGTAATGTCGTGACGACGGGTGTGGATGGCGTCCATGGCAATACGGGCATAGCGTTCGCCTTCAGCGCTGTCGTGATAGGCGTATTGGCCGGGGCTATCCTGTTGGGTGAGGGTGTAGCCCAGGTGTTGCTGGTTGCTGTTGGCGCTGGGACTGTTGTCCTGATATTGGCTCTGGTGGATCTGGTTGGCGCGGTAGTCCCAGGTGACGGTCTCGACCCGATGGGGTGCTGCGCGATAGTGTTCGTGCCAGCTGTCTATGCTGTCCTCTGGCAAGACAGTACCTGATTGGGTGTAACGTACGCTGGCTTGGGGATTCTCGGTAAAGGCGCTGTTGTGGTCAGCGATGACCAGGGTGTGGCTGCCCAGCTGCGGGCTGCTGGTATCGCCCTCATGGGTGAACCAGTAATACAGACCTTCTTTGCTCATCAGGCGGTTGATAAAGTCGAGGTCGGTCTCGTTGTATTGGGTGGTAAGCGAGCGCTTGGTATAAATACTGGGGTCTATCAGGTCGAATTTCCAGGCTGGGATATAAGCGCCCTCGCCCGCGCCGTCTTTAAGTACGGCGTTGATGATGTCGATGACGCTCATGTCCTGATAGATAGTGCTGTCACGGCGGTGACGCAACAGGCTTAACCAGGGTTCTATGGTGAGTTTGTAACGCGTCAGACCGCCATCACTGGCGATGCGTTCGAAACGGGTGATATAGCCATGAAATGGGCGCAGCTCGGTACGCGACTGGGCGGTTAGCAACTCCAGTAATACGGGCTGGCCGAGTGCTGGTGTCAGTGGAATATCGGACTGATAACTCAGTGCGGTGATTTCCAGACGATAGCCTGTGATAGCTACTTGCGCACTGTCAGCCTGCGTGCCTAGCACTTCGCTACCTATCAAGGTTTCAGGGATGAGCGTATCAGGACCATAATGCGCGTCCAGTGGGGTGTGCAAGCGGAGCAAGCGGTCGGTTTGTCTGCCTGAAACCAATTCAGCGACAAGGCTGGCAAGCTCAGGCAGGCTTTGCGTGGCAAGCGCTAGCGCATCCATGTTCAAACCCCACTCATTTGATATTTGAATTGTCCTGATTTGAGGCTGCTGACTTTGATGCGGTCTATCTGCTTACCTTCAGCCATGTGCGTGAGTAAATGCTGCGCCAATTCGGGCAACAGGCTGCCGTTGAGTATGCTATCCACATTGCGCGCACCTGAATCAACTTCGGTGCAGCGGTTAAGCACGGTGTCGATCACACTTTCGCTGTAATCCAGCCTGATCTGATGCTGAGTGGCGATGCGATCAACCACACGTTGCAGCTTGAGGCGGATGATTTCAGCCAGATCAATGTCATCAATAGGGTAGAACGGTATCACCTGCAAACGTCCGAGAAATGCAGGTTTGAACACTTTTACCAGTTGCGGACGTATAAGATTATCCAGCTCATCCACTGAGGGCAACTCTTTGGCTGTTTTAT
Organism: Sulfuriferula nivalis; assembly: GCF_009937995.1. NCBI lineage: Bacteria > Pseudomonadati > Pseudomonadota > Betaproteobacteria > Nitrosomonadales > Sulfuricellaceae > Sulfuriferula > Sulfuriferula nivalis. Next base: position 2,469,591 of record NZ_AP021881.1, read on the forward strand.
TGAGACAGGCTTGCATCAGGCTGGATGCACCCACATTACTGGTAAGGATGATGAAAGTATTACGGAAGTCGATTTCACGACCTTCGGCATCTTCCATGCGACCTTTGTCAAACACCTGGAAGAACAGTTCCAGTACATCGGGATGGGCTTTTTCTGCTTCATCGAGCAACACCACGCTGTAAGGATTGCGGCGCACAGCTTCAGTGAGGATACCGCCCGTGCCATAACCGACGTAACCTGGTGGCGAACCTTTAAGACCGGAGACGCTATGTGCTTCCTGGTATTCACTGAGGTTGATGGTGATGAGTTTATGTTCGCCACCATACAATGCGTCAGCCAGTGCCAGCGCGGTCTCGGTTTTACCCACACCCGATGTCCCTGCAAACAGGAATACACCTTGCGGCTTATTAGGGTCGTCCAATCCTGCGCGCGAGGTGCGTATGCGTTGCGCGAGCGTGGCGATGGCGTGACGCTGGCCGATGATGCGTTTATGCAAACGCGCTGGCAAATCCAGCACTTGTTGCAGATCGTCTTTGAGCATGTTGCCCAGTGGTATGCCCGTCCAGCTGGAAATAACCTGGGCAACGGTATGACCATCGACTTGCACGGCGGTGAGAGGAATTTCACCTTGCAGTTGTTGCAGCTGCTGAGTCAAAGCGGCTAGTTCACTTTGCTGTTGTGCTGTTGGTGCATGTTCGCCAGTTTCAAGCTGGCCACGCAATGCTTGTATTTGTTGTGACAATGCACGTTCTTCATGCCAGCGCTGAGCCAATGCAGCCTGTTCGGCAAGCAGGCTGTCACGTTGTGCAATACAAGCATCCAGCCGTACCTGATGCTGACCACTGGTGCGAGTTTCACGACTGAGCTGGCTGATTTCTGCTGCAAGATGCTCCAGTCGTTTGGTAACGGTTTCCAGCGGCGCGGGAGTAGCATTCTGCGCCAGTGCGACTTTGGCACAAGCGGTGTCGAGTACGCTGATGGCTTTGTCTGGCAGCTGACGACCGCTGATGTAACGATGCGACAGACGCACAGCATCAATAATGGCCTGATCCTGTATGCGCACGTTGAAGTGTTGTTCCATATGCGGCAACATACCGCGCAGCATGGCGCAAGCAGTGGCTTCGTCCGGCTCTTCTATCTTGACGACCTGAAAGCGACGCGCGAGGGCGGCATCTTTCTCAAAGTAAGTCTTATATTCGCTCCAGGTCGTAGCCGCGATAGTACGCAACTCACCCCTCGCCAAGGCAGGCTTGAGCAAGTTGGCCGCATCGTTCTGCCCCGCTTGCCCACCTGCGCCTATCAGCGTATGGGCTTCGTCGATAAACAGAATGATAGGGCGCGGGCTTTTCTTGACTTCGTCGATGACCGACTTAAGGCGATTTTCAAATTCGCCTTTTACGGATGCGCCTGCCTGTAGCAGCCCCATGTCTAATGTGTGCAGCTCAACGTTGTCCAGCACTTCAGGTACGTCATGCGCCGCTATGCGTAATGCAAGCCCTTCTACTACTGCAGTTTTACCTACCCCTGGCTCGCCAGTAAGTATAGGGTTGTTCTGCCTGCGCCGTAGCAGGATATCAATAGCCTGACGGATTTCAGCATCGCGCCCGATAACCGGATCAAGCTTGCCTTCGCGTGCGCGCTGGGTGAGGTTGGTGGTGTATTGGTCGAGCGCTGGGGTTTTTCCTGCTGCGGGTTGAGATACGATCTCGGCATCAGCACTTGCAGCAGTATCATTTACGGTGGTTTCTTGTGAACCCGTGGTCAACGCGGGTAAATCATGCTTGAGCGCATCCAGCGCGATACGACTAAATAGCTTGGAGCTACGCCATGCCAGTTGTTGTAAATCAGGTGCTGTCAGCAGTGCCAATAGCAACTGACCACTACGTACACTCGCGCTAGCATTATCCAGTGACGCTATGAGCCAGGCGTGCTCAAACAGTTTGGACAGGTTAGGCGAAAACACGGGTGTACGGCTGTTGCCGCTCTGGAACTGTTCGGTTTCTGCCTGCAGGTCTGCGGCAAGCTGGCGCGGGTCTATGTTGTTGCGGCGCAGGATCAGGCTGATATCACTTTTATCCTGTTCCAGCAAAGCCAGAAATAAATGCTCAATATCGACTTCATAATGCCCGCGACTGATACATATATTGGCTGCCCGTTCGGTTGCTAAACGGCACGTGTCGTTAAGTTTGGTGATCAGCGTTTTAAGATTGATGCTCATATTGTTATCCCCTGTATTTTTAATTATTCACCGCTAATCGCCTGTTTCAGGCTATGGCGTTAATGATGTAGTTAATGTCGCGTCTATCTTCGGTTGCGGGCTGACTGACCAGAAAAGTATCCCAGCCTAATCGCCCATTACCCGCCGAGCTCCCCAAGCTACTCCCCTGCACATGCTCAGCGGCCAGTATCAACTGGATTTCATACTCGAATTCATGATGTGTCAGCAACATAAGCAGCTTATCCAGTGCACGCGCTGATTGCCATTCTGGCAAAAATCGTTCGAACTGCGCTTTATCCAAGGCTCCGATTACCAGCCTTATACGCAAATCTCGTTGCCATACTCTTGCACCTGACATAGCGGTGACACCTAGCACTGCGTTATTGCTGCCCAGACTGGTCTGCTGGGTAGCTGGCACGGCATACCAGCTGCCTGTGAATAGTTCGACTTCAACCGGTACGGCAAAATATGACGTCAGAGTCCGTTGCAGCACCGCAGCTGAAACAGGTCGATGCCGCATTGCGCCTGCAAAATGGGCGATGCTGGCATCCAATACACCCTCTTCCTCTTGTTGCAGACGTGCTTGTAAATCGGCATGTCCCAAACCAGATAACGACAGCAGCAGAGGTAAAAACTTGTCTTTTCCTTGACGCTCGTAGCCTAACGCCAATCGATACTTGCACCACGATTGATAAAACAGACTGACAACTCGGCTGGAGAACACATCGAGAAATGCACGGGGCGCATCGTCACGGTTATACATCGCGTGCGCAGCAATTTGCTCTGTGTAATGATTAGGCAGGCTGCCATTTCCACCCAGAAATCCCATAAATGCGGGCGTGATGGTAATGGTTTGCACGTCTTGCACACCAGGCTGTTCGGTGACAGCCGCATCGTCATCAACAGGCTGATAAGTCAGATGCAACGCCTCAATCTGGCTGGCAGGAAATTGCAATGACAAGCTGTTACGGAAACGGATGTAATCATTCAGCGTTTTGTCCGTTGCTACGCCATTCTGTTTCAACCAGTTCTCAAGCAGGCGCACCGCCTGGAAAAATTCGAAGCGGTGAGGCGCGGCTTTGAGCTGATCAATTACAGCAGGCTTAAATCGCCGCTTCTCGGTTTGCATCGTAATAATTCTTCATTGGTACGTTTTGATAGGATAACCAGCTGAACAAAGCTGTTGGCATGAGCATATAGACCCAGAAACTGCTCGAGTACACGTGCGAAACCATAGATGCCGCTACCAACGAAACTCTCTTCATCAATAGTGACTTGCACTTCAACACCACGCACCAGACAGGCAAAAGGATTGCCAGGCAACCAGGCTGTCGTTGGCTTGCTGTTCATTGCCACAATGCCACCCAGCTGGCGACGGGAAATAGGGCTGCGTGGCAAGTCATACAAAGTCAATGTTTCACGAAACGCATCGATTCCCCCCTGACTCAGCGACAAGTGGTTAAGCGATAACTGGGAGATTAACCGCCAATGCGCACCATGGCCGCGTTCGAAACGGTAAGGGTCGGTCGGTTTACGCAGAAAGCTGATATTGCGTACAACGGAACCGCCTTCAAGGAAAAGGTCACCGCCTGGCAACCCATAACTTAACTGCGCGGGTAAATCACGATTGGAGCAGGTAAGCGCCAGACTCAGCGTATCGGTTTCAATGTCAGCAGGGTTAAAATCGATGTCCACTATGGATATTTCTGTCTCATAGCCAGGGCTTTTAATCGCAGTTATATCATCGCGTCGTTGCACCCAGTAATGGCCATCGCGCTCTGCTGTTTCACCGTGACGTAATCCATAAAAAGGACGAAACTCGGTAATCGATTCACCTTGCGGGGTCTGCCTGACCATGCGCACATTGTCGATAGAGTAAACTTCATAAGCATAGGCGCGCCGCGCATCTGCCAGCACAGGATAGGCACTGGTAGTGTGCGTCAGGCGTATGGGCTCACCGCGTTGTTCGAACAAATTCACCACTGGCGTACATCCCAACAGCAATTTTTCTGTTGAGAGCGTACCCAATATGCGCGACAAACTGGAGTCTGCTCTAACATCAGACAGGACCAGATGCAGACTAAACGCATTGCAGCCTTGCGGTAACAATTTGGCTATAGCAGCCAGATCAATTTCAAAAAAATTGAATTTATCCGGAAAAGCAAAATACTCGGTCAGAATTCGGTAAGCGGTGTGCGACTGCGCGGGGAAAGGAATCAGCGCTTCATCATCTGCAAAGCCCACCAATTTAAGCGGTATATTATCCAGCGCCACCCAGCGCCCAGTTCGTGGGATTTCTATATAGGCGCGGATAGTGCGCATGAATAAAGCATCACGAAAAGCTGCACAAAAAGAGGGTTCGCCATGCATGAACACACGCAGCGACTGCAATTTTAATTGCGCAAAATTAATTTGTTCGAAAGCGGTTTCAACGCGAATGCTGATAGCCGAACTGGCATTGGCTGGCAACACTACCGTATCAGGCGCTTCAACAATGGGATCAAACTGTGCCTGAGTCAGACGTACCGGGGCAATCGCCACATCATAGGCAGTCCGGAACTTGCATGCCAAACCATTTACTGGTCGCGTGTTTAATTCGGTGCCTCGTTTGAGTATGTTTACACTGGTTAATTGCGCAGCCGCAGCGGTGTAATCCAGATGCGCAATGGAACATGAAGGAAATGGACGCAAATAATGCGGGTACATCACTTCAAATAGCGCTTCGGTAAACTCCGGATAATCATCATCCAGCCGACGTGATACGCGTGCGGTTAGTAACGCAAACGACTGTATCATGCGCTCGATGTGAGGATCTTCTGACACTTCACCAGACATCTGTAACTGGCTGGCTATTTTAGGATAGCGTTCGGCAAACTCGCGTGAATAACGCCGAATAAAACTCAACTCTTGTTCATAATAGGGGAGCAAGTCGTCCATCATTACTCCTTAAGTGCGTGCATGACGACGTGCTTTGGTGATCGTGTACTGCAAACTGGACGGTTGTAATACTGCATCAAAATTAACGGGTTCTTGTTCCATTTTCAAAACCAGCAAGGCAGCGATAGCAAAATTCAAACGATTGGTAGAGCCATCCTCCAGCTCTAATGATGCGCGCACATTGCGTAATCGCGGTTCATGACGAAGTATGGTTTGCTCTAATGATCGGCAAATATAATTTCTATCATTAGCACTCGACAAACTAAGCCCTGCAAAATCATTTAATCCATAGGTGACGATAGATTTACTACACTCCGGGTAATGACTTAACGTTGTTTCTGACATCACCGAGCGTGTATTGAGTAATGACTCAAGATCCTTGGCAACGACGTCTTTCATCTCTTCGAGACTTAAACGAGTCACTACGCTGTTCGATGTACCTGTACTTCCAGCCATCAATTTGTCAAACAAACCTAGCGTGTAACCCTTCATCATTAGCAATCCAATTAAGCCCTACAAAATAAAGAACCGCAGACTAGCTGCGGTTCCAAGGCATACCAACAGTTTATACAGTTTTGTTGGTAGAAAGATCCCAGCCGCCAGCTGTGTTACCACCTGCGCCGCCATTAACTTTCTGTTGCAGATATTTCCATTTAACTTGTGAATATTTCAAGCTCACAGTTTCATGAAGAATATCGCCGCCGTTTACTTCAGGTGCTACTCCACTCACCAAAACATTCAACAACTCAATTTCAAAATATTTAACGCGATCGCCATTGCTGTCAGCGCGTAAAAATTCGAATTTTGCTTTAGGGAAAGTTTTACCTGATGAGCAGTTTTGCAACAACAATGGTGTAGACAAATCAGCCAATTTTGTCAGCACGATATCTTTATGCTCACAACGCTCTGCTGTGTGACCACCACCTGTTGATGCGGTTGCTGACTTAGGCTGCAATACTTCCCAAGTTACTGATTTGCATTCAATCCAGTCTTTATGTGAACTGTCTGTTGACTCACCTTTGATGGTGTCAATTTGTAAATAAACATCTATTGCCATTATTCAAAAACCCCCTAATGTGTGATTAATTTTAAGATTTGGTCGACTGAGGCAGCTCCGCGACCAAACGGAGTGAAACCGAAAGTTCGTCAAGCTGAAAATGCGGTCTCAAAAACGATACTGCGCGATACACACCAGGACGACCAGGTACTTCAGCTACCTGAACCGATGCTTCCCGCAATGGAAACTGCGCTTTGGCTTCCTGGCTGGCATTGTCATCCAGCAGTACATATTGCATTAGCCAGCGATTAAGGAAATCTTCCACATTGGATGCAGCAGCAAAACTACCAATTTTGTCGCGCATCATCGCCTTCATGTAATGCGCGATTCGAGAAACGGTGAAGATATATTGCAATTGTGCTGACAGCACCGCATTCGCATTGGCAGAATCTGTATTGTATTTTTTAGATTTTTGAGCAGATTGCGCACCAAAAAATGCTGCATAATCGGTATTTTTACAGTGAACCAATGAAATAAATCCGAGGTCACTCAGTTCTTTTTCACGTCTGTCAGTAATCGCAATTTCGGTTGGACATTTCAGTGCAATTTCACCTTCATCCGTTTTGAATGTATGCGTAGGCAAATCTTCAACCAAGCCGCCACCCTCGACACCACGGATTGCAGCACACCAGCCGAAGTCCTCAAAAGCCTTGGTCAATTTGGCACCAAACGCATAAGTCGCGTTACACCACAAATATTTGCTGTGGTCAGTTCCATCAACGTCTTCAACGAAATTGAAGCCTTCAACCGTTGCCCCATCTTTAGGATTAAATGGCAAGCGACCGAGGAAACGTGGCAAGGTCAAACCCACATAACGCGCGTCTTCAGACTCTCTGAAAGATTTCCATTTAGCATATTCCACGGTATCAAAAACTTTGGACAAATCGCGTGGACGACCTAAGTCAGCGTATGTTTCCAATCCAAATAACTCAGGCGAAGCCGCAGATATGAATGGTGCATGTGCAGCTGCTGCAATATGCGACATCTGCTCAACAAAATACATGTCTTCTGGTTGGCGTGAAATTTCAAAATCGCCTAACAAGGTTGCAAATGGCGCGCCACCAAAGGTGCCAAATTCTTCCTCATAAACCTTTTTGAACATCGCACTTTGATCAAAGTCGAGCGCAGATTGAAAATCCTTGACCAGTTCTTTTTTCGTTGCATTTAACACTTTTATTTTTAGATTGCTGCTGGTTGATGTATTACGGATCAGGTAATTCAAGCCAGTCCAGCTAGATTCCAGCCGTTGAAACTCAGGTGCATGCATAATGGCACTCACCTGCGCTGAAATCAGCTGATCCAGTTCAGCCACACGCGCATCAAGCGTAGCAGTCAGATTTGCAGACATTACCACCGTGCCTTGCATGACCTGATTCACCAATTCAGAAATCAAATCCTTCGCTCGCGCATGCTCTGTCGAGGATTTAGCGACTTTACTGTTTTCAATAATCTGGTCTAACAGACTGGGTTCTGCAAACTCAGCGGCAGCGACGCCTTGAGCAGCTTCATTAAATTGAGCTGACATCATTGCTCTCCTTGGTTATGTGTCAATTCGCCAAGCGCATTGAGTTTTTCGGTGTTGTTGAGCACATCATTCAATATGTCTTCCAGCTTGTCATTGCCAGCCAACTTATTACGTAAGTCAGCAAGACGAGTGCGCGCTTCGAGTAATTGCTTGAGTGGTTCAACCTGCTGCACAACTGCTTCTGGACGGAAATCACTCATAGACTTGAATTTCATGTCTACAGCAAATTCACCACCCTGCGCACTCAGTTCATTAGCCACACGGAATACAGCTCTAGGCTCAATCGCTGCCAGCATTTCATCAAAATTATCATTATCAACACTGACGAATTTACGATCTTTCAATCGCTTCTTGTCGACTTCAGAAGCACCACTAAAATCACCGATTACGCCAGCAACAAAAGGTAATTCCTTTTGCTCAATAGCATCGCCAATTTCAACGTCATAAGTCATTTGCACACGAGGTGGACGCACTTTTTGCAGACGTTTTTGCACGCTGTCTTTTGCCATAATGTTTCTCCCTGATTATTTTTAATTACTGACTGAGGTCAATATTGATAAATACTAAATATTTATTTCAATGCACCGAATGGATTACCTGAATTGCTGGCAGGTGGTGGTGAAGATGGCGTTACGCCATGAGCAGGTGCAGCAGTCGAATTAACGGCTGACTTTGTATGATGAACCGATTTTTTATGTGACTTAGCTATGAGTGCGGACTCGCCTAAATTTTCACGTAAAATTTTAGCCAAATCTTGTGCTTCCGTACGCAATGATCCTGAGATCTCATTCTGTGTACGCAAATCAGCCAAAGTTTTCGTTGATAAACGCAGACCACTTACAACGATAATGCTTTTGGCAACTTGATCCTTCGCATCGCGCTTCAACACTTCTAACGAGTTAACAATCGCCTCCCCATAATTAGCAACATCAAATTGCGCTTGCGCCATTCTTAGCCATGGCGCTTTATCCATAGGACTGCTAACTGTTGCCTCTTTAAGAATTGCATAGGCTTTTTCTGGTTGATTAGATTTAAAAGCAATATCCGCTTTTGCAACTGCTGCATTAACCGTTGCATTATCACTAAACTTAATCGCAGGAATTTGATTTGTTTTGGCTGCTACCGTTTCCGCAGCTACATCTTTGGCGCTTTTACTTACTGTTGTTGTCTGTATACCACTAGCAGAATTTGATACATCCTGGTTATTAACTCCTGCACAACCACTCAACAATGCCACAACTAGAAAACCAGATTTCTTTAAATTACTTATCATCACCACTCCATCCCACAAGCTTAGTAAAGCCACTGTTATTGATTTATACAACCATATGAAAAAATTGAATTTATTCGCACATCACGATTAATCGACAGCAAAAATTCGCGCTATTTTTTATACTTAAAACTCAATAAAATTTGTCATCCCTTTTTAATAATGCATCAACTCAAAATTAAAAACAATCAAAAACAAGAAAATAATTTGGAAATTACAGGAAGATAAATAATAGATTTGCACCTACAGCACTAAAGATATAATATACGCACTAAATAAAAAATATAACAAAAATAAACACCAAAACTTACCGCGACATCAATCAATATATGGCCTTTACTAATAAAATAATCAGTATTCGTGCTGCATTGTCACTAATACTCATAACGACACTTTCTGGGTGCGCTGCTGCGGGGGCGGTTTCTGCAGTTGCTCAAATAGCAAGCCTGGCAATGAACTCAACTGGCCTAAACAAACCGATCGACCCTAACGCGACAAATAACATTCCATTAAAAATATTAGCCAGCAATGCTTTAAACAGTGACAACCAAAAGCATCCTTTTTCCGTTGTAGTGCGTATTTACCAACTAAAACAAAGCAGCGCATTTCAACAAGCCTTTTATGATGTATTTTTAGATCCCCAAAAAGAGAAAGATGCATTAGCTGGAGACGTAATCGCAGTTAAAGAAATCACACTTATTCCAGGTCAAACCTACATTAACACTGAGAAAATTTCTGTTACTGCCGACTATGTTGGTGTGGTTGCGCTCTATCAAGCGCCTGCCTCTGGTAGATGGAAACTGACCTTTCCCACCAAAGACATCAAGGACAAGGGATTAGTACTAGGCCTTAATGACTGCTCTATCACAGTCACTGCGGGCAACTCGCTTGAATACACGGACAACAAACAAAGCCTGATAAAAACACCGGCACAATGTAGCTAACTTCAATCAAAATTAAATAATTACAGAAAAAATTACCGACATGAACGAAACAACTAAAGTTTTATGGGGTGAAGGTTTGTTTCTCAGACCACAACATTTCCAGCAACAAGACCGCTATCACGAATCCCGTTTACAAACGGCAACAGCATCGCTGCACCCATATGCATGGGGCGTCACCAGGGTGCAAGTTGATCGGGGTGCGCTTGCCAATGACTTATTACGATTGCAGGAATTGGTTGCGATATTTCCTGATGGTGAACAATATTCAGCTCCCTCCAGTGATGATTTGCCCGAGGCTATTTCGCTAGGCGACATACCCTTGTCACAACAAACCATCACCTACTTTGCCGCATTGCCGCTGCTTAAAGAATATGGCGGTAATTTCAATGCTATGGAGCAATCATCCTCCGCAGCACGCTATATGCAACGCAATATGGAAACCCCGGATTTATTCACTCAAGGTGCTCAAGCTGAACTCAGCTACCTGACCAAATCTGTACGACTTGTTTCAGAATTAGAGCCGCGAGATTCTTTAGTAAGCTTCCCACTATTGCGTTTAAGACGTGCCAGCAGTGGAGGATTTGAGCTGGATCCTAACTTTATTCCACCCTGCATCACCATTCGTAGCGCACCGTTGTTAGTTCAACTGCTGCGCCATCTGATGGATGCGCTACAAGCTAAAATTAATGCGCTATACGGCCACCACCGCGAACCCAGCAAAAACGTCATAGAATTTCGCTCTGGCGACATTGCATCATTCTGGTTATTGCATACCGCCAGTGCTGGCTATGCCTCACTCACACACTATCTGAACAATCCTCAATTACCACCTGAGCGCTTATATGAACAACTATTAGGATTGGCTGGTGGCCTGATGACATTTTCAAAAAACCAGACATTAAACGATCTTCCTGCCTATCAGCATCTTGATACGGGGGGATGCTTTTTCAAACTCAACAGCATCATTCGTGAGTTACTGAACACTGTTATTTCCACTCGCCATTTCGCAATCGCTTTGTCTGAAGCGCGCCCATCCTATCACCAGGGCATACTTGATTCTGGCAAAATTGACGACCGGACTGCTTTCTATCTGGCTGTTTCGGCCAGCGTTCCTGCTACAGAACTGGTCGATACCACGCCACTACGATTTAAGCTGGGGGCGCCGGATGACGTAGATAAACTGGTCTTGTCAGCCATGCCTGGCGTTAAATTGGTCCACGCACCACAGGTTCCTGCTGCCATACCTGTGCGGCCAGATACTTATTACTTTGCGCTGGATAATAAATCGCCGTTGTATGCGCGCATGTTACAAGCGCAAGCCATTTCAATTTACACCCCGTCTGGCATACCAGAACTTCATCTTGAACTCTTTGCGGTGACAGCATAATGAACACAGCACCTTCATTACTAGACAACAACGTACCCCTCACTGGATCCCCATTGGGCAACGAGCCTGCCATGAATTCGGCGCATAGCTTAATGGATTTGATGTACGACGGCTTTTATGCCTTATTCCTGTTAAAAAATGGCAATGCACCCAAAGATGAAGCCAGTTTTGCTAGGAAATTACAGCAATTTCTCAGCACCGTAGATGTCAATGCAAAAAAATTACACATCTCCGCCGAAGACATCCACATGGCGAAGTATGCATTTTGTGCAGCTGTAGACGAAACTGTTTTAAAAGGCAATTTTCCCATCAGCGAATCATGGTCTCGGCACCCCTTACAGTTAGTGCTGTTTGGCGATCAATTGGCAGGTGAACACTTTTTCATGCGACTTGAAGAGTTACGCAGCAAAGGCACACCGCATGTGCAAGCGCTGGAAGTATTCCACATGTGTTTACTGCTGGGATTTCAAGGAAAATATTTGCTGGAATCCCCTGAAAAACTGCATTATCTGACAGCACGATTAGGTGAAGAAATAGCCAACATCAAAGGCAAGCCAGCTGTATTTTCACCGCATTGGGACAGGCCAGATCAAGTGATTAACAAGCTGCGTACCGAGACACCACTATGGGTTATGGCTGCCATTTTCGCTGGTGTTGCAATGGCTATATTTGTTGGTATCAACCAGATGCTTACTCATCACACGCTTACCGCAATTGCAGGGTATAACGACATTATCCAGATGGCGCCCCATCCAGCCACACTGATACTGACCCTACCTTAAGCTGACTTAGTACACGCGATTATGTCCACTATGCCCATCCTCAGCCCTGCCCTGGCTGATTTAATTGCGCAACTAGGTACTGGTTTATCCCAAAATGCGCGTCTGCTAACACTCACCCCATCACTGCCAAGTGAGCGCCCAGATAACTTTGTGGTCGAACGCATGTCCGGGTTTGAGTCAGTCAACGCAGCTTTTCAACTTACGGTTGATGTATTGAGTGTATCCACACAACTCGCTATGGATACCGTGCTTGGCGCCCCTTTGACTTTGCGCCTGTTGCAGGCAGATGGCAGTTATCGAGCATGGCATGGCTATGTTACGCAGGCAGATTGGCTAGGATCAGATGGTGGCGTTGCTCGCTATCGTTTGCAACTGGAAAGCTTTCTGGCATTTCTTGCTATGCGCGAAGACAGCTATATTTTTCAGGATAAGGATGTGCTCGGCATAGTCACCGAGCTGCTTGCTGAGTATCCTCAGGCTCACGTACGCTTCGACGTCACCCAGCCCCTGCCCATACGCGCCATCAGCACACAATATCGCGAAACTGACTGGGATTTCCTGCAGCGCATCCTGGCACAGGATGGCTTGAATTATCGTATCGAACATGATCAATCTGCGGCGTCTTCGAGCAGTGATGCAAGTCTGCAGGCGTTACATACGCTAGTGATTTTTGATGGACAAGCCACCGTGGCAGATATGCCAGGTGGACGAGCATTACGCTTTGCGGGAGTGCGTGCCAGTGACAGCACCGATGCCATAGATGGTTTTGCGTCATTAAGCCAGATACGTCCAACTCAGGTAGCCACCAGTAGCTGGTTGCCCAGTACGGTAGTCGCCCCTGCAGGTGAGGCCAGTCGGGATAGTTCATCCGCCCTGCCCAGTCTGGCGCAGTATGTAGATATGGGAGAGCAGCATTTTGCTGATACATCCCATGCTGCCACTTGGGCTGATCAGCAGTTACTGGCGTTGGCGTTTGATGCCTCACTGGTATCAGGTCAGGGTGCAGTACGCAGTCTGGCACCGGGCTTCGGTTTTGATTTGACCGGGCATGATGGTTTTGCCGCAGGTGCTAATCAATTTACGCTGGTGTCGGTGAGGCATGAGGCGGTGAACAATCTGGGGGCAGGTTTTCAGCGGGGTGTGGGATTAGCGGATGCGGAGGATGGTACTTATCGTAATCAGTTTACGGCTGCGCCTGCGACGACGATGTTAATGCCCAGTGCGTCCAGACGTTTACCCCGCCCTGCGGTGCTGGGTGCGCAGTCTGCATTGGTGGTAGGTTTACCCGATGCGGTAACCACCTCTACCCGAGATCATCAGTTGCGTATTCAGTTCCACTGGCAGCGCGGTGTGTTACCCAATATGGGTGGCTTGATGGATACGGGCAATTCGGTAGATACAACCGGGCATGCGCCAGGGAATGATCAGTCGGGTACGTGGGTGCGGGTGGCTGAGGTGTTGGCGGGTGAGAATTGGGGCAGTGTGTTTACGCCGCGTATCGGGTCTGAGGTGCTGGTGGATTTCATCGGTGGGGATATTGATAGGCCAGTGGTCACTGCCAGTCTGTATAACGGGGTGGATACGCCGCCGTTTGCAGCTGGGGTGGATGGTGGCCTGGATCATGCCGGAGTGGTGTCGGGTTGGCATAGTCAGAATTTCAGTGGAGATGGCTTTAATCAGTGGCTGGTAGATGATGCGGCGAGTGAGTTGCAGATGCAGTTGATGAGCAGTACGGCGAATTCAGCTTTGAATCTGGGCTGGCTACGCAGCCGGGTGCCAGCTTCTGCGCTGCGCGGTACGGCACGAGGATTGGGGTTGGAGGCGCGTACCGATGCGTGGGGGCAGTTGCGCGGTAATGCGGGGGCATGGCTGACGACGGCACAACGCAGTCAGTCGGGTGCGAGTGTGACGTCTACGCAGCTGGATGTGAGTGAGGCGGCTGATCAATTAGCGGCAGCGGCGAGTTTGAACCAGACGCTGCGTGATGCGGCAGTAGCGCAATCAGCTCAGGTGTCAGATGCGGCATTGAAGTCTGTGCCAGATTTGCAGTTGAAGTTGCAACCTAAGGCAGATACTGCTGCGGCCAAGGCACTGCGCTTTGATGCGGCCACCGTGGGGCTAGACAGTGATGCGAGTCTGAATGCAGCCACATCGCAGAGCATGCTGCTGTTTGCGCAAGGCAATCTGAGCTGGACTACACAAGGAGATAGCCACTGGGCGGCACAGCATACAGTGAGTGTGAATAGTGGGGATGCAACCACACTGTTTACGCATGACGGTGGCATGCATGTGATTGCGGCGAATGCGCCTGTTTCTCTGGCGGCGCATACGGATGCAATGGAGGTGTTTGCGGATCAGGCTATCAATGTGACCAGTACCAATAATGCAATTCTGGTAGAAGCGCAACAGAAGATCGTGCTGCAAGCTGGGCAGTCGGCCATTGTGCTGGAGGGTGGCAATATTACTTTTACCTGCCCGGGGACGTTCTCGGTTAAGGGGGTGGCGCATCAGTTCTCAGGTGGGGCTAGGGATGTGGCGAGTTTAGGAGCTTTGCCGAACGAATTTGCTCATATTTTCGATCAAAAACTTCGCCTTGTTTATCCCAATACAGAGATAGCAATTGCTAACCACCCATACAGAATTACAGCATCAACAGGAGAAATTATCGAAGGCACGACGGATGATGATGGTTATACCATTCGTATCTTAACAAAGGGCGAAGCCACGTTAGATATAGAAATCCTAGAAACGATGACCGAAAACACCATAGGAGATGTGAATGTCTAACCATAAAAAAACCATCGCCAAAACAAATGCAAAATCGGACAATACACAAGACTCACTACTAAAATGCGAAGTCAATCTGGAAACAGGTGAATGGATTAGCCCCGAGGGATGCAAAGTATTTTATATAAATGAGGATGCCAAGTTCCCTGATATTACATATGAGATTAAGACGGATAATCCTGGGCCGTATGAGTGGCAATGGAAAATAAATTGGGTGGTTCAGTCATGTCTAGCGCAAACAGGCAAAAAGCGAGGTAAGGTAACGCATCCAAAAACGTTTTCCGAACAAGGCAAATTCACATCCAATTCCAAGTCTTGGAAAGCTGATTTGGGTGCTGTTATTGGTGGCGACCTGACTGTCACAGTCAAAGTAGGAACTCAAAAATTTATCCGCAAAACTTTTATTCGAGGCAAAGAGCCTGGTTCGACAAAAGTTCATGCTTACCTAGACACATTCCCAATCAAGGAAGACGTTGAACTTGTTAAGAAAATTTTTAATCAGGAATCACATACCAAACACTTCTACTCAGATGAAATGCCACTTACCTCATTTGACAACGGATATGGACTTGGACAGCTGACCAATGAGCCACCTACCTATGAACAAATTTGGAGTTGGAAAAAACATATTGATGAGATATTAAAAAAAAGAATTCCAACTCATCGAAAAAGAGCCAAAGCATATTTAGATGTTCACAGAAACTATGACCAAGCAATGCTCAATCTTGAAACTCTTGCCAGCTATAACGGGCTCGCCCATCAGCAACGTTATTTTAATTGGGATGGCAAAAAGAACCAATGGATTGAAAACGAAAACGTAATTTGCGATAAAACTCAATCAAACAAAGGCTGGGATTTAGAAGAAAAAACCAATCAAGACAAAACATTGGAAGAGCTAAAAAAGGATGGACATCCCTTTTATACTGGAGTTTGCTATGCAGAACATATCAAAAACAATCAAGGCATTTAAGTTAATAGGGCTTTTACTATTAGGCGTAATGACTTCAACAATAGTACATGCGACACAAAATGAGATGTGTTTAGACAAAAAAAAACATGGCGTTTATCAAAATACACTTTCACGAACTGCTGGATGCATTAGCTTCCACTTTGACCATAAATCTAATGCAGTTTTACTCACTTCATCACAGCCACAGAATAATAAATATACCGTCATAAAAATATCACCTGAACGTTCTCCAGCATTAAATAATGAAGTAGAACATATGGGATTTTTTACACAAAAACCAATCCTCATTGGTAATACTGAATACATACCATTAATTTATTCAATGCGTACTCATTCAGGAAGTTTTAATGGCGAATGTGGCTCAGGCGTTGAAGATTACCTTGCTGTTATAAGCCTCACGAGTAAAGGTCATTTCAAAAAAGTGTTTTCACACCTTGTTTCTAGCTGTGCACAATCTCTTAGCTATGACGACAATGCAATACGTCAGCCAAATGGAGCTGTTTATGTCCAAGATGAATATATTTATTTTGATTGGTATATACATCCTGATTTTGAAAAAGCTCCCATCGGAAAAATCCATTTATCAGATGGTCAAATCGAATATGTCGACGGTATAAAAAATCAAGCGTTAAAAAACTAATACATTGTTCACAGCACCAAACTAGCCATCGGAGAAATCACATAATGTCTATATTAACTTGCCCCCACTGCCATACCAACCTCCCTCATAACGCTAACACATGCAGTGGATGCCAGGCAGAGGTGGAATATGGTGTCCCAAACTCTGCATTCATACTCTTGCTGATTGCAGCAATATTCACTGGCGTTGCCACTCGAAATATGTCGTTTGGTGGATGGGTGGCGTTAACTACTGTTCTGGTCGGCGGTAGTATTGTGCTGAATATGATATTTGCCAATCGGATTGTTTTTAAACGCTAATTTTATATTTTACCCAGCCACTAATTACAAAGTGCTACCACACGGAGGAAACATCTAATGTCTGATTTAATTTGCCCACACTGTCATACCGAAGTACCTCATGGCGCTACCGTTTGCCGTGGATGCCAAGCAGAAGTGGAATATGGTGTGCCAGGTGGCGTACTCATATTTTTGCTCATCGTTGCAATAATCGCTGGAATCGCTACTAGAAATATGATGTTAGGTGGATGGATTTTGTTCATAATAATTTTGATTGGTGGTGGAATCACTTTTAACAAACTATTTTCCAATCGAATTTCTTTTAAACGCCACTATCGTAGTTAATCCAGTCTGCCACCACATGTGAACAAGTCTGCAGGCGTTACATACGCTGGTCATTTTCGACGGACAGGCCACCGTGCCAGATATGCCAGGTGGACGGGCATTACGCTTTGCGGGAGTACGCGCCAGTGACAGCACCGATGCCATAGATGGTTTTGCGTCATTAAGCCAGATACGTCCAACTCAGGTAGCCACCAGTAGCTGGTTGCCCAGTACGGTAGTCGCCCCTGCAGGTGAGGCCAGTCGGGATAGTTCATCCGCCCTGCCCAGTCTGGCGCAGTATGTAGATATGGGAGAGCAGCATTTTGCTGATACATCCCATGCTGCCACTTGGGCTGATCAGCAGTTACTGGCGTTGGCGTTTGATGCCTCACTGGTATCAGGTCAGGGTGCAGTACGCAGTCTGGCACCGGGCTTCGGTTTTGATTTGACCGGGCATGATGGTTTTGCCGCAGGTGCTAATCAATTTACGCTGGTGTCGGTGAGGCATGAGGCGGTGAACAATCTGGGGGCAGGTTTTCAGCGGGGTGTGGGATTAGCGGATGCGGAGGATGGTACTTATCGTAATCAGTTTACGGCTGCGCCTGCGACGACGATGTTAATGCCCAGTGCGTCCAGACGTTTACCCCGCCCTGCGGTGCTGGGTGCGCAGTCTGCATTGGTGGTAGGTTTACCCGATGCGGTAACCACCTCTACCCGAGATCATCAGTTGCGTATTCAGTTCCACTGGCAGCGCGGTGTGTTACCCAATATGGGTGGCTTGATGGATACGGGCAATTCGGTAGATACAACCGGGCATGCGCCAGGGAATGATCAGTCGGGTACGTGGGTGCGGGTGGCTGAGGTGTTGGCGGGTGAGAATTGGGGCAGTGTGTTTACGCCGCGTATCGGGTCTGAGGTGCTGGTGGATTTCATCGGTGGGGATATTGATAGGCCAGTGGTCACTGCCAGTCTGTATAACGGGGTGGATACGCCGCCGTTTGCAGCTGGGGTGGATGGTGGCCTGGATCATGCCGGAGTGGTGTCGGGTTGGCATAGTCAGAATTTCAGTGGAGATGGCTTTAATCAGTGGCTGGTAGATGATGCGGCGAGTGAGTTGCAGATGCAGTTGATGAGCAGTACGGCGAATTCAGCTTTGAATCTGGGCTGGCTACGCAGCCGGGTGCCAGCTTCTGCGCTGCGCGGTACGGCACGAGGATTGGGGTTGGAGGCGCGTACCGATGCGTGGGGGCAGTTGCGCGGTAATGCGGGGGCATGGCTGACGACGGCACAACGCAGTCAGTCGGGTGCGAGTGTGACGTCTACGCAGCTGGATGTGAGTGAGGCGGCTGATCAATTAGCGGCAGCGGCGAGTTTGAACCAGACGCTGCGTGATGCGGCAGTAGCGCAATCAGCTCAGGTGTCAGATGCGGCATTGAAGTCTGTGCCAGATTTGCAGTTGAAGTTGCAACCCAAGGCGGATAGTGCTGCGGCCAAGGCTCTGCGCTTTGATGCGGCCACCGTGGGGCTGGACAGTGACGCCAGTCTGAATGCGGCTACACCGCAAAGTATGCTGCTGTTTGCGCAAGGCAATCTGAGCTGGACTACGCAAGGGGATAGCCATTTGGCTGCACAGCATACGGTGAGTGTGAATAGTGGGGATGCAACCACACTGTTTACGCATGACGGTGGCATGCATGTGATTGCGGCAAATGCACCTGTTTCTCTGGCTGCACATACGGATGCCATGGAGGTGTTTGCGGATCAGGCTATCAACGTGACGAGTACCAATAATGCGATTCTGGTGGAAGCGCAGCAGAAGATCGTGCTGCAGGCCGGGCAGTCTGCAATTGTGCTGGATGGCGGCAATATTACCTTTACCTGCCCGGGGACGTTCTCGGTTAAGGGGGTGGCGCATCAGTTCTCGGGTGGGGCTAGGGATGTGGCGAGTTTTATAAAACTGCCTGACACAAGAGCAAAACTGTTTGACGAACAATTGCGCGCAGTATCGACAACCAGCGGCGAGCCGTTAACGAACATGCCTTATAGAATTGAATCTGCTACAGGTGAAGTGTTTTCTGGAATAACGAATGAAGAAGGCAAAACAGAACGGGTAACCACTGCTGACCCAGAATCACTCAAGCTATTCTGGGAACAAACCGATGCAACACCTGAATTACAAAACGGCGAATGTGACGAGTGCTAATATGACCACAAAAAACAAAACCCCTGATTGCGTAGTAACCACCAATGATAAGCCGAATTCTTGCGTGGATGTGCCAACTCTCAAGAAAATTACCGTCACTTATGAAATACATCCGGCGGGCAAAATTACGCCTAAAGATAATCAGAAGTATGGGCCGTCAACAAAATTGAACAGCTTACCTTTTGCGGTTTGTGTGGACAGCAAAGTTCTAAGTATGTACCAAAGCAACCCTGATAAAGCAAGGGATGATAGCCCATTAATTAGACATGAAAAAGAGTCCATAAGAATTAACTCTGGGCAAAACACATCACTATATTTAGGCAGCGATGCCAGAGCAGGATATCGCAAATACCCCGTATATGAAGTAACCGCTGGTGACAACGACATTGTTGTCACCATCAATGAGAAATACGGCACACACCCGAATCCAGATACCGATAGCAAACCCGTATTTCAAAAGACGGAAAACGGTAAGGATTATTACACGGCCTCCCTCACTGGCGACATCTGGCTAAAAATCACACACAAATTCACATCTGAAGAAGTCGATACTTTGTTAGCATCAACATCGTTAAGTGCGCCAGCCAAACAGGCCGTCAGTAATATTTATGCGGGTAACTTTGATCCTGATACCAGTGGAAATGCAGCCGCGCTAACCATATCACTAACCCCGACATATCAATTAAAAATAATCTGGCTTTCAGAATCACTAACCAATGTTCGCCTCAATGTTAGCCAATACGATGCAAAGTCGGATATTTACACCCGCGTGCATCCGCATACATATGCGGCATTAATTCAGGCCGCAATTTCCACTGGTTTAACAGAAGTACAACTAACATCTGGTTGGCGTCCTATGCTGGGATCTGTATTACATCGGATTGGTTTGGGATTAGATGTAAAAGTGATTAAAAATAATGCAGAATCAATATCACTACATCGAAATCAGGCAGAATACGCCAACTATCAGCACTCAACGTTGGGGAACGAAGCCGAGAAAGAGATCGACAACTTCAGAGATGCGCTTTTAAAAGAGAAAGACCTTGTAAGACAGATTTTTGATCCATGGAAAATGGATATGAACACCTCGGATCAGAATGCCCCAACTTACAACCAGGGGATTTCAGCAAATGAAAAACTACATGAAACACATATGCATGTCACCGCAGTAGACGCCGGGTTAGGATTCACTGGCTCAACTCCAGCAACAACTAAATAGAAATTACGAAGGTTCTCATGATGCTCAATATTATTAAACGTTGCTTGGTAACGATGCTGTTATTGGGTGCTTACTCGCAAATTGTGTATGCCGATACACCTGCACAACAGAAAACAATTCAAGGCAATACTGAATGGCCATTTAGATATTTTGCTGAAGGTCATAATGGAATGCCCACGATGGCATGCGAAGGCGGAAATAAACTTATCTGCGACATTAAACCAAGCATTTATATCCAAGAAGCAGGTTCTGGTGAAGGCCTTACACCTTACGCTGCGTATGTATACTATTTTGATCATTTCGGAAATGTTCTTGATCCAGAAACAAAACAGCTAACCCAGTGGGGTGGCAAATACGAACCTGTGCCAAACCATGCACATTTATATAAAGTAAGCCTGTGGGAAAAAACTGATTCCAACCCTGATAACTTTCATTTGTTGGGCTATTACGATCCTATAAAAGATAGATTTTATGGCAAATTCAATGAAGCAGATGATGACAAACCCTACGTATATAACTTTGGTTCTTCTGAACGAAACGTAAGCACTAGATGTGCTCCAAAAAATGATTGTCGTAATTTAAACAATAAGGTAATAGACGTTACAGATTACGATAGCGATGATGCTCCGATGCCAGATCAATTCGTAGGTTATCGAAGATTCATAGACCCCATCAAACCAGTTATCGCTCTGAACGCTGACACATGGTATTGCTTTATAGATTGCCCAAATAATCAGCCCGCTGGGATATTGACGGACAAGTCGCTTATTCCACACCACAACTGGAAATAAATCAGAAATTTGTTGCACGCCATGAATGGCGGCATCCGAGCAATCATTGGGGTTAACTTCCATTTATACACAAAAATCCAAAGGAATCTCATCATGTCCGATCTAACCTGCCCACACTGTCATACCGAACTACCTCATAGTGCAAACACTTGCCATGGATGTCAGGCAGAGGTGGAATATGGTGTCCCAAGCAGTGCATTCATACTCTTGCTGATTACAGCAATATTCATTGGCGTTGCCACTCGAAACATGTCGCTTGGTGGATGGGTGGCGTTAACTGCTATTTTGGTTTGCGGTAGCGTTGCGCTGACTTCACTATTTGCCAATCGTATTGCTTTCAAACGCTAATACCAAAATCCGTTCATCCTGCCACAGTATGTAGCCATGGGTGAACAACAATTTGCCGATACATCCCATGCTGCCACTTGGGCTGATCAGCAGTTACTGGCGTTGGCGTTTGATGCTTCTCTGGTGTCAGGTCAGGGTGCAGTACGCTGTCTGGCACCGGGATTTGGCTTTGATTTGACCGGGCATGATAGTTTTGCCGTGGGGACCAATCAGTTTACGCTGGTGTCGGTGACGCATGAGGCAGTGAACAATCTGGGAGCAGGTTTTCAGCGGGGGATGGGATTAGCGGATGCGGAGGATGGGACTTATCGAAATCAGTTTACGGCTGTGCCTGCTACGACGGCGTTAATGCCCAGTGCATCCAGACGCTTACCCCGCCCTGCGGTGTTGGGTGCGCAGTCTGCATTGGTGGTGGGCTTGCCAGATGCGGTAACAACCTCTACCCGAGATCATCAGTTGCGTATTCAGTTCCACTGGCAGCGCGGTGTGTTACCCAATATGGGTGGCTTGATGGATACGGGCAATTCGGTAGATACAACCGGGCATGCGCCAGGGAATGATCAGTCGGGTACGTGGGTGCGGGTGGCTGAGGTGTTGGCGGGTGAGAATTGGGGCAGTGTGTTTACGCCGCGTATCGGGTCTGAGGTGCTGGTGGATTTCATCGGTGGGGATATTGATAGGCCAGTGGTCACTGCCAGTCTGTATAACGGGGTGGATACGCCGCCGTTTGCAGCTGGGGTGGATGGTGGCCTGGATCATGCCGGAGTGGTGTCGGGTTGGCATAGTCAGAATTTCAGTGGAGATGGCTTTAATCAGTGGCTGGTAGATGATGCGGCGAGTGAGTTGCAGATGCAGTTGATGAGCAGTACGGCGAATTCAGCTTTGAATCTGGGCTGGCTACGCAGCCGGGTGCCAGCTTCTGCGCTGCGCGGTACGGCACGAGGATTGGGGCTGGAGGCGCGTACCGATGCGTGGGGGCAGTTGCGCGGTAATGCGGGGGTATGGCTGACGACGGCACAGCGCAGTCAGTCGGGTGCGAGTGTGACGTCTACGCAGCTGGATGTGAGTGAGGCGGCTGATCAATTAGCGGCAGCGGCGAGTTTGAATCAGACGCTGCGTGATGCGGCAGTAGCGCAGTCAGCGCAGGTGTCGGATGCTGCGTTGAAGGCGGTGCCTGATTTGCAGTTGAAGTTGCAACCCAAGGCGGATACAGCTGCGGCCAAGGCGCTGCGCTTTGATGCGGCCACCGTGGGGCTGGACAGTGATGCCAGTCTGAATGCGGCAACGCCACAGAGCATGCTGCAGTTTGCGCAAGGTCACCTGAGCTGGACCACGCAAGGAGACAGCCATTGGGCGGCACAGCATACGGTGAGTGTGAACAGTGGGGATGCAACCACACTGTTTACCCATGACGGTGGCATGCATGTGATTGCGGCCAATGCGCCTGTTTCTCTGGCGGCGCATACGGATGCGATGGAGGTGTTTGCGGATCAGGCTATCAATGTGACCAGTACCAATAATGCGATTCTGATAGAAGCACAGCAGAAGATCGTGCTGCAAGCTGGGCAGTCGGCCATTGTGCTGGAGGGCGGCAATATTACCTTTACCTGCCCAGGGACGTTCTCGGTTAAGGGGGTGGCACATCAGTTTAGTGGGGGTGGGTCTGACAGTGCCATGCTAGGTGCATTGCCTGTTGCAATGCTCACGTTGCCTGAAGATTTGCACTATGGCATTGAGCTTGATGTGGGTAGTTTTTTCCATAACGATCCCGAGCTGGAAAATGCCATGTATGAGGTATGGACTCAAGGCAGTACACCCGTATTGTTAGGCAGCGGCACTATTGATGAAATAGGTCGCTCTGAGCTGGCGATGAGTGCCGCACCCTGCCCTGTCGATATTTTCGTGGGGGAAAACGAGTGGGTTGATATCGTGGATATACAGGTTAATGAGGATGATTTAGACGAGGATGTAGCATGAGTTTGTGGGAGGACTTTCTGGACGATGTGTTTGGCGATATCAAACAACCAGGTACAGTAATGATCTGCTTTGTGAACCGTTATCTGGAAGGCATGGATGACGTTAAATATAAAATTAAATATGACGGTCATGAGAAAAGTGGCGTGACCACTGCGCAAAACTATTGCATAGAATTGACACCGACTAGCTTCAAGCCTATCCAGATTTTTGTATGGTCACGCAAGGCTAAGGCCTATAAGAAGCTAGATGATGTAGCAGCAGAACCTGGGCGCAAAAAGTTAGTGCGTAAAATGATGAGAACCATTAAAGTACCGGGCAAAACAGATGATCTGCCCGATACACAACCCAACAAACGACCAAACCAACCAGCGCCTGCCCCAGCTCCTGGACCATCACCGACCGATCCACAGGGAATTACGCCAGATCAGACCCAAAACGAGAATGATCAGCCGCAGGCCAAGCCTAGACGGCCTGTGCCGGGGGAGATTACGGTTGCGCAGTTGAAGAAAATTTTTCCAGCAGCGAAAGATGATTTTTTGCAAGGCATTGCTGATGAATGCAACAAGGATTTAGTTAAATACCATCTGGATACTCCTTTACGTCGAGCGCACTTTTTTGCGCAAATCAAGGGTGAGACCGGAGCAAAGATGAAGCCAGTGAATGAAAGCTGGGAGTATTCCCCAACTTTTCTAAAAACATTCAGCTACTACAAAAAACACCCAGACGAAGCAACTCAAGATGGCTATCTTTTAGGAACCCCACCAAAAATTAATGGACGAAAAAATTATATCCGTCATGCAAACCAAGATGCAATTGGGAAAAAACACTTTAGTAAGCTTAACGGCAACAGGGCTGACCACCCTGGCGATGGCCTCCTTTTTAAAGGGCGAGGCCTGATTCAGATTACGGGTTATGAAAAATATGCTGGATTCATGGGCAACTATAGCAAATACTTTGACGGTCAAGCACCTGATTCGATCAACAATCCAGATGTTATAAATCAAGCCCCTTATGCCATAAGGTCAGCTATTTGGTTTTGGTTGTGGAAAAAAGTATATTTACAAGCAGATCAAAAAAATGGATTTAAAGATGTTGAGGATGTTACCTATAAAATAAACGGCGGCTATAACGGCATAACAGAAAGACAAAGTGCATACAAACTAGCAGAGGCTGCATTCAAATGAAAAAAGTAATTCTTAGCAACGTATTTTCCTACTTAAGCTTTATTTTATCTTCACAGATGGCTTACGCAGCTGAATCAACACTATGTAAGACAGACGAAGAAATCATTCTTTCTTGCCCTGTTAAAGGTAAAGAAAGAAAAATTATTTCCATTTGTGCTAAAAACACAGTCGACAGTAAGGAACTAAGCTACATAGAGTACCGATTTGGCACACAAAAAAATACGGAAATGACGTATCTTGTAACCAAGGATAACACTGCAAAAATTTACCGTGGTTTATATGATGGAACTTACTCAGTATTCTTCGGATTTAAAATCAAAGAATATTTTTACATAGCAGAAGTTCCTCAAGAAGTGAAAGGTGCACATATGAATGTAATCGTCAGGAAAAATAATACTCGTATTGCAACAATACTTTGCAAAGCCAACAACTGGGAAGAAAACAAAAATATTAAAACACCATTGCTTACAGAGGTAGATGGCGAAGCTTTAATGGAAGGCAAAATAGAGCCGACGAAATAAGCTCTCATGATGCTCACTATTATTAAACGTTGCTTGGTAACGATGCCGTTATTGTGTATTTACTCGGGTAATCGCCCCAGCAAATAATCGTATGCATATGAAAAAAGTAATTCTTAGCAACGTATTTTCCTATTTAAGCGTTATTTTATCTGCACAGATAACTTACGCAGATGAACCGACACTATGTGAGGCAGACGAGAAGATCATTCTTTCTTGCCCTGTTGAAGGCAAAAAAAGAAAAATTATTTCCATTTGCGCTAAAAATACAGTCGACGGCAAGGATCTAAGCTACATAGAGTACCGATTCGGCACGCAAAAAAATACGGAGATGAAATACCTGGTAACTAGGGACAACGGGGCAAAAATGTATCGAGGTCTAGATAATGGAACCTATTCTGTTTATTTTGCGTTTCAAAAATATGATTATTATTATCTGGTAGATGTAATGCAAGAGGTAATTGGTGCTCAAATGAGCGTAACAGTTACGAAAAAATCTACTGGTGCAGATGTTGCGGCCATTCTTTGCAAACCAAACAATTGGGTAGAAAACAAAAATATAAAAACATCATTACTTACAGAAGTTGATGGTCGCTATTTAATCGAA
This sequence comes from Sulfuriferula nivalis, assembly GCF_009937995.1. Classification (NCBI taxonomy): domain Bacteria; kingdom Pseudomonadati; phylum Pseudomonadota; class Betaproteobacteria; order Nitrosomonadales; family Sulfuricellaceae; genus Sulfuriferula; species Sulfuriferula nivalis. Next base: position 2,495,557 of record NZ_AP021881.1, read on the forward strand.
GGCGAAATCAGACCACCAGAGAAATAAATTAACTATATGGCAATATATAAAAATCAAGCTAAAAAAATAGTTCCGAGCATTTTTGCATTATTTTTCACAAACACATATGCAGCTGATGTCATACACGTACCTACTGAGCAGTCATTGTGTACTTCTGACGAAGTAAGCGTTGTTTCATGTGAAATTGAAAGCCATAAAAGAAATATTATTTCAATATGCGCAAACTCGTTGGAAATTTCGTGGTCGCGGCTTAAAACAAGTAAAGGGTAAATACAATTACTCAGAATTTACTAAAGGCTACAAATACATTTGGAGCGATGGATCGGACTTCATTGAAAATCCTGACTTGTTAGCTGCGATTCCTCATAAAGTACGTTCGGCCGTATGGTTTTGGGTTGCGAAGAAAAATGCAAATGGTCAACACTGTTGGGAAATTGCAGATGAAGGTGACAGTCCCACGACAGTAAATAAAATAACGGCAATCGTTAATTCTGGCGAGTTAGGAACTGCTGATATAGCAGGTGGTGGTGCAGAAGCTAGACGTAAATTTTTCATTCTTACATATTCAACATTCAAATAAACTCATGAAAAAATATATTTTATCTATGTTGTCAATTACCATATTTTTATTTATGGCAATTGACCGGAATGCAATCGGAAAAGACTTAAATAATGGAGCACTAATTGTTTATCCGTTAATTTCTGAAACCTCTAAATCCATAGAAGGATTTGTTCCATTGGATTGGCTAGTTGAGAAAAAACTTGAAGGCGACTTAAATAATGACGGACTAAATGATTTGGTATTGGTTCTAAGGAAAAATGATCCTAAATTAATCAAGCAAACCGAAGATAGTCCTGTGCCGTTCAATACGAACCCAAGAATTCTTGTGGTGGCAATTAAAAGTAAAGAAAACTCAAGCTATAAGTTGATATTGCAAAACCATAAGCTAATACCACGACCTGACAATCCCGCATTTGACGATCCATTTGATAGCAGCACACTAGTAAGTGGCGCCTCCATTAAAAAAGGTATTTTACATATAGACTTGGCCTCGTGGGCGAGTTCAGGAACTTGGTATATGTCCACTTCTTCATATGCATTTAAGTACAATAATATATGTTTTAAATTAATAGGTTATGACAAGAATGAAACGCACCGCACCACACTCGATTTCACAAACAAAAGCGTGAATTTTTTAACAAACAAAGCAAAAATAACCAAAGGAAATGAAAGTCAAGATAAGGAATATTCTCATTGGATAAAGCTCAAAGATAATAATGGTTACTGTTTGGATGACATTAACAATGGAATATCTTTTTCTCCAATAGATTAACTTTGTCCACCACCCGAATAATTTTTATTTGCGTGGTGATTGCGCATTAAATCTCATATAAATCATGAAACTATTCATATTCAGCCTATTCATTACATTTTTATCAAATTCTGCTTTTTCAGATGACGCTATTGAAATGGCAACTTCGAACTTATGCACAACGGATGAACAAATATTATTTTCATGTCAATTATGGAATAAAAAGATAGTTTCCATATGTGCGTCTAAAAAAGATCAATTAAATCCATTCGCTGAATATAGGTATGGAAGTTTAAAAAAGACTGAACTGATATACCAAGCCAGTGCTAAATATCCACAAAATAAGATTTACCTACTTACGACCCAGCAAAAATCAGAGCTAAAGCCCAGCTATATAATATTTTTTCAAAATCACAATTATGGTTATTCGCTAGACATTCCATATACTAGCTCAACAAATGAATATGACAATCCGAAGCTATTTGTAAACAACCCAAACTGGGCTGATGCTGACTGGAATGAATATGGTTGCGTAGCCAATGACAGCGATAAAAAATGGATAATTAACTTACTTCCGAACACACCTGAATTAACTAATGCGACAACACATGATTTTGATAAATGGGTTAAAAAATTTGGTAAACGTTCATATGCACCTTAATCCAACTCCACCCTACTGTGTTTGGTGAGCAGTCGATGCTAGTGGTGGGTTTACCCAATGCAGTAACCACCTCTACCTGAGATCATCAGTTACGTATTCAGTTCCACTGGCAATGTGGTGTGTTGTCGAATTTTGGGGGGTTAGTAGATACGGCGGATACAACTAGTCATGCACCAGAGAATGATCAGTCAGGTACCTGGGTGCGGAACGGCAAAACGCATTTATTATTGCAGAGGCAGTATTCAAATGAAATTCAAATTTTTACTTTTAGTGACTAGCAGTTTATTAAGCCTACCTGCTTGTTCTCAAGAAACCATTAAATCAACACTATGTAATAGTAATACGGAAAATGAAATCGTTGTCTTTTCTTGCTCAATGACAAATCGAGATCATAATAAAACAGTCTCCATTTGTGCATCAGCGAAGCAAGGGAAACCTGACAGCTATATTGAATATAGGTTTGGCACAGCGAAAAAATAGAATTAACTTATAGCGTCGCTCCGAATACCCAAGAAACACACATTCTGTATCGCGGCTATGCACACAATGAGGATATTGGAAAAACTGATGCATACGTCTATTTTGGCTTTGAAAATAAAGAATATTTCTACGAAATTGAAAATTACGGAATGACTGTTTTTCGTAACAAAAAAGGTGTTGCAATAAATAACGATAAAAATGATATTTATTACAGAGATATTTTATATGGTCTATCTTGTGATACACCCGCAATCGGTGAGAAATCACTCCAAAGCAATTTATTTACCGAAGTGGATGGAAAAAGGCTAAGGGTGGGGAAAATTCACAAGTGAATATCAGCTCTACCTAGGTAGCGTGCAATGAGAGATTGTTTGCATTCTAGAACTGCCCCCGAAGTTCCATCCGTTCCCATTAACTAACCTTTGGAATCAACATGGAAATTGATTGGACCAACATCGTTGCAACGTTAACCTCAGCCATGCTGGGAGGGTGGATTGCAAGTAGAATCGCAACCTATCAAACACAAGCAACCGTACGCAGTAATGAACAAAACCAGAAGCAAGAGGTCGCACGCGATTTACTCGAAGCAATTGACTCATTCATACATGTAGCATATCGAGGAGAGTCATCCGAGCGGCAACGTCATAGTCGGCGCATTCGTACATTGTGTGCTCTTGTATTGCCATCTGAATTTGAGGAGATTAACAATCATCTCAAAAAAGTTGAAGCCTGGCATCGTGCAGAAAGCAATGATAGGCCACGCGGGATGGGCATTAGTGCAACAGACAAACTTCTGAGTGCAACAAAACAACGTATTTTTTTAGATGTCTTTAATCAACGCCTAGACCTGAGCAATGATACAGATAACACAAATTCCGCTACGTAATTTATATGCTAGGGAACATCAGGATCATATCTAAGTTGATAGCCTGAGATGAGCAGATTTTTAGTTATAACGATTTTAGAAATTTTACCTACACCCAAATTACAACACGGAGGAATCACATAATGTCTGATCTAGTTTGCCCACACTGCCATACCGAACTACTTCATAATGCTAACACTTGCAGTGGATGTCAGGCAGAGGTGGAGTATGGCGTCCCAAGCTCTGCATTCATACTCTTGCTGATTGCAGCAATATTCACTGGCGTTGCCACTAGAAATATGACGCTTGGTGGATGGGTTGCGTTAACGACTGTTCTGGTCGGTGGTAGCGTTGTGCTGAATATGCTATTTGCCAATCGGATTGCTTTTAAACGCTAATAATCATTTATAACGAATAAGGTTAGATTGTGATCGCGAAGCGAGCCACAATCTGAACCGTTTGTTGGACAAGCCCGGCATGGCTGGGGCGGGTGTTGCTTGAGCGCTTATGGAAATATCTTTTTGACTATGCTGGCATAACTGGACGCGTTACGCATCCCACCCGCCATTTCACGACCTTCACGTTGCCATTGCAGCAACTTATTCTATTCAACTCACCGTTTTTAGTCGGCTTTTCGGGCATGTTAACCCAATTTCAGCCTTCTTCAGGGCGAGCACGGCCATACCTGCCTAGTCTGGCAGGTGGGCGGTGTGGGCTGGTTTAGCGCATGGTCTCCCACCCTGTGTCATCTGCTCTGTGTTCCCGTTTTATAGATGGGGCTGATGTGGCTAGCGGTATCGCTTTGATACGTGTGCGCACTATCTTCATCACCCCACCGCAACATTGGCAACGTATCGCTGGTCTGGGTTGCGCTGGCGGCGGATTGTTCCGTCGCCATAGGTGGGTCAGCTGTAGCTGGGTGAGTAGTTTGCTATTGGGATGCAGGTAGCCAAAGTTGCGGGCGCGGCGGTAGCCTTTGGGCAGAATGTGTTGCAGTATCAGTCGCAGGAAGGCTACACCACTCAAGGTACGGGTTTCCATTTGTTTGGTTTGGCTGTTCCGGTAACGGAAGGTGACCTGACCATGCCGGTCGGAGAGGATGTCTTTCTCCTGTATCACCCCCCGATACAGATAGCGCCCAAGGTAGATCAGAGCGTGCTGTCCAGTGCCGACGGCTTTGCAATCCACCACCCAATCGGTCGGGTAATCGTTTGGCAGGGTGAGTCCTGCTTGTCTGATGCCTGCCAGTAATTTGGCACGAAATACTTTGGCCAGGGCTTTGTGGTTAAACAGGTAGTTGCCGTGTTTATGACGCATGCGTCGCTGTTTGGGGTTAAAGGCGACAGCGGGCATGACGAGATGCACATGGGGGTGATAGTCCAGTCGGCGGTTATGGGTATGCAGTACAGTCACCGCCCCTGCGCTGCCGCGCAGCTTGTTGTCGTTTTGGCTGAAGGTGTTGACTGTTTCCCACGCGCAGCGTGTGATCAAGTCATACATGACGCGCTGATGTTGCCAGGCCAGTGTGCGCAACTGGGCGGGCACGGTGAAGGTGAGCATGAAGTAGTTGGCGGGGATGGATTTGTGTAATTGCTGGTCTATCCAGCGCTGTGATTCGTGCGCCTGGCAATGCGGGCAATGCCGATGACCGCAGGAATGTGGCAGGTAGCTGGGTGTTTGACAATCATCACAGGCAAGTTGCATCCTCGGGCTCATCTGGCTACGGCAGGTTTGAAAGGCGGTTAAGGCAGCTTGCTGGCTGGGCAATAGGTGATGACCGTGTTGTGCAAGCAGTTTAGCTGCGTAGGTTGCTACGATGTGCGCCAGTCTGATCATTTGACTTTGCCCCAATGAATGTGGAATTTCTCCATTAATTGATTAAGGCGAGTGTGTGCGCTCTGATGGCGTTGTTCGGTGAGGTGGGTGTAGCGGATGGTGGTGAGGATGGACTGGTGTCCGAGTATCTGCTGAATTTCGAGTAAATCGATGCCAGCTTCTATCAGGTGGGTGGCATAGCTGTGGCGCAGGCTGTGTGGTGTAATTCTTTTTTTAAGCCACAGTCACGGGTCACTTGACCCAAGGTGGTCTGGATACCACCACGATCCAGCGGGGTGCGTGCCAAGTGCGATTTGGCAAGACCGCCGTGTCGATTAGGAAAGAGCAAGCTTGGGTTGCGATGGGTGAGCCAGAAACGGCGCAATACCTGCAAGGTGTTCTCTGATAACGGCACCAATCGATCACGGTTGCCTTTGGCGTTGCGTACTTGCACCCGCATCCGATCCGCATCGATATCCCCTACCTGCAAGCGTAAGCCTTCGCCTAATCGTAAGCCCAGGCTGTAGAGGGTGAAGAAGAATACGCGGTAGCTCAATACGCGGGTGGCCATGAAGATTTGTTGTGCCTGGGCGACGGTAATGATGTCGGGCAGGCTATATGACTTGGGTGGTTTAACCAGATCCGCACCTGGCCAGGGTTGGCTGAGTACATGGGCATAATAGAACTTCAGTCCATACAGATCATGTTTGAGCGTACTCCATGAATGGGTATCCAGGATGCGAACAAAATAGTCGGTTAATTGTGGCTTGGTGAGCGCGTCTATCTGGTCATTAAAATACACCGCTGCGCGCCGTACGCCGTGTGAATACAAGGCGATGGTTTTAGGCTGCATGCCTCTGAGCTTGAGGCAATTCAGCAGTCGCTGGTGATTGTGCTCGAAGTGCGCGGGGATGGGTGTGGGGGCTGTCAATGTCGTCTCCTCGTGGTACAGTAATCAAAATTCCATTGCTGGGGGAGACGAAATTATGCTGCGTAATTTGATGGTTCGGGAATATTTCTCCGCGATAGCGGCTTCGTTCAACTGCGACTTGTAGAGGTCTCGCGGCCATAACGAGTTTGCATTTAGACTAGATTGTGACCATTGATAAGTGACATTTTGAGTTCGCTTGAAGCCGTTGCAACAATATCATGCAAAGATGCCACACCCATAAAAAAACAGGAATAATGATTCCTGTTTTTTTATGCTGCACTAACGTAACAAAATAGCTGTTACAGGTAATTACGCCATTCCTGATCTTCTGCATCAAACAAGCGATTGGCTTCCAACGGCCCCCAGATACCTGCAGGATAGGTGTGGATAAAGTCGCGTTCTTGCGCCCAGCTTTTCAGTATAGGATCGACTACACGCCAAGCCCACTCTACTTCGTCATAACGGATAAACAGAGTTCTATCGCCGCCTATCACATCCAGAATCAGGGTTTCATAAGCATCTAATTGCTCTTCGCCTTCCTGACGGTAACCTGCATCCAACGATACCACACGCGTATCCATGTCCAGACCCGGCTGTTTCACATGAATTTCCATTTTCATGCTTTCCTCTGGCTGGATGGACAGTACTATCCAGTTCGGAGAAATAGCTTCCTGAGGTGTGGAACGGAATAATTGCTGTGGTGGATGGCGGAAACGTATCGCCACCATGGACTTGGAAGCGGCCATACGTTTGCCAGTACGCAAATAAAATGGCACACCACGCCAACGCCAGTTATCGATATAGAATTTTGCTGCGATAAATGTCTCTGTCATCGATTTGGGTTCAACACCAGCCTCATCTTGATAACCAGGTACGCGCTTACCTTTAACCAGCCCCTCACCATATTGCGCACGGAAAGCATGGGCATGAACTGAGCGTTTATTAATCGGACGTATTGAGCGCAGCACTTTCACCTTTTCGTCCCGTAGCGCATCAGCCTCGAGTACAGGTGGTGGCTCCATGGCAACTACGGTCAACAATTGCATGAGGTGGTTCTGCAACATATCCCGCATCGCACCCGCTTTATCGTAATAATCGGCACGATTTTCTATGCCCATATCTTCTGCCACGGTAATTTGCACGTGATCGATGAAATTACGATTCCACAACGGCTCAATCAAGGTGTTAGCGAAACGGAACACCAGCAAGTTTTGTACAGTATCTTTACCAAGATAATGATCGATACGGAAAATCTGCTGTTCGTCAAAATGCTGGTGTAACAGTTTGTTCAATGCCTGCGCAGATTCTATATCTTCACCAAATGGTTTTTCCACCACGACGCGATGTAAACCTCGGGGTTGTGCCAAACCTGATTTATCCAGATTTTTAATAACACCAGAAAAATCGCTAGGTTTAATCGCCAGATAAAACACGACATTCCCGCAGCTACCCATACTCGGCTTGGATAGTTCTTCCTTCAAGCGATGATAGGCATCCAGATCATGTAGTTCGCCACGTACGTAACTAAAACGGGCTAAAAATTTTTCAGCACAGACTTTGTCGTATTTATCTTTTAACTTTTCCTGCAACAAAGCACGCACGTGATCGCACCACATTTCGTTGCTCCATTCACGACGACCTAAGGCTACAAAAGCCATTTCATTTGGAAGGCGATTCGCTTGCTCCAAATGATACAGTGCTGGCAATAGTTTCTTAGTCGCAAGATTACCCGTCGCACCAAAAATCACAAAACTACATGGTGTTTGCATATCCAAACTCATACATCCCCCTTAACGCCGTGTCCACCGAAACCCTTACGCATCATTGCAATCAATTTGTCGGTATAGTCGTGCTTGCCCTGGCTGGCAAAACGCATCATCAATGCCAGCGTCATCACTGGCGCAGGTGTTCCCTGCTCAACCGATTCAAGTACGGTCCAACGCCCCTCACCAGAATCAGGTACAAATGGCGCAATCGCCTCCAATGTCTGATCTTGCTGCAAAAATTCAGCTGTCAAATCCAATAACCATGAACGCACTACACTACCATGCCGCCACATTTCACTTATTGCAGCAACATCCATGCCATATTCTGTCTTTCCTTTGATTAATGCCAGCCCCTCACCCAACGCCTGCATCATGCCGTACTCAATACCGTTGTGTACCATTTTCACAAAATGACCACTACCAACGGGGCCACAATGTAGCCAACCTGTTGCTGGGCCAGGCGCCAAGATTTTAATAAACGGCGTCACCAAAGCGACAGTATCGGCTTCCCCACCGACCATTAGCGCGTAGCCATTTGCCAAACCCCACACACCACCCGATACGCCCGCATCCATGAAACGCAATCCCTTTGCGGCCATTTCAGCAGCGTGGCGCTCACTGTCTTTATAAAACGCATTTGCGCCATTTACGATTACATCGCCTGGCGCTAATAAGTCAGCTAATTGGTCCATCGCAGCTTCGGTTGCAGCACCGGCTGGCAGCATTAACCAAAGTACGCGCGGGCTCGCCATTTGTGCAACCATCGCAGCCATATCCGGACATGCGGTCACATTAGACTCAGCTTGTGCCAACTGGGTAGCTACGTCCGCGCTGCGATTCCAGACCAGTACATTCGCACCGCCACGTGACAAGCGACGCGCCATGTTAGCGCCCATTTTACCCAACCCCAACAGTCCAATTTGCATAGTTCATTCTCCTCTAAAATTATCGATATAAGCACTGGAAATAATCGTCCAATTTCTAATAACCCATACACAAGCAATATGTACGCCTAGGCTAAATTCGCACTAGCTTTTTATTATATTCAACTTGCACAAAACATTAGAGCTCCCTAAAGGAGCTCTAAAAATATCAACCTAACGGTATAGTACTGGCAAATGCAGCCCGTTCATTCAATTTGGTAGACAACCGTGCCAAGTTTGGATGGGTTTCTCGCCATGGAATATCGGCAAAACGTAAATCCAGATATCCCAGTGCGCAACCTAATGCTATATCAGCCAGACTAAAACTATCACCCATGCACCAACTTAGTTCACCCAAGTCTTTCTCAGCAGTCGCTAATCCACGATGAATTTTTTGCCGTTGACGCGCTATCCAGTCTGAGCTCTGCTGCGCCTCAGGGCGTTTTTTCTCCAGGAATATAGCCGCTGCTGCGTCGCATATACCATCCCCCAGCGCCTCCCACCGTTTTGCCATGATACGACTACGGGGTTCTTTAGGCAGTACATTACGGACTGGTGACGCATGATCAAGATACTCAACTATCACTCTGGAATCATAGAGCGCGGTACCGTCATCTAATAGCAGCACAGGGATTTTACCCAGTGGATTAAAATCCGGTACATGCGTGTCTTCTGTCCACGGGATATCAACTTGTAATTCACATTCAATATGTTTTTCTGCCAGCACAATACGCACTTTGCGTGCATAGGGGCTAGTAAGCGATGCAATTAGTTTCATGATTTTAGCTCGCCAAATGCGATACGATAAACTGCTTAATGTCCTCAACGTCATTACGCATAACTGTAAAACGTTGTGGTAAATTTTCTATATCACCTATAGTGGCTGGTCGCTCAGGTGCGCGCCCCAATGCTTCATGGATAGCTTCATCGAACTTGGCTGGCAACGCGGTTTCCAATACGATCATAGGTACGCCTGGCTCAAAATATTCCAAGCCTACTTTTAACCCGTCTGCCGTATGAGTGTCTATCATCACACCGTATTTTTCCCAGGTGTCACGTATGGTTTCCATACGACTGGCATGATTGCTGGCACCCGAAACCATACCGTAATCTGCCACTTGCTCAAACCAGCCTTGTTGATTCAAGTCAAACATACCGCCTTGATCTATAGGCTCCCACAGCGCACGTAATACCGCACCATCACGCCCGGTCAAATCAGCCACAAAACGTTCAAAGTTAGAGGCTTTGGATATGTCCATAGACGGGCTGCTGGTGTGATAAGTCTGCGCCGCAGCACGAGGACGATACACGCCTGTTTTAAAAAATTCGTCGAGTACGTCATTTTCATTAGTAGCAACAATCAAATGCTTAATCGGCAGCCCCATCATACGCGCAATATGGCCTGCACACACATTACCGAAGTTACCTGACGGCACCGAAAAACTAACTTGTTGGTTATTGTCATGGGTTGCTGCAAAATAACCTTTGAAGTAATACACGACTTGCGCAGCAACACGACCCCAATTAATTGAATTAACTGCGCCAATTTTATACTTGGCTTTGAATTCATGATCGTTGGAAACCGCTTTAACGATATCCTGACAATCATCAAAAACACCATCGACTGCGATGTTATGAATATTCTCATCTTGCAGAGAAAACATTTGCGCTGTTTGAAAGCGGCTCATCTTGTTATGAGGCGACAGCATATATACGTTAATGCCGCGTTTGCCGCGCATCGCATATTCTGCGGCAGAACCGGTATCACCTGAAGTTGCACCGAGGATATTGATATCTTCGCCCGCACGATTTAAAACATATTCAAACAGATTCCCTAACAACTGCATGGCCATGTCTTTAAAAGCCAGGGTTGGACCATTGGAAAGGCATAACAAATGCAAGCCAGGTTCTAAGGTATGCAGCGGCGTAATATCCGCTGCCTGTTCATCACTACGTGCATTGCCATATACTTCTGGCGTGTAAGTTTTATCGATAATCGCACGTAAATCTGCCGCAGGAATATCATCTATAAAGCGTGACAATACGGTATACGCCAGCTCACGGTAATTCATCCCACGCATGGTCGATAAATCTGCCGCGCCAAAATGAGGATAAGTCTCTGGCAAATATAATCCGCCATCGGGTGCTAAACCACCCAACAAAATCTGAGTAAAGCTCTGTGCGGGAGAGTTACCGCGCGTACTGATGTAACGCATTACCATATACTTACCTCTTTATTTCGCCAGCTCTTCCAGGCGTATCCGTGCAACAGGCTCTGAGATTGCTGATAAAGCCTCTATTTTTACCATCGCCGCATTCACATTCTTTTCCAGACATGTGTGCGTAAGGATGACAATATCAACCAGCTCCTGACCTTCGTGCGGTTCTTTTTGCACCATCGCATCAATGGAAATATCCAAATCAGCCAAAATTCGTGTTACATCTGCCAGCACACCAGGCTTGTCAAACGCACGCAGACGCAAATAATAAGCAGTACGTACGTCATCCATAGCCAGTATCGGTTCATCTGACAACGTATCTGGCTGGAACGCCAGATGCGGCACACGACTATGCGGATCCGCTGTATGCATACGCGTCACATCGACCAGATCCGCCACCACTGACGAAGCTGTCGGTTCTGCACCGGCACCGGCACCGTAGTACATAGTCACGCCCACCGCATCACCTTTAACCAGAATCGCGTTCATCGCACCATCTACATTCGCAATCAAACGCCGCGCAGGAATGAGCGCAGGATGTACGCGTAACTCTATACCGTTTTTAGTACGTTTGGTAATACCTAATAATTTAATGCGATAACCTAACTGCTCCGCATATCTCACGTCATCACCAGTCAGCTTGGTAATGCCTTCCATGTATGCCTTATCGAACTGCATAGGAATACCAAATGCAATCGCTGACATAATGGTAAGTTTGTGCGCAGCATCCACACCTTCAACGTCAAATGTCGGATCGGCTTCTGCGTAACCCAGACGCTGCGCCTCTTTCAGCACATCAGCAAAATCCGCTCCTTTGTCTCGCATTTCAGTCAGTATAAAATTCGTCGTACCGTTGATAATCCCAGCTATCCATTCAATGCGGTTGGCTGTGAGACCTTCACGTATCGCTTTGATAATAGGTATACCACCTGCTACCGCTGCTTCAAACGCGACCATCACGCCTTTGCGCTGAGCTGCTGCAAAGATTTCGGTGCCATGATTGGCAATCAAGGCTTTATTCGCGGTAACGACGTGCTTGCCGTTTTCAATCGCTCTCAAAATGAGTTCTTTAGCTGGGCTTTCACCCCCGATCATTTCTACCACGATATCAATTTCAGGATTATCAACAATCGCATAAGCATCATCTATCAGCTTCAAGTCAGGCGCAGCATACATTTTAGCTTTATCTAAATCACGAACTGCTGCCATGGTGACGCGAATTTCGCGCCCAGCACGACGAGTGATTTCTGCCGCATTACGTCGCAATACGGTCAATGTGCCGCCGCCTACAGTACCCAGGCCAAGCAAGCCTACATTCATTGGTTTCATCGTTATCTTTCAGTTTCTAATTAAATTTACACCACGCTGCCATGCTGTTTGCGATACCGTTCCAGAAAGCGCGCGATACGCGTCATCGCTTCACGCAACTCATCTTCATAGGGCAATATAACTACGCGGAAATGGTCTGGATAAGGCCAGTTAAATCCCGTACCTTGCACGAGCAAGACACGCTCCTCTTCCAATAAATCCAGAATAAATTTCTGATCATCCTTAATCGGGTACATTTTGTGATCCAGTTTTGGAAACATGTACAGCGCTGCCTGAGGCTTGACACACGTTACGCCGGGTATGGCCGTCAGCAACGACCAGGCTAAATCACGCTGCCGTGTCAAACGACCTTCAGGCGCAACTAAATCCTGGATACTCTGATACCCGCCCAACGCTGTTTGTATTGCATATTGGCCTGGCACGTTAGAACACAAACGCATTGAGGCCAGCATGTTCAAGCCTTCGATATAATCCTGTGCATGGCGTTTGTCGCCTGAAATCGCCATCCAGCCAGCACGGTAACCACAGGCGCGATAGTTCTTCGACAATCCATTTAGGGTCACACACAGCACATCATCAGCCAATGAGGCTATAGAAATATGCTCACAACCATCATAGAGCACTTTGTCATAAATCTCATCAGCAAATATAATCAGCTGATGTTCGCGTGCTATCGCTAAAACACCCATTAATAACTCACGGGTATACAGTGCACCCGTAGGATTATTCGGGTTAATAATCACAATAGCGCGTGTATGTTTGGTTATTTTGGCACGGATATCATCCAGATCCGGCATCCAGTTCTGGCTTTCATCGCAAATATAATGCCGTGCCACGCCGCCAGCCAAAGTTGCAGCCGCGGTCCACAATGGATAATCGGGCGCAGGTACCAGCACTTCATCTCCAGAATTCAACAATCCCTGCATTGCCATCACGATCAATTCAGACGCGCCATTACCGATGATGATGTCATCTATCTGCACCCCAGCAATTCCCTTGCTTTGGGTGTAATGCATGATAGCCTTACGCGCAGAAAATAAACCCTTGGAATCGGAGTAACCCGATGCATTAGGTAAATTAAGTATCACGTCCTGAACAATTTCTTCAGGTGCTTCAAATCCAAATGGCGCAGGATTACCAATATTCAATTTGATAATGCGCTGACCTTCATCTTCCATCTGTTTGGCACGCGCCATCACTGGACCACGAATGTCATAACAGACATTATCCAACTTGCTTGATTTCTTTACTGGTCGCAACATTTTCACTGATTTCGTCATGAATTATATCTATCCTCACCAAGCCGTCACATGTCAGCTTGGTCATCATGTTACCCAAATGTATAATCTTACTCGACTGTGCACCTATGCCGCAATTGGAGAGCGTTTTGAAATTCCATTTAACCCAACCCGAAGGTCTTAATTTATTTACTGGCTATGGTGACAACTACGTCATTATCAATGGTGAACGCTATACTCAGCCCAGTTTACTCGTCACGCCTGATGCCATATTGACTGATTGGCAAGTCAATGACTTCAGTGCGCTTACCGCCGAACATTTTGCCCATATCGCCGATCAAAAACCTGAAATCGTTTTATTAGGCACCGGTGCCCGTTTACAATTTCCCCATCCGCGCCTGTCTGTTGCTTTGCAACAAGCCAGTGTTGGTCTGGAAGTCATGGATACCAAAGCCGCATGCCGTACTTATAACATCCTCGTCGCAGAAGGGCGTCGAGTCGTGGTTGGCTTGCTCATCGGCTAAATTACGGGCATCAGCTCCAGAAACTTTCCAACTACCGCAAATTCGTCCGTCACTTGTGGCGCAGCCTGGCTATCAGGTTGCAATATACCTCGCACATGTGCCAAGCCATATTGCTGCGCACTGCGCAACACAGGCAAGCTATCATCGAACAGCACAGTGCGCGCAGGATCAAAATCTATTTCATCCCGCAATGCTTGCCAGAATCCGGCTTGCTCCTTGGCTAAACCAAATTGATGCGAAGTCAGTATTTGGTCAAAATGAGGGGCGAGTCCAGTACACTGCATTTTCAAACTCAGACTATCCTCATGCGCATTAGTGACCAGAATGATGCGTTTTCCAGCCTGTCGCAACTGTTGCAAAAAATCCTGCACACCATCACGCACCGCAATCAAATGCTGCACTTCCTGCTTGAGCGCAACAACATCCAAGCCTAGCTGTTCCTGCCAGAAGTCCAGACAATACCACTGCAAACTACCATAATGTTTAGCAAATAATGGCGTCAGATAGTCGCTCGCGAACGTGGGCGACATCTGGTTTTTTGCCGCATAGCGTAGCGGCAAATGCTGCCGCCAGAAGTAATTATCGAAATGCAAATCAAGCAACGTCCCGTCCATATCAAACAGCACGGTATCAATAACTTGCCAGTCTAGCCTAGCGTTCACAACAACCCCACTGCATCCATGCCGGTACGCCGCAACTGCTTACGCAGCACTAATAAAGCCTCGGCCTGAATCTGGCGTACACGCTCACGACTCAGATTCATACTGTCTGCAATTTGCTCCAGAGTAGCAACCTCCTGATTATTCAGACCAAACCGCCGCTCTATCACACCACGCTGCTTATCTGTCAACAGACTCAACCAGGTCTGAATAAAACTCAATACTTCCGTCTTTGCCAATACATCTTCTGGTAACTGCGCCGCGTCATCCGCCATCGCATCACCCATGCTAAGATCAGTATCACCATTCAAGGGGCTATCCAAAGATACGGCACTATCGTTCAACCGTAACAACTCATAAACTTCGCTCTCTGGCATATGCACCAATAGCGCGATATCTGCGACGCTGGCATCTTGCATACCATGCATAGCCAAATGGTGACGAGCACGCAAAATAACATTAATGGCTTTAACAATATGCACAGGTAAACGCACGGCACGCGACTGGTTCATGATCGCTCGCTCTATATGCTGTCGCACCCACCAACTGGCATAAGTAGAAAAGCGGAAACCGCGTTCTGGCTCAAATTTCTCCAAGGCGTGGATTAAACCTAAATTACCCTCTTCTATCAGATCTAGTAATTGCATACCTCGATGCTGATAGCGCTTGGCAATACTGACGACCAAACGCAAGTTGCTGGTAATCATTTTTTGCCTTGCCGCAAAATCACCTTCCCGCACACGTCGCGCCAGCGCCAATTCATCGGTGGCATTCAGAAGCTCCGCATGACCTATATCTTGCATGTACATACACACGACATCGGCCTGACGTTCATCGAATAATGTATCGACTCCGGATATCTGTGCTAAAAAGGCGTCCTCAGACACAGCCTCCAGCAACACATCCGGCAATTCGTCCGCATCATCCATCTTTATTTCCCAGCCTCAGGTAAGTATTTCATGGGGTCAACAGGTTTACCCATTTGACGTATTTCAAAATGCAGCTTTACCTGATCAGCATCGGTATTACCCATCTCGGCAACTTTCTGCCCACGCTGTACAGTCTGACCTTCTTTGACCAAGACGGTCTGATTATGCGCATAAGCACTCAGGTAAATCGCATTATGTTTGATAATGACCAATTTCCCGTAACCACGCAAACCCGATCCGCTATACACCACCTTGCCCGCAGCAGCCGCAAATATGGGTTGCCCGGCGGTACCGGCTATATCTATCCCTTTGCTTGATTGTGCTTCACTGAATTCAGCAATGGTTTTCCCTTGTGCAGGCCACATCCAGTCCAGTGCAGTATCATCCGCCTCTTTAGGTGCTACATCTTTTACAACATCCTTAACGACAGGGGGAGGAGCAGGCAGGGGTTTACTCGACAATACCGGTGAATTACTTACCACCGGCTGACTATCACTTTTTGGCTGATTTAACTGAGCTACGGCCTGTTCTGAATAAGGCAGTTTCAATGCTAAAGGCTGGGTAATGTTAACCGACTCAGGCAAGGCTTGTGTTGTTACTACGGCTGGAGACATCGCACTGGTTTGCGGACCTTCTTTAACTACCGTTGTAGCAGGCTCAGTCAATCGTAACGTTTGCCCCACGTAAATCCGATTCACGTCGGTTAATTTATTCCAGCCACTCAGTTCACGATAATCTAAACCATATTCCAACGCGATACTGTACAGAGTATCGCCTTTAGCTACAGTGTAAGTGGCAGGACGCCAATCTCGAACCTTAGCGTTCGCCGCAGCACGTTTCGCATTTGAATTTTTGTAGTTGGTGCCATCATACACAGGGGCTACCCGCGTCGTACTACAACCGGCCAATACTAATACAACGCCTATCCACCACCATTTCATCAAGCCACTCCTGGCAATAATGGTACGAAATGCACCATCTCCAACACTTGTTCATGATACCCATCAGCCTGACGCTCTATCAACACCATTTGCTGCGACTCACCGACGCCACGCGGCATCACTAATCGCCCACCCTCGGCCAATTGCGCCAGCAATGCAGGCGGCGCTTCTGCACCTGCTGCTGCTAAGATGATGCCATCAAACGGCGCCACCTCTGCCAGACCAATATGACCATCGCCATGCTGCACTTTAATATTAGCAATACGTAATGCGCGTATCGTACGCCGCGCGTGTCCAAGCAAGTTAGCTATACGCTCAATCGAATACACTTCACGCGCCAACTTGGAAAGCACCGCAGCCTGATAACCGCAGCCACAACCTACCTCTAGTACGCGCTGCATATCTTTACCATTGCGCAATACCTCTATCATCCGTGCCACACTGTACGGATGTGAAATAGTCTGACCGAAGCCAATGGGCAACGCCGTATCTTCATATGCACGTATCGCCAATGCCTCACTCACAAATAAGTGACGCGGCACCATCGCCATTGCAGTCAACACATCACTATCTTTGATACCCTTTTCACGCAAACGTTCTATCATACGCAGGCGCGTACGTTCAGAAGTCATACCTATACCATCATGTCGACTCGGTTTCACTGCCACCATCCCTGCAAGGTTTGTATTTGTTGATAATGGGTTAAATCAATCTGCAACGGCGTAATAGAAACTTGCTGTTGCGTAATTGCATAAAAGTCAGTTCCTGTACTCGCGTCTTGCGCTGCACCTGCAGCCCCCACCCAATACACGGTTTGTCCACGTGGATTGGTAGCTTTAACAACAGGCTCTGCTTTGTGTCGGCGACCCAGACGTGTAATCTGCGTACCATTTAACGCCTCATATGGCACATCTGGCACATTGACATTCAGCAACATCGGCGTTAATTGCGGTTGCTTGAGCAGTCGCTCTACCAAATCAAGCACAACACGCGCGGCTGTTTCGAAATGCCCACCACTATGATTGGTCAGTGATACCGCAATTGCTGGCACACCCAGCAAATAACCTTCAGTGGCAGCAGCAACGGTGCCTGAATAAACAGTATCGTCACCCATATTCGCACCATGATTAATACCCGAAATTACCATATCCGGCAAAGTGTCCAGCATGCCTGTGACCGCCAAATGTACGCAATCAGTCGGCGTGCCATTAACGTAATAAAAACCAGAGTCAGCCTGCCGTAACATCAATGGACGATCAAGGGTCAACGAATTACTCGCGCCACTACGGTCACGCTCTGGCGCAACCACGACAATTTCAGCAATAGTTGATAATGTCTTGGCTAGAACAGCCAGACCAGGTGCAAAATAACCGTCATCGTTGCTCAATAAAATGCGCATAAATAAATGGACGACACCCTTCTGTTGATATTTTATAAATTAAGGGAATTTGGTCGGAGCGAGATGATTTGAATATACCATCACATGCACCCCATTTTCTTAAATCCCGTTTTAAACGAAAACCTTATCGCACCTTGCTGGGCGACTTCGAACATCAAAAACAATAATGCATAACAAAAACATGATGTTAAAAAATAACGGGGTTTCAATATTTGTCCAGCAAAGTACAGCACAGTTCAATAACAACCAGCGCTCGGTTTATCCACAGATGTACTCATGAGAGGATAAAACTCATATAGCTATTATCAGCTCGATTCTAGCGCATTTTCATCATGATTGACACACATCAGACACAGCTTCATTCCTAAGGCCTAGAGGTGACAATATGTCCAAAGGGTATCCAGAGACGCAATTCGCTTTTTACCAGCCATGATCAATCATAGAAATTAACTACACCCAAGCTTTCTCCAAACAATATTCTGATGCGTCTCCAAGCGCCATTTCAGTGCGACTTGCACTGAAATGGCACGCCATCATTACTAGCTATATGGCTACATCTGTAATGAGAGGCTTGATCTGACTGCATTCGAATTTGCTTGATATATTGGCTCGTTTTTTGCTTTATTTGATCTTATGCTTGCAAGTCAAGACAGTAGTCGTTATTCGATGTTTTCTGGTAAGCACTGCCATTTGATCAAGGCCTCTTACCAAGAAGATTCGACTGAATTTATTAGTATCACAAATCTTGTCAGGAGAGAAAAATGAGTGGGAATGAAGTTCGCGTTCAAGCAATTAACAAAATTACAAACCGTGTACCTTTATCTGTAAAAACGCCAAAACCATTAAGTGAAATATGGGGATGTGACGTTTTCAATCTGGCACGCATGGAAGAATCGCTTTCCAAGAACGTCTTCAAGACCATCAAAAATACCGTACAAACAGGTGCCGCCCTTGATACGGCGACTGCTGATATGGTTGCTGCAGCAATGAAGGAATGGGCACTATCGAAAGGCGTCAAGTTCTACTCTCATATTTTCTATCCGATGACCAATATTACGGCAGAAAAGCATGATGGTTTTATCATCACTAATTCCGATGGTGGGGCGATTACCGAGTTTACCGGCAGCCTGCTGATCAAAGGCGAGCCTGATGGTTCTTCTTTCCCCAATGGCAGTATCCGTATGACCAATGCAGCTCGTGGCTATACGGCATGGGATCCGACCAGCCCTGCATATATCATGCACACAGACAATAGCTCCACCCTGATGATTCCGTGCGTATTCATGTCCTGGACTGGTGAAGCGCTTGACAAGAAAATCCCGCTGTTGCGCTCTAATCATGCAATGAACAAAGCGGCTCAGAAAGTGCTTGCTTTGATGGGCGAAACAAATATTGCAACATTGAATTCCAGCTGTGGCGCGGAACAGGAATATTTCCTGGTTGATTCCGCTTTTGCCAACAGCCGTCCGGATCTGTTGCTTGCCGGGCGCACCCTGTTCGGCGCATCACCTGCAAAAGGTCAGCAATTCGACGACCATTACTTCGGCGCTATACCAGAGCGTGTTCAAGTATTCATGCAAGATTTTGAGGACCAATTATACCGACTCGGTATCCCTGCCAAAACCCACCACAATGAAGTTGCGCCGGGACAGTTCGAAATTGCGCCCTACTTCGAAGCGGCTAATGTGGCAGCTGACCATCAGCAGCTAATGATGACTTTGATGAAAAGCACAGCGAAGAAGCACGGATTCATGTGCCTGCTGCATGAAAAGCCATTTGCAGGCGTGAACGGTTCTGGCAAGCATGTGAACTGGTCGGTGGGTAATGCAACCCAAGGCAATTTGCTCGACCCGGGCAAAACACCGCATGACAATCTTAACTTCTTGCTGTTCTGCGGAGCAGTCATCCGTGGCGTTCACCTGTTTGGGCCATTGCTGCGCGCCGTTATTGCATCCGCTGCGAACGACCATCGCTTAGGAGCTAACGAAGCGCCACCAGCCATTCTGTCTGTCTACCTGGGTGACCAGCTGGAAAAAGTCTATATGGACATCAAAGCCGGAAAGCTCGCTATGACGACGGATGGTGGATTGATGGATCTTGGACTTCCGCAAATCCTTAAGTTTGAACGCGATCCTGGCGACCGTAACCGTACTTCTCCTTTCGCGTTTACTGGCAACCGCTTCGAATTCCGCGCAGTAGGTTCATCACAGTCGGTCTCGGGGCCTTTGGTTGCGATGAATACAATGCTGGCCGACTCCTTGAACTGGATAGCTGACAAACTGGAAGCAGAACTGAAAAAGAAGGACGACAAAGCAACTGCCGTGTTTGCTGTGCTTAAGGAAATTATGGAGTTGCATGGTAATGTGGTGTTTGGCGGCAATGGATATTCACCTGAGTGGCACAAAATGGCGGTCGAAGAGCGCGGCTTGAAGAACCTGCCAACTTCGGCAGAGGCAATTCCGATGCTGCGTGAAGAGTCCGTCAGGAAGCTATTTGAAAGCACGGGTGTACTGACACGCGTGGAATTGGAAAGCCGGTTTGAGGTTTATGCTGAACAATACATTTTGTCTATCGAAGTTGAAGCCAAGTTAGTTATTGATATGGCAAAAACTTCTATATATCCAGCCGCAATCCACTACCTGTCAGAAATAGCACAGACAAGCTCAGAGATGGCAAAAATGGATGTTAAGCTGGATGACACTGTGGCAAAAGCCGTTGCAGCAGAGGCAAATGCGATGATGGCTGCTGTCGGGAAACTCAGCGCCGCTATCAAGCAGCATGATTTCGCCACGACTGAAGAACATATGAATTATTGCGCCCACGTCATTCGTGATCTGATGAACGAAGTTCGTGCTCATGCAGATGCGCTTGAAATGGAAGTAGCAGATGAACTATGGCCTTTCCCTAAATATAGCGAAATGCTGTTCATCAAGTAATTCTTAGCGGGGAACGGTAATTAACCTTTCCCCGCCTTCAAGGCCTTCTAGATTCAAGTAAGCAGCCAGTGTATAGCGGCGCGCCCTAGTTTCCCAATTAACTCTCATATATAGCACAACGATCATGACAGATCATATATTGAGTATTGAGCATCGCTGTAGCCAATACCCCTAAGATGTAAAACTATGTAGGTTGTTGGAATTTGAACCTGTTGAGGGAATGGAAGTAAGCTATTTCATAAGCTGGATTCATTGAAAACCCAACCTACAATCATAAAAATCCTGACATAAACCACTATAAGATTCTCATGATTTACCCATGAGTTTACCCATAATTTACTAAGCCAGAAAACCAGAAAGCTTAATTCAGTTTAACCCATTGATTTTATTGGTCGGGGCGAGAGGATTTGAACCTCCGACCACATGCACCCCATGCATGTACGCTACCAGGCTGCGCTACGCCCCGAAGCGTAAGATTATAGCAGGATTGGCACATGAGCTAAAGTGCCAGATCACACTTTCAAGATTTGAATGATTTCCAGTATTTCTTCACGCAATGCAGAATAATCAAGCGGTGCAGGTGCCGCAACTATCAGTTCCACTACGTCCGTCTGCACACAGGCTTGTTCATCAAGACGTTGCCGCGCACCATTAATAGTGAAGCCCTGCTCGTATAACAACTCACGGATACGACGTATCAATAACACTTCATGATGTTGGTAATAGCGCCGATTACCACGACGCTTCACTGGCTTGAGCTGGGTAAATTCCTGCTCCCAATAACGCAATACATGCGGTTTTACCGCGCACAACTCCCCCACCTCACCAATGGTAAAGTAACGCTTGGCAGGAATTGCAGGCAATGCCTCAGTTAGCTGGTGTTCCGCCATAATGCTTATCAACTAAGGTTTTTAACTTATTGCTCGGATGAAAAGTCACCACACGACGTGCACTAATAGGCATGTCTTCCCCAGTCTTAGGATTACGTCCTGGACGCTGCGGTTTATCTCGCAACTGAAAATTACCAAAACCCGACAATTTAACCAAATCACCCGCTTCCAGAGAAGTCCGGATTTCATCAAAAAAGGTTTCTACCATTTCTTTAGCTTCGCGCTTGTTCAAGCCAACTTCTTCAAATAATAAATCTGCCAATTCGGCTTTAGTCAGTGTCATTACTACCTCAGGAACGCAATTGCGCATTAAATTTTTGTTGTAACAAACTCATCAATTGAGCCATGACGGCATCTACTTCTTGGTCTGTCAGCGTCTTTTGATTGTCTTGCATCAGCACACGGAAAGCAAGGCTTTTTTTATCAGAATCAATACCTTTACCACGGTAGAGATCAAACAGCGCAATATCGATGACGCTCGGTATTTTAGCAGAGAGCATCGCATCCAGTAAGGATTGCGCAGATAAATTCTGCTCAACTATCACTGCCAAATCTCGACGTACTGATGGCAAACGAGAAATCTCGCCATGTTCAGGCACTTTGGTCGCCAATAATGGTTCGACTGCCAACTCGAACAGTACAGGCGTGCTGCTTAACCCAAATTTCTGTACCAGCGCAGGATGCAACGCGCCTAACCAACCCAGCTGCACATCACCCAACCATATCGCAGCGCTTTGACCCGGATGTAAAGCTGGATGCTGTGCCGCTTCAAAACGCACCATTTGTGGTATACACATCGCCACCACATCGGCCTTAACATCATAAAAATCGACACATTGAGCGGCAACACTCCACTGCTCAGGCATCACATCACCATAAGCCAGACCAGCTATGCGTAATGGTTGAGCATAACCACCGTCCTGCGCCAAATAACAATGCCCGACTTCCATAATGCGTACACGAGTCTGACGACGATTCAAGTTGGTTTGCAACACATCCAGCAAGCCACCCATTAAAGTCGAACGCATCACACTCATATGACTGGCAATCGGGTTTTTTAATGTAACAGGTGTCAGTTCTGGCGCTAAGTCTGCCTCCCATACCGCATCAACGAATCCGTAAGTGATAACTTCCTGATAATCACGACCAACCAACACATGACGCAAATTATCCACTGGTCGCGACAATTCAGTATCTGGCAACATGCTCAGTGCTGCCACTGGCGTGGTCGCAGGGATATTTTCATAACCATAAAGCCGAGCCAACTCTTCTATCAAATCAACTTCTATCGTTAAATCGAAACGATAACTTGGTGGCGTAACTCGATATATGTTGCCTTCAGCCACGTAATCAAACTGTGCACGTTGTAGCAAATCACCAACTTGCTCATGTGTAAGGGATACACCCAACACTTTGACTGCGCGCTCAGGACGTAAACTGATTGCTGCACGCTTGGGCAAATCACCCAGTACTTCTGTGACAGCACTTGCCTCACCGCCACATATAGCTACGATTAACTGTGTTGCACGTGCCAATGCGTAGTTGGTCTGTGCATAATCCACGCCACGTTCAAACCGGTGCGCCGCATCGGTGGTCAAATTAAGGCGCCGCGCACGTCCCGCAATAATATCAGGCTGGAAAAATGCAGATTCCAGCAACACACTGGTCGTTGTATCACCCACTGCGGTCGCTGCTCCACCCATAATCCCGGCTAAAGCCTGTGCACCATTCTGATCAGCGATAACCAGCATATCCTGATCAAGTTGTACGACTTGATCATTCAGCAAAGTCAGCTTTTCATCTGGCAGCGCCATGCGCACATTAATGCCGCCATTTAACTTATCCAAATCGAATGCATGTAACGGCTGACCCAGCTCTAACAATACATAATTGGTCACATCTACCACTGGGCTAATTGCACGCACACCACTACGACTTAAACGCTCAACCATCCAGTCAGGCGTAACTGCATTCGGGTTAATCCCAGCGATCACTTGCGCACAATATCGTGGGCTTGCATCCTTGGCCGTGACGACGATTTCAGGCACATCCACAGCGCTTGCTGGTACAGTGTCAAAGGTGGGCAACTGCCATGCTGACGCGGTCAATGCTGCCACTTCTCGAGCTATGCCAGTCACACTCAAGCAATCGCTACGATTAGGTGTGAGCTTGAGCGTAAACAAATTATCGTTCAGCCGTAGATATTCCCGCACATTCATACCAATAGGTGCATCGGCGGGCAACAGCCACAAGCCATCGGCTTCATCGGCCATGCCTAATTCACGCGCTGAGCACAACATGCCCATAGACTCCACGCCACGTAATTTTGCCTTTTTGATTTCAAATTCGGGAAGCTTGGCACCTACCGTCGCGCATAACACTTTGGCATCGGCACAAACATTAGGTGCGCCACACACGATTTGCAAGGGCGCGTCCGCACCGACATTAACCTGACACACACGCAACCTGTCAGCATCAGGATGAGGCGCAACACTGACCACATGACCCACTACCACACCGGTGAAATCAGCCGCAACAGGCTCCATTACTTCAACTTCCAAACCCGCCATCGTCAACAGATGCGACAATGCCGCACTGTCCATGGACGGGTTCACATAACTACGCAACCACAATTCAGAAAATTTCATGATTACCCAAACTAATTAAATTGCTTCAAAAAACGCAAATCATTGCTGAAGAATAAACGCAGATCATCTACGCCATAACGCAGCATCGCCAGACGCTCAACCCCTAATCCAAATGCGAATCCCAGGTACTTTTCGCTATCGATGTTCACATGTTTGAGTACATTAGGATGCACCATGCCGCAGCCACCGATTTCCAGCCAGCCATCTCCCCAACTCATATCCATCTCTGCTGAAGGCTCAGTAAATGGGAAGAATGATGGCCGGAAGCGCACTTGCAAATCATCACGCTCAAAAAAACGCTGCAGAAAATCTTGCACTACACCTTTGAGATTGGCAAAACTCACATCTTCACCTACCCACAAACCTTCAACCTGATGGAACATAGGCGAATGTGTCGCATCAGAATCAACCCGATAAACCCGGCCTGGCGCGATAATTTTCAACGGTGGCGCATTGTTCTCCATGTAGCGTATCTGTACTGGCGAAGTGTGGGTACGCAACAAATATTGCGCATCGACATAAAACGTATCGTGCATCGCACGTGCAGGATGATTTTCTGGAATATTCAGTGCGGTAAAATTATAGAAGTCTGTTTCTATCTCTGGACCCTGTGCTACATCGAATCCTATGGAACGAAACAAGGTCTCAATGCGTGCCAATGTACGTGTCACAGGATGCAAACCACCTATCGCCAAACCACGGCCAGGCAAAGTCACATCCAGCGTCTCTGCAGCCAGCTTCTCAGCCAGCTCTGCTTCTCGCATTGCTGCGCGGCGCGATTCCAATGCGGCTTGAATCTGCTCTTTGGCCTGATTAATTAAGCTACCTGCAGCAGGACGCTGTTCTGCTGGCAACTTGCCCAATGACTTCATCTGCTCAGTCATCAAACCTGTCTTACCCAAATAACGCGCCTTAACCTGCTCTAATTCTGCAGCTTGTGTCACTGCCGCAAAATCCTGCACTGCGCTCGCGACAATTTGTTCCAAGTTTTCCATGCTTATCCACTCTCACTATGGTTTATATTAAGCAACTGTATATATAAATTGTTTAATATAAACCCGCATAAACAAAAAAGGAGGCCAGCGGCCTCCTTTTTCTCTACCCGCGTATTTAAGCAGCCAGTTTTGCTTTAGCTTGTTCAGCCAATAATGCAAATGCTGGTTTATCAAACACAGCCAAATCAGCCAACACCTTACGGTCCAGCACGATTTCAGCTTTTTTCAGGCCATTCATGAACACGCTATAACGCATACCGCACTGACGTGCAGCCGCATTGATACGCGCAATCCACAATGAACGGAATTGACGCTTCCGTTGACGACGATCGCGGTAAGCATATTGACCCGCTTTCATCACCGCTTGCTTAGCAATACGGTAAACGTTTTTACGACGACCACGGTAGCCCTTGGCTTGAACTATGATCTTTTTATGACGCGCACGCGCGGTGACACCACGTTTTACTCTTGGCATTTAAATTCTCCTTTATGCGTAGGGCAACATGGCGCGCACAGAACGCATGTTGGTTGCATCAACCATCAGCGTGCCACGCAATTGGCGCTTGTTCTTGGTCGTTTTCTTGGTAAGGATGTGGCGTTTGAACGCTTGACCGCGTTTTACACCGCCGTTAGCTAACGCTTTGAAGCGTTTCGCTGCACCCGACTTAGTTTTCATCTTAGGCATTACATTACTCCTGAATGGTACACGCTAGGCAGTCTCACTTTGAGACATTTAGGAACCTCCGTATCACCTGTTAACGTTTGGTTTTCAACACCAAACGCGTTTGTGGCAAACCACACCACAAATTCTTTACTTACGCTTAGGCGCGAGCATCATAACCATTTGCCGACCTTCCATTTTTGGAAATTGCTCGACAACTGCATGTTCAGCCAAATCAGCCTCAACTCGTTTCAATTGCGCCAAACCAATTTCCTGATGCGCCATTTCGCGACCACGGAAGCGCAAAGTCACTTTTGCTTTATCACCTTCCGCCAGGAATTTGATCAGATTACGCAATTTAATCTGGTAATCGCCTTCATCAGTACCCGGGCGGAATTTAATTTCCTTAACCTGTATCTGCTTTTGCTTCAATTTAGCTTCGTGCTGACGCTTGCTTTGCTGGTATTTAAACTTACCATAATCCATCAAGCGACATACTGGCGGTTTGGCTTGTGGTGCAATTTCAACCAGATCCACTTCAGCTTCTTCAGCTAATTTCAACGCTTGTGCTGCCGTGAATATACCCAACGGCTCGCCGTCAACCCCAATCAAACGAATTTCTGAACCTGTAATTTCGGTATTAATTCGTGTTTCTTTATCCTGAGCGATAGTCGCAACTCCTGTAAATCAAAATACAAGAGGAGTGAGTAAACTCACTCCTCGCTAGGTTTACGCTGTGCTATTTCAAGCTTCAATTTGGCAACAAAGGCATCTACTGACATTTGACCGAGATCTGCACCATTACGTGCACGCACCGCGACCACATCAGCCGCCATTTCTTTATCACCAACAATAAGCTGATAAGGTAGCTTTTGTAAACTATGTTCCCGAATTTTATAGGTTATTTTCTCATTTCTCAAGTCCAACGTGACATTAATTCCTGCAGCACGTAAATCATCATAGATTTTTTGGGCATACGCGGCCTGATGGTCGGTGATATTCATGACTACAACATGAACTGGCGCCAACCATAATGGGAAAATGCCCGCATGGTGTTCTATCAAAATACCAATAAAACGCTCCATCGAACCTAATATTGCACGATGCAACATCACCGGAGGTTTACGTGTATTGTCTTCATCAACGAACTTGGCATCCAGTCGCACAGGCAGATTAAAATCAAGCTGTATCGTGCCACATTGCCACAAACGTCCGAGACTATCTTTCAACGTAAACTCTATTTTCGGACCATAAAATGCGCCTTCACCTGGCTGCAAATCATAATCTAGTTTGTTTTGCGTTAACGCAGCAGCCAAAGCTGCTTCTGCCTTGTCCCATGTTTCGTCAGTTCCCACACGTTTTACTGGACGTGTAGAAAGCTTGACCAGCATCTCGTCAAAGCCAAAATCAGCATATACCTTTTGCAGCATGACAATAAAGTCAGCCACTTCAGATTCAATCTGCGCTTCGGTACAGAAAATGTGCGCATCATCCTGAGTAAATCCTCGCACCCGCATCAATCCATGCAGTGATCCAGAAGGCTCATTCCGATGACACGAACCGAATTCAGCCAGACGCATAGGCAGATCACGATAGCTATGCAGACCATGATTAAACACTTGCACGTGACCAGGACAGTTCATCGGCTTGACCGCATATTCACGGTTTTCCGAAGACGTTGTGAACATGTTGTCGCGATAGTTTTCCCAATGACCGGATTTCTCCCACATGTGCCTGTCCATAACAGTCGGAGTACGGATTTCCTGATAATTGTATTCACGGAACTTGTCACGCATATACTTCTCAATCTGCTGCCAGATTGACCAGCCATTAGGGTGCCAGAACACCATACCTGGTGCCTCGTCCTGCATATGAAACAGGTCGAGCTGCTTGGCCAATTTACGGTGGTCGCGCTTATCGGCTTCTTCCAAACGATGTAAATAAGTGTCTAAATCTTCTTTCTTAGCCCAAGCCGTACCATATATTCGTTGTAACATCTCATTGCGATGATCGCCACGCCAGTAAGCACCGGCCAACTTCATCAGCTTAAAGTGTTTTAACTTACCCGTTGATGGAACATGAGGCCCACGGCACAAATCAGTAAAGTTTCCCTCACTATAAAGAGAAACCTCATCACCAACTGGTATAGCTTCAATAAGCTCAGCTTTATAAACCTCACCAAAGCTTTTAAAATAATTTATTGCCTCGTCTCGCGGCATCACGCTGCGCGAGACCACTTCATCCAACTTTGCCAATTCCACCATCTTTTTTTCTATGGCTAGCAAATCTTCAGGCGTAAATGGGCGTTTATAAGCAAAGTCGTAATAAAAACCATCTTCTATCACAGGACCTATAGTCACTTGCGCATCCGGAAACAAAGATTTCACCGCGTAAGCTAATAAATGCGCAGTTGAGTGACGTATCACTTCCAGACCATCAGCATCTTTGTCTGTCACTATAGCCAATTGCACATCAGCTTCAATTAAATGGCTAGTATCCACCAAACGTCCGTCTACGCGACCAGCTAAAGCGGCCTTAGCCAACCCTGCTCCGATGGAAGCAGCGACACCAGCAACTGTTACTGGCTTATCAAACTCACGAACTGAGCCATCTGGTAAAGTAATGTGCAACATAATTTCTCCGATAGAAAATAAAAAAGCGCGGACTCGCCGCGCTCTTTAGTCACAATTTAATTGTGAAATAATTTAGATAGCTACGCGACTCAATAATTTTATAAACAAACTAGTTCGCGGTGTCATAACGCTACCTTTCTATCTTACACAAATAATTTCTAATCTAATGGTAGGCAGTAGCAGACTCGAACTGCTGACCCCTTGGATGTCGACCAAGTGCTCTAACCAACTGAGCTAACCGCCTGAAACAAGAGGAGCATTATACTGCAAAAGCAGATTGGCTACAACTCGCGTACCAACCGAAAACCCATATTAACATCCAACTCATCTCGCAAGCGAGACCAGCGCGCAGCACTTCTTGCTGCTATAGCTGGATCAAACCATGACCCACCCTTGATTACGATACGTTGGTTTTTACCACCCGGCTCAATCTGATGTGCGTCACGCGGCGTTTTAGTATGGTCCGGCAACCACGGAGTCGCGGTGATTTCCCAGACATTTCCATGCACATCGTGCAAACCCCAAACATTAGCAGGCTTAGAGCCTACTTCCATCGCCCAGCGCATGGCTGCACACTTTGGGAAAAAAGACCATTTCTTTTCGGTCACATCAGGCATCGGCAAGTTAGGTTTAAATAAGACATCCTTACACGTTGCCATATCACCCATATTAAATGCAGTCTGAGTACCAGCACGTGCGGCATACTCCCACTCAGCTTCGGTAGGCAGACGGTATAGCTGCCCCGTCTGTTTATTTAACCAAGAGATATATCGCAATATATCGGCTGTTCGTACATTAACAATAGGCTCACGACCTTTAGGCCAGATCAATTCACGCTCAGGACGAAAACCCGTGGCATCAGCAAACTCAGCCCACTCCTCTGCCGTAACCGTAAAACGTCCAATTGCATACGAACGAGTCACTTGTATGTAACATTGCGGTGATTCATTGACGTCATGACCCAACTCATTGGCAGGAGACCCTATCTCAAACCAGCCTGTAGGTATAACCGTCATCTCTGGCGCTTTAATACCCAGATCATGTAACGTATCGCTAAAATAAACAGACAAGCCAACCGATTGCGCTGCATCTTGCTGTGCAGCACGTAGCTGCGAGGCTGTCATCTCATGGGATAACACCACGGATGGATCAATACCTTGCATCACCACATTCATATTCCACCCTTAAATAAAAAAGACACCGATACCGGTGTCTTTAAGATTAACCACAACAGAATTAAGCCGCTTGATAACGCGCCACACCTGCCATAATTTCAGCTTTCGCTTCATCAACACCAACCCAATCTTCGACCTTGACCCACTTACCAGGTTCCAAATCTTTATAGTGTTCAAAGAAATGAGCGATTTGTGCCAAAGTTAAGGTAGGCAAATCTTGCACAGACTGGACAGTTTTATACAAACTACTTAGCTTTTCAACAGGAACGGCAACTAATTTCGCATCAAATCCTGCTTCGTCACTCATCTTCAGCATACCTAAAGTACGGCAACGCACTACTACGCCAGGCATGAGCGGGAATGGAGTAATCACCAACACATCAACAGGATCGCCATCATCGGACAATGTTTGTGGAATATACCCATAATTACATGGGTAATGCATAGCGGTAGACATAAAGCGATCAACAAAAATAGCACCACTATCTTTGTCCACTTCATATTTAATCGGCGCACCATTCATAGGGATTTCAATCACCACATTAAAGTCATTAGGTAAATCCTTACCTGCTGCAACCTGATTTAAGCTCATGTTATTGCCTTTGCTAACTAGTTAAATTGTGAATTATAACTTATCTCAATACGCCATCGAGATAAAACCAGCGCCCTTCTTCGAAAACAAACTGACTAATTTCATGTAAACGATATGCACGTCCTGAAATTTTATAGCGTGCTATAAACTCCACCACAGCGTGAGTATCATCTTGCTGTTGGTGTTTTACAATTTTCAGACCTAACCACTTTGCCTCATCCTCATCAAGAAACCTAGGCCTTGTTCTTAGATGCCATGTAGCGAGCAGATATGCCTCATTTTTAATCGCATATGCAGTGTAACGAGATCGCATTAACTGCTCGGCAGTCTGTGCAGCCATGCCTGCAATATAACAACCACAACAATCAACCAAGTACACACCAGAACCGCACGGACAAAGCGCTTGCTTACTCATGGGTTTGCTGTTCAATTGCTTTGCGCTGAGCCTCAGCCTGTTGATCCATTTGCTGACTAACCTGTTTCGCTTGATCTAACGCTTGTCGCTGTGTATCAAACAATCTGTCATTGTTTGCCGTTTTAGGCACAGGCTTAGGAATATCAGGTGAATTGCAACCCGCAATAAAAAACACCAATAGCAAAACAATACTTCTCATCAACATGATAAGTCCAATAGCACATAAAATTGACAGGGTAATCCATTCAATCTATTAGATCAATCCAAGCTAATTAAATCCACAAGCAATAAAAAACCCCCACCAGATAACTGGAGGGGGTTTTTAGAATGGGGAGTCTGACGATGACCTACTTTCACATGGGTAATCCACACTATCATTGGCGCAGTCTCGTTTCACGGCTCTGTTCGGGATGGGAAGAGGTGGTTCCAAGACGCTATTGTCGTCAGACGTAAGGGGTGAGATGCTGATTAAATCAACATCTCTTATCTGGAAGAAGTAAAGTCAGGTTTTAGACTGCATGTCTTATAACACTCGTCACACTAACCTCATACTTAAGGTTATAGGGTCAAGCCTCACGGGCAATTAGTACTGGTAAGCTTAATGCATTACTGCACTTCCACACCCAGCCTATCAACGTGGTGGTCTTCCACGACCCTTTAGGGGGGTTATACCCCCGGGAAATCTCATCTCAAGGCGAGTTTCACGCTTAGATGCTTTCAGCGTTTATCTCTTCCGA
This sequence comes from Sulfuriferula nivalis, assembly GCF_009937995.1. Lineage (NCBI taxonomy): Bacteria > Pseudomonadati > Pseudomonadota > Betaproteobacteria > Nitrosomonadales > Sulfuricellaceae > Sulfuriferula > Sulfuriferula nivalis. The sequence goes on from NZ_AP021881.1 coordinate 2,527,231, forward strand.
ATTTAGCTACCCGGCAATACCACTGGCGTGATAACCGGTACACCAGAGATTCGTCCACTCCGGTCCTCTCGTACTAGGAGCAGGTCCCTTCAAATTTCCAGCGCCCACGGCAGATAGGGACCAAACTGTCTCACGACGTTTTAAACCCAGCTCACGTACCACTTTAAATGGCGAACAGCCATACCCTTGGGACCGGCTACAGCCCCAGGATGTGATGAGCCGACATCGAGGTGCCAAACTCCCCCGTCGATGTGAACTCTTGGGAGGAATCAGCCTGTTATCCCCAGAGTACCTTTTATCCGTTGAGCGATGGCCCTTCCATACAGAACCACCGGATCACTATGACCTGCTTTCGCACCTGCTCGACTTGTCAGTCTCGCAGTCAAGCATCCTTTTGCCATTGCACTATCGCTACGATTTCCGACCGTAGCTAGGATACCTTCGTGCTCCTCCGTTACGCTTTGGGAGGAGACCGCCCCAGTCAAACTGCCCACCATGCACGGTCCCCGATCCAGATAATGGACCTAGGTTAGAATCTCAAACACACCAGGGTGGTATTTCAAGGTTGGCTCCACAAGAACTGGCGTCCCTGCTTCTATGCCTCCCACCTATCCTACACAAGTCTATTCAAAATCCAATGCAAAGCTACAGTAAAGGTTCATGGGGTCTTTCCGTCTAGCCGCGGGTAGATTGCATCTTCACAAACATTTCAACTTCGCTGAGTCTCAGGAGGAGACAGTGTGGCCATCGTTACGCCATTCGTGCGGGTCGGAACTTACCCGACAAGGAATTTCGCTACCTTAGGACCGTTATAGTTACGGCCGCCGTTTACTGGGGCTTCGATCAAGAGCTTGCACCCCATCAATTAACCTTCCAGCACCGGGCAGGCGTCACACTGTATACTTCCACTTTCGTGTTTGCACAGTGCTGTGTTTTTATTAAACAGTCGCAGCCACCTTTTCACTGCAACCTCGTTCTGCTCCTCCCGCAGGGGATTCACATACTTGAGGCACACCTTCTCCCGAAGTTACGGTGTTAATTTGCCGAGTTCCTTCTCCTGAGTTCTCTCAAGCGCCTTAGGATTCTCACCCTGCCCACCTGTGTCGGTTTGCGGTACGGTCGTTCTTGAACTGAAGCTTAGTGGCTTTTCTTGGAAGCATGGTATCGCTCACTTCAGTGCCGTAGCACCTCGTCATCATGCCTCAGCATTAAGATCCCGGATTTGCCTAAGATCTCTGCCTACACACTTAAACCAACTATTCCAACAGTTGGCTGAGTTAACCTTCTCCGTCCCCACATCGCATTCAAGACCGGTACAGGAATATTAACCTGTTTTCCATCGACTACGCTTCTCAGCCTCGCCTTAGGGACCGACTCACCCTGTTCCGATGAACGTTGAACAGGAAACCTGGGGCTTTCGGCGAACGGGCTTTTCACCCGTTTTATCGCTACTCATGTCAGCATTCGCACTTCTGATACCTCCAGCAAGGTTCACACCTCACCTTCTCAGGCCTACAGAACGCTCTCCTACCATATGTCATAAATGACATATCCGTAGCTTCGGTGCACAGTTTGAGCCCCGTTACATCTTCCGCGCAGGACGACTCGACCAGTGAGCTATTACGCTTTCTTTAAATGATGGCTGCTTCTAAGCCAACATCCTGGCTGTCTATGCCTTCCCACATCGTTTACCACTTAACTGTGTCTTTGGGACCTTAGCTGACGGTCTGGGTTGTTTCCCTTTTGACACCGGACGTTAGCACCCGATGTCTGTCTCCCAAGCTCGCACTCTTCGGTATTCGGAGTTTGCAATGGGTTGGTAAGTCGTGATGACCCCCTAGCCATAACAGTGCTCTACCCCCGAAGGTGATACTTGAGGCACTACCTAAATAGTTTTCGGAGAGAACCAGCTATTTCCAGATTTGTTTAGCCTTTCACCCCTATCCACAGCTCATCCCCTAATTTTTCAACATTAGTGGGTTCGGACCTCCAGTGCGTGTTACCGCACCTTCATCCTGGCCATGGATAGATCATCTGGTTTCGGGTCTACGCCCAGCAACTATCGCCCTTATCAGACTCGGTTTCCCTTCGCCTCCCCTATTCGGTTAAGCTCGCTACTGAACGTAAGTCGCTGACCCATTATACAAAAGGTACGCAGTCACGGATCAAGTCCGCTCCCACTGTTTGTATGCATGCGGTTTCAGGATCTATTTCACTCCCCTCCCGGGGTTCTTTTCGCCTTTCCCTCACGGTACTGGTTCACTATCGGTCGATTACGAGTATTTAGCCTTGGAGGATGGTCCCCCCATGTTCAAACAGGATTTCTCGTGTCCCGCCCTACTTGTCGCAAGCTTAGTTCTACTAACAGGTTTTTACATACGGGACTATCACCCACTATGGTCGGCCTTTCCAAACCGTTCTGTTAACGTGTTAGCTATATCTTGCAGGCTGCTCCGCGTTCGCTCGCCACTACTTGCGGAATCTCGGTTGATTTCTTTTCCTCGAGCTACTTAGATGTTTCAGTTCGCTCGGTTCGCTCCTCTAGACCTATGTATTCAGTCTAGGGTACCCCTAAGGGTGGGTTTCCCCATTCGGACATCTGCGGATCAAAGCTTGCTTGCCAGCTCCCCGCAGCTTTTCGCAGGCTGCAACGTCCTTCTTCGCCTGTAATCGCCAAGGCATCCACCACATGCACTTAGTCGCTTGACCCTATAACCTTAAGTCTCTGTCGCCAGAGCTTTCAGTCATAGGTTAGTGCAACGTTTGTGTTGCCAACTCGGTTCGACTAAGTTCCAAGTTGGTTTGATACAATCTAAAACCCATTTCGTCAATTCGCTTCTCAACAAGGCTTGCACCTGGTCAATCCACTTATCAACAACTTTACTTCTTCCATTTTTTTAAAGAGCATTTACACTTAAAGTGTAAGGTCTAGGGTGTTTGCTTTGTTTTTCATGCAACACGCTACACCTGACACTTCAGGTCTTCGCTTCCTAACAGTTTTACTTCGCACTAAGGTGAGTGGTGGAGGATAACGGGATCGAACCGTTGACCCTCTGCTTGCAAAGCAGATGCTCTCCCAGCTGAGCTAATCCCCCATTCATTCTTGGTGGGTCTGGTTGGGCTCGAACCAACGACCCCCGCGTTATCAACACGGTGCTCTAACCAACTGAGCTACAGACCCTTTGACAGGTCTGGTCGTGTGAGGCTGCTTGAGTCGCGTTGCTCTGCTTGTCTCAGGCTTTGCCTTGCCGCGCCATTCCTTGTGCGTCGCTGACAATCGATAAGTGTGAGTATTTACTGACGGTTACTCTAGAAAGGAGGTGATCCAGCCGCAGGTTCCCCTACGGCTACCTTGTTACGACTTCACCCCAGTCATGAATCCTACCGTGGTAAGCGCTCTCCCGAAGGTTAAGCTACCTACTTCTGGTAATACCCACTCCCATGGTGTGACGGGCGGTGTGTACAAGGCCCGGGAACGTATTCACCGCGACATGCTGATCCGCGATTACTAGCGATTCCGACTTCATGCAGTCGAGTTGCAGACTACAATCCGGACTACGATCGGCTTTCTGAGATTAGCTCCCCCTCGCGGGTTGGCAACCCTCTGTACCGACCATTGTATTACGTGTGAAGCCCTACCCATAAGGGCCATGAGGACTTGACGTCATCCCTACCTTCCTCCGGTTTGTCACCGGCAGTCTCATTAAAGTGCCCAACTAAATGATGGCAATTAATGACAAGGGTTGCGCTCGTTGCGGGACTTAACCCAACATCTCACGACACGAGCTGACGACAGCCATGCAGCACCTGTGTTACGGTTCTCTTTCAAGCACCAAGCTATCTCTAGCAAGTTCCGTACATGTCAAGGGTAGGTAAGGTTTTTCGCGTTGCATCGAATTAATCCACATAATCCACCGCTTGTGCGGGCCCCCGTCAATTCCTTTGAGTTTTAATCTTGCGACCGTACTCCCCAGGCGGTCAACTTCACGCGTTAGCTGCGTTACTAAGGAGGTCTCCCTCCCCAACAACTAGTTGACATCGTTTAGGGCGTGGACTACCAGGGTATCTAATCCTGTTTGCTACCCACGCTTTCGTGCATGAGCGTCAGTATCGACCCAGGGGGCTGCCTTCGCCATCGGTATTCCTCCACATATCTACGCATTTCACTGCTACACGTGGAATTCTACCCCCCTCTGCCGTACTCTAGTTTATCAGTTTCCAACGCAGTTCCCAGGTTAAGCCCGGGGCTTTCACATCAGACTTGATAAACCGCCTGCGCACGCTTTACGCCCAGTAATTCCGATTAACGCTCGCACCCTACGTATTACCGCGGCTGCTGGCACGTAGTTAGCCGGTGCTTCTTCTACAGGTACCGTCATTATTACTGGTTATTAACCAGTAACGTTTCTTCCCTGTTGAAAGAGCTTTACAACCCGAAGGCCTTCTTCACTCACGCGGAATGGCTGGATCAGGCTTGCGCCCATTGTCCAAAATTCCCCACTGCTGCCTCCCGTAGGAGTCTGGACCGTGTCTCAGTTCCAGTGTGGCTGATCATCCTCTCAGACCAGCTACTGATCGTCGCCTTGGTGAGCCTTTACCTCACCAACTAGCTAATCAGACGTCGGCCGCTCCACTAACGCAAGGCCCGAAGGTCCCCTGCTTTCTCCCGTAGGTCGTATGCGGTATTAGCACATCTTTCGATGCGTTATCCCCCATTAGTGGATACGTTCCGACGCATTACTCACCCGTTCGCCACTCGCCACCAGAGCAAGCTCCGTGCTGCCGTTCGACTTGCATGTGTAAAGCATTCCGCCAGCGTTCAATCTGAGCCAGGATCAAACTCTTCAGTTTAATTCCTGTTGTGCTACTCGCTACATAAATGCAACTTTCGCTTGTCGCTTGCTTACATATTTCTATTTCAGCATGCGTATTTACTACTTTTAGTTTCGTTTCAGTACAGCACCAGTTGCCCAGTACCGCACCAAACTCACCGCAGTAAATACCCACACTTATCGATTGTCTTCTTGTTAAAGAGCGTTTGCTGCTTGGTCATTCGCGCTTTGCTGCGCTAACAACGAGGTGCGAATTATACAGAGCTATTTTACGTTGTCAACTATATTTCTTGTTTATTTAACATTGACGTCTTATTTTTAACATTAATCCTGTGATACATACCAACATCAACAAACCTAAAACAAACATATCAGCCGTCACCGAATAGTTCGCTATCCCGCTATAGCCACTCACCAGTACCAACATCGTTATATTTTCAAACAGGTTTTGTATTGCCAGTGCATGCCCTGCACCTACGGTTACATGCCCTCGCTGTTGCAGTAACGCATTCAATGGAACTACGAACAATCCACCCGCCACCCCCAGCAATACCAGCAGTAGCGCAACGCCATATATAGCATGCTGCAACGACAGCAGCATAATAATAGGTCCTATAAACAATCCAACTACAAACACCTTATTTACGTTATCTAAGGTAACGAATTTTGCTGCAATAATGGCACCTATAACGATACCTATAGATAGCACCCCCATTAAATTTGCAGGTGTTTGGTTATCCATTATTCCCAGTGCCAACGGCACCCAAATAAACAACATCAAACGTAATGTTGCACCACTTCCCCAAAACAAACTTGTCCCTAACAAGCTTACAAGTGCTTGTGGATCCTTTATCAATTTCATCAATGAATTGAGAAATTCGGTAATTAGTTTATGCATCCGCCATTGCTGCATTTCATGTTCGGCTACAATTTTAGGAATAAATAAATTGAGTACTGCTGCTAGAACATAAATCCCAACCACACTGAGTAAAGCCAATCGTACGGACTGGTCGGCCAGCCAACCCCCTAGCACTACACCTAACAATATTGCGGCAATAGTTGAGCCTTCCAGCCAGCTATTAGCCCTTACTAACTTATCCACATGAAAAAATTGCGTCAATATGCCATATTTTGCCGGCGAATAAAGAGTCGCCCCAATACCTACTATTACGTATGAAACCACTGGCGATACCTGCGCAACAACCAGCAACGTACCCACAAGTTTGACTGTGTTACCAACCAGCATTACCCTGCCTTTAGGGTAAGCATCCGCAAGCGCACCCACAAAAGGTGCCAACACAATAAACGGCACTACAAATCCAATTTGCAGCCAACTAATATGCTGAGCCTGCCCGGCTGATTTCATTGAGGCTATCAATGCTATTAACAAAGCATTATCAGCCAACGCCGACAAAAATTGTGCTGTTAATAATGCAAACATCGGTCTGGATTTCAATTCCAGATTCAAATTAGCCATGCTCACACCCCTGCCCCCATTTGTTTGAGCGTCACATAATCTACTTTGCCTGTACCCAACAACGGCAAAGCTTCAATGATGATAATTTTACGCGGCACGGCTATATCTGATTGACCAAGGACTCTGGCTGACTGTTGCAAATGCTCACGTGTTAATGCCACATCCGTGGTGTATAACAAAATGGCCTCACCACGCTGCGCATCAGGTTGCGAAGTAGCTGCATGCTGCTTTGCGGGCGACGCTTCATTAGCTATCCGCTCAACCACTTCCAAAGAGACCATTTCACCCGCAATTTTGGCAAAGCGTTTTACGCGCCCCAGAATATGAATAAACCCTTGTTCATCGCGATAAACAATATCACCTGTTTCATACCATCCGACTCCTAATTCTGATTGCGGCGGCTCAAGCTGACCCGGGTGTTCTACACGCAAATAACCAGACATCATATTCGGACCATGCACATAAAGCATTCCACCATGCTCAATTCCAGGCACAGGCAGGATACGCGCATCTATTCCCGGCAATAACTGCCCAACTGTCCCTTTTCTGAAAGCCATTGGCGTATTAACCGCCAATACAGGTGCCGTTTCGGTTGCGCCATAACCTTCCAGTATTCTGATACCAAATTTCTCAAACCATACCTCTCGCACGGCGTCACTCACCTTCTCCGCCCCTGCAACGACGTAGCGAAGTCGATAAAAATCATAGGGATGCGCAAACTTGGCGTAATTACCCAGAAAAGTACCAGTGCCAAACAAAATCGTGCAACTTTTATCGTATATCACCTCTGGAATGATGCGGTAATGCAGAGGAGTGGGGTAAAGAAACACATTCATCCCAGTCAAAATCGGCAGCAGCGTCCCACCTGTTAGCCCAAACGAATGGAACATAGGCAACGCATTAAACACTTTGTCGGTAGGCTGCATATCGATTACAGCTCTAACCTGCGCTACATTTGATAACAACGCCCGATGCGACAACACCACGCCTTTTGGCTTACCTTCCGAACCCGAGGTAAACAACACTACAGCGGGATCTTCCGGATTTCCGTGCGATAAAATCTGATTGGGAAAATAAGTCGCGGCCATCACCCATAACTTATCTGGCCAAGTCATAGCAGCCTTGATATCTTCCAGATATAGAAATTGCACCTGCGGCAATTCCTGCACCACTGTAACTAAATTCGCCTTTTCCAGAAACAACCGTGAAGTCAACACCAGCTTTATATCCGCAGCTTTAAATGCACTCGCCATACCATCACGGCCTGCCGTATGATTAATCATCGCAGCCACCCGGCCACACGCAGAGAGACCAAACACCGCCGCAACCGTCGGCGCCAGATTAGGCAGCAAAATACCTATGCGCTCACCCCCTTGTGTATCGCGAGATAGCACACGCCCTATTGCCATAGACAATTTAAACAAGGTACGGTAACTCATGGGGACTTGCCGCACATCCTCAAGCACTTTACGCCGTGCGCCATAGATCAACATGGTTTCACGCAATGCTTGCCATAAAGTCAATCTTGGTTGAGATTGAAATAACATTTCCTGCATAACTTGACGCAACAACTCGCCCGCCTGCTTACGACGCAATTTCGCACTAGGCAATACTGGCATAGGGATATAGGTTGATGGCTGAATGAAAATACGGATAGCAGGAAATAGGCGATGCGGATAATTACCCGTTAAACGGCTAAAATACGAGCGGGCTGGACCATCCAGCCGCACTGCAACAACTGCCGCACCCGTCTTAGCAGCAATAAATGCCGTGCCGTCATAAATCTTCATCAAACTGCCTGTCAGCGTAATTCTTCCCTCTGGAAAAATCACTACAGGCCGACCACTTTCAACCAAGCGCAAGACAGTTTTCATTGCCATCGGCTGCATAGGATTTACCGGCAAGTAATCAACCAATTTCAACAATATGCGAAATACGGGATTTTCTGCGACCCAGCTATGCACGACAAATACTGGATTAACCGGTAAAAACAAACCTAACAATAAGCCATCTAAAAATGACTCATGATTAGCCACAATCAACGTGCGCGGGTGGTTAAATGCGTTTAAATCACCTTCAACCTTGACGCGAAAAACAACACGACACAGCAGACGCAAACCATATCTCAAAGCATTTCGTAACATAGTCACCTTTACACTCTCAACAATATTAATTAGCGTCACACGCCATCAGCACCGATATAATACCGCTTAAGGAGAAAAACCATGCCCATCATTTCACTTATTGCAGCCATGAGCAAAAATCGTGTTATTGGCATTAACAATACATTGCCATGGCATTTACCCGCGGATCTACAGCATTTCAAACAACTCACACTAGGCCACCCCATCATCATGGGCCGCAAAACATTTGAGTCAATAGGTCGCGCATTACCAGGCCGTACCAATCTGATTATTTCGCGCAACAATTACTTTGCACCTGCTAACTGCGTGGTGGTCAGCAGTATTGAAGCCGCAATTGATTCATGCAAAGAACTTAATGAGATGTTTTTTATTGGCGGTGCACAAATCTATGAACAAGCCATACAAGTTGCCGATCGCCTCTATTTAACTGAGATAGCTACTGAAATAACCGGTGATGCACATTTTCCAGAAATCGATAGTGCACACTGGCTGGAAACGGATAGGCAACACCATCAGGAGCTGCCTTACGCTTATGACTTTGTGACCTACAACCGCAAATAGCAGACAATAAAAAAGGCGCATAAAGCGCCTTTTTTCAAATCACCTGGAGATTAACTCCAAGAACGATTACCGTTACCGCGGTTTCCACCACCATTGCCAGTGTTACCACCACCGTTGCCGCCGCTATTGCCACCACGGTATCCGCCAGTAGCACCTTGACCATCACGACGAGCACCTGAGTTACCTGCAGGGCGTGGCGCGCTATCACGACGCGGTGCAGCTGGTGCTGAAGTTGAATTACCCCAGCTATTACCGTTTACTGCTGGTGCTGCAGCGCGATCGGCACCACGATCATTGCCGCGATTGGCAAAACCATTGTCACGATTTGCATAGCCATTGTCACGACCAGCAAAACCACTGTCGCGGCTAGGCGCACCGCCATCACGATTAGCAAAACCGTTTTGACCACGATCACCGTCACTACGCTGATTGTTGTTACCGTAGCCACTGCTACGACGCTGTTCACCATAACCACCGCCACCACCTGCTGGACGACCACCGCGACCTGCCCCATTGCTAGGACGGCCACCGCTTGGCGCACTACCAGTACGTGGCTTAAGCTTAGGCTCAAGACCATCAATCACCTGTGCAGGAATCAGTTGACCAGTAAAGCGCTCAATACGCTTCAATTGCATAGAATCACGTGGGCTCGCCAAGGAAACCGCAATACCTGACGCACCAGCACGACCAGTACGACCAATACGGTGTACATAATCTTCTGGGTTCTTAGGCAAATCATAGTTGATAACGTGAGTAATACCAGGCACATCCAGACCACGCGCGGCCACATCAGTAGCCACTAGCAGACGAATCGAACCATGACGCATTTGCGTAATAGTACGGTTACGCGCACCTTGATGCATATCACCGTGCAACGCAGCCACTTTATGACCTGCTGCTTGCAAGTCATCAGCCAAACTATCAGCATCACGCTTGGTAGCGGTGAAAATAATTGCTTGATTGATGTCTGTGTCATTCACCAAGTGGGTCAGAACACGATTTTTATGTGACAAATCGTCTACATAATGCATGTGCTGAGTAATGTTTTCATGACGCGCTTGCTGATGAGCCACTTCGATACGCTTAGGTGATTTCAACAACTGTGTAGCCAGACGTGCGATATTGCCTTCGAATGTTGCAGAGAACATTACGGTTTGACGAGTAGCAGGTGTCGCCATGGCGATACGCTCTACGTCATCGAAGAAGCCCATATCCAACATACGATCAGCTTCGTCCAGAATCAACAATTCCAAACGTGAGAAATCAATACGACCGCGTTCAATATGGTCAATCAAACGACCCGGTGTTGCTACCAGCACTTCATATGGCTGTGACAACATTTTGTTTTGTACTGGGTAAGGCATACCACCCAATACGCTAACTACTTTAACGCGGCGCAGATGTGAACCGTATTTTTGCGCAGCAGCAGTAACTTGCAATGCCAATTCACGAGTTGGTGTTAACACCAGCACACGCGGGCCACGAGCCGAAATAGCACTAGGGGTAGATAATTTTTCTAAAGCTGGCAACATAAACGCGGCTGTTTTACCAGTACCTGTTTGTGCGGAAGCCAATAAATCGTGACCTTCCAAAATCATTGGAATTGCTTGTTCTTGGATAGGTGTTGCTTGAGTGTAGCCAGAATCTTCTAACGCTTTGATAAGAGACTCATTAAGACCGAGAGATGCAAAAGACATGGTATTTCCTTATAAAAATGCAAAGCATAGCCAACGTTGGGGAGGCTATGCTTATAAGCCATCCACTGCCGGCGCGGGAACATCGTCGCTAACCGGGGTGGAGACTGCACTTTCAGGAAATTTCAGCTGAAATGCGATAAGGTCAGGGATCGATGGCGTGTGACTCTGTAATGTAACCAATCAACACGCACCTGATTGCTATGTGAGCAACCAGAAGCCAGCATTCTACACCAAGCTCATAATTAATCAAGTAATTTTTTAATCTTCATAAATCTATCATACTTAACATGGTATAATTTTCGGTTTATTAAATCTGGAACTTCATAAATATGGCTCGCGCGCTCCGTAACATCGCCATCATCGCTCACGTCGATCATGGTAAAACCACTCTAGTCGACAAACTCCTGCAACAATCAGGTACGTTTGCCGCGCACCAATCCGTGACCGAACGCGTCATGGATAGCAACGATCTGGAAAAAGAACGCGGCATTACTATTACTGCTAAAAATACCGCCCTCGAATACGAAGGCAACCACATCAACATCGTTGATACTCCAGGCCACGCCGATTTCGGTGGTGAAGTTGAGCGCGTATTATCCATGGTTGACGGCGTATTGTTGCTAATCGATGCTGTTGATGGCCCTATGCCACAAACTCGATTCGTTACCCGTAAAGCTCTGGCATTGGGTTTAAAGCCTATCGTTGTGGTAAACAAAGTTGACCGCCCAGGCGCGCGTCCTGACTTTGCTGTTAACGCAACATTCGATTTGTTCGACAAACTGGGTGCAACTGAAGAGCAACTGGATTTTCCAGTGGTTTACGCTTCTGCACTAAATGGCTTCGCGATGATGGACATGAGCGAAACCAGCGACAACATGCGCGCATTGTTCGAAACTATCCTGAGCCACGTACCACCTCCTCCTGGTGATGCTGAAGCACCGCTACAGTTGCAAATTACCGCTCTGGATTACTCCAGTTTCGTTGGTCGCATTGGTATTGGTCGTATCAGCAATGGCCGTATCAAACCAGGCCAAAGCGTGGTTGTTATGGCGGGTCCTGATGGCACACCTAAAACAGGTCGTATCAACCAGGTTCTGGGTTTCCAGGGTCTGAACCGCGTTCTTGTTGACGAAGCTGAAGCAGGCGATATCGTTATCATTAACGGTATCGAAGACATCGGCATTGGCGTAACCATTTGCGACAAAGAAAATCCGCAGCCTTTAGAAATGCTCAAGGTGGATGAACCTACCCTGACCATGACTTTCCAGGTCAACAGCTCACCATTGGCCGGCACTGAAGGAAAGTTCGTTTCCAGCCGTCAGATTCGTGAACGCCTGAATAAAGAATTGCTCACCAACGTCGCGCTAAAAGTTGAAGACACTGACGACGCAGATACCTTCCTGGTTTCTGGTCGCGGCGAATTACACTTGACCATTCTGCTGGAAAATATGCGTCGCGAAGGTTTTGAAATCGCGGTTTCCAAGCCTCGCGTAGTATTCAAGGAAATCGATGGCGCAAAATGCGAACCATATGAAGCCTTGACTATCGACGTTGAAGAAGTCAACCAGGGCGCGATCATGGAAGAACTTGGTCGTCGCCGTGGTGATTTGCAAGACATGTCACCTGACGGTCAAGGTCGTGTACGTTTAGAGTACCTGATCCCAGCCCGCGGCTTGATTGGTTTCCAATCAGAATTCATGACGCTGACTCGTGGTACAGGCATCATGGCGCACGTATTTGATGATTACGGCCCGATGAAAGCTGACATGCCTACCCGTCGTAACGGCGTTCTGATTTCACAAGAGCAAGGCGATGCAGTTGCTTATGCATTGTGGAAACTGGAAGATCGCGGTCGTATGTTTGTCTCCCCAGGCGACAAACTGTACGAAGGTATCATCATTGGTATTCATAGCCGCGACAATGACTTAGTGGTTAATCCAATCAAGGGTAAACAACTGACCAACGTTCGCGCATCAGGTACGGATGAAGCAGTTCGCCTCACACCTGCGATGAAAATGACACTGGAATCAGCTGTTGAATTTATCGAAGATGATGAGCTGGTAGAAATCACCCCTATCTCTATTCGTATCCGCAAACGCTATTTGACTGAAAACGAACGCAAACGCAATCGTTAATATTTAGGTAGCGCAATAGAGGTGGAATCGCTGACGCGGCTCCACCTTTTGCGTTTATACATATTGGGCTTAACGCTTTATTTAGTCAGCTTTTCATGCTATTTTTAGCAAAATTTTTTACTTAAAAACTGGAGTATTAACATGGCAATTGAACGCACATTATCTATTATCAAACCTGACGCAGTCGCTAAAAATGTAATCGGTCAAATCTATCAGCGTTTTGAAGGCGCTGGCTTGAAAGTGATTGCTGCACGCATGATGCATTTGTCACGCGCTGAAGCTGAAGGTTTTTACGCAGTGCACAAAGAACGTCCATTCTTCAAAGACCTGGTTGATTTCATGATCTCTGGTCCAGTTATGGTACAAGCATTGCAAGGCGAAAACGCTATGCAAGTTAACCGCGACCTGATGGGCGCTACCGATCCTAAAAAAGCAGACAAAGGCACTATCCGTGCTGATTTTGCTGACAGCATAGACGCTAATGCAGTGCACGGTTCTGATTCAGTTGAGAATGCAGCTATCGAAATCGCTTACTTCTTCCCAGCTTTAAACGTTTACGCACGTTAATTTTACATGCCCGTCAATCTGCTCGATTACGACCTGCCTGGCCTGACCAGTTATTTTGCCGAACTCGGCGAAAAGCCGTTTCGTGCCAAGCAAGTGCTACGTTGGCTGCACCACTACGGCGCAGCAAACTTTGAGCAGATGACGGACTTAGCAAAATCTCTCCGCACCAAACTAAATGAAGTTGCCAGCATCGTTCCGCCACAAATGATGGCAGAACAGGCATCCGTTGATGGCACACGTAAGTGGCTGCTGGATGTTGGCAGCATGAATGGTGTGGAGACCGTATTTATTCCCGATGATGGACGTGGCACATTGTGCATCTCGTCACAAGTCGGGTGCGCGCTTGAATGCACTTTCTGCTCTACAGGCAGACAAGGCTTCAATCGCAATCTAAGCGTGGCCGAAATTATCGGTCAGCTCTGGTGGGCTAATCGCGCTTTAGGTCACGACCCTAAAGGCGACCGCACCATCACCAACGTCGTCATGATGGGTATGGGCGAACCCTTGGCTAACTACGCCAACGTGGTCACCGCACTTAATCTTATGCTCGACGATAACGCCTATGGTTTATCACGCCGCCGCGTCACCGTCAGCACCTCAGGTCTGGTTCCCGCTATGGACAGACTGCGCGAAGACTGCCCGGTCGCGCTCGCAGTTTCACTTCATGCCCCCAATGATAAACTGCGTGACGAAATCGTCCCTATCAACAAAAAATACCCACTAGCTGAACTCATGGCAGCTTGCCAACGATACCTGGAAAAAGCGCCTAGAGACTTTGTCACCTTCGAATACGTCTTGCTCGATGGCATTAACGACCAGCCTGTTCATGCGCATCAATTAGTACAACTGGTCAAAGATGTACCGTGCAAATTCAACCTCATTCCTTTTAACCCGTTCCCTAATTCGGGTTATTTGTGTTCCAAAACGGATGCTATCCGTCGTTTCCGTGATATTTTGATACAAGCAGGTCACATCGTCACCACACGCAAAACACGTGGCGACGACATCGACGCAGCGTGTGGTCAACTCGCTGGACAAGTTCAAGACAAAACCAAACGCACTTTACGACGTATCGAGGTGAATCAATGAACAAAATTTTCGTCCTTTTAATACTGAGCAGCCTGATGTTATTCAACAGCATTGCACACGCTGATGATGACCAACTTACTAAAGAGCAAAGACGGGCACGTATTCATACAGAACTAGGTGCCGCTTATTTCAATCGAGGCCAGTTTGCTGTTGCATTGGATGAATTGCGGGAAGCATTAACTTCAGATAACCACTATGCCACCACATATAGCATCATGGGCCTGGTTTACATGGAACTGAAAGAAGAAAAATCAGCAGAGGATAACTTCCGTCGAGCACTGGATTTAGCGCCAAATGATTCCGATATACGCAATAATTATGGCTGGTATTTGTGCACTCGTAAACGCTATGACGAATCCGTAGTGCAATTCAATACCGCATTAGGCAATCCACTTTACAGCACGCCAGAACGCGCGATGACCAATGCAGGTATCTGTTCACTGCAAGCTGGAAAAACTGAACAGGCTGAAGGGTATCTGGAAAAATCACTCAAATTACAACCTAATCAGGCACAAGCTCTGACTAAATTAAGTGAGATTTACTTTCAGCAAGGCCGCTATTTTGAAGCTAAAACGCTAATTGACCGCTTTATCACAAATAACAATCCCACAGCAGAAGTCTTGTGGTTAGGTGTGCGTGTCGCACGCAAGCAAAACAACAAAGACGCTGAAGCCAGCTTTGCACAGCAATTACGCGGAATGTTCGCAGACGCGCCTGAAACCCAATTATTACTTCAGGGGAAATTTGAGTAATGCATCAGGATGAAGCATCTATAGATACCCTTACTGTCGGTGAACAACTTTCTCATGCGCGTGCGGCAATGCAGCTAAGCATCGAGGATATTGCACAACATCTTAAGCTATCTCCATTACAAATTACGCGCCTGGAGAACAATGATTTTGCCACACTAGGCGCCGTATTCAGTCGCGGCTTTGTAAGGTTGTACGCGCGTCATGTGGGATTAAATGCAGATGAACTTGTTGCAGCTATGGCAGGCAATTTGCATCGAAATAAAGAATCATTGAGTGTACACAATGAAGAAATCCCTCTTGGCAAAGGGTTATCAAAATATTGGCTAATCCTCTTTGTTATGGCGATTATCCTGGTGCTGGGTGTACCACTGGCAATCTACTACTGGCTATCCAGCTCCGCAACTATCACGCCCGCTTCAAAGCCGCCCGTGATTGTGCCACATCCTGTTGCCCCGGCAGTCAATAAAGTTTTAGCCCCGACAGCATTACCACCCGCTGCGCCAGCCGCAGAAAAGAAAGATGCAACAACAGAAAATGACACAGCAGTTGAGCCTGTTACCGATGCCAATACAGGACGCATGTCTTTTAAATTCGACGCTGATTCGTGGGTTGAAATTCGTGATGGCAGCAATCATACTGTGCTATCGCATTTATATCGCGCTGGTGAAACCGCTGAAATTTCAGGTACACCACCGTTGTCGCTAGTTATCGGCAATGCTGCACAGGTCAGTTTGCAATATAACGATCAACCCGTTGATTTAAAACCCTATACAGGCGTAACTGTCGCCAAAGTCACTTTAAAATAGATACCATGTTTAATACTAAACTTCCACGCCATACCACCCGCAAAGTTTGGGTAGGCAACATTGCCATCGGTGGTGATGCGCCAGTCGTTGTGCAATCCATGACCAACACGGATACAGCTGACATAGCAGGTACAACCGAGCAAACTTATGCACTATGGCGTGCAGGCTCAGAAATGGTACGCATCACTGTTAACACTCTGGAAGCAGCTCAAGCCGTGCCGCATATCCGTGATGCATTGGCGAAAATGGGCTGCGATGTGCCGCTCATAGGTGACTTCCATTTTAACGGTCACAAGCTACTTACCAGTGTGCCTGAATGCGCTGAGGCATTGGCAAAATACCGCATAAATCCGGGCAACGTCGGCAAAGGCAGCAAACGCGACGAACAGTATGCCGCCATGATAGAAACAGCCTGTCGCTACAACAAACCTGTACGCATAGGCGTCAACTGGGGAAGTCTGGATCAGGCACACTTGGCACGGATGATGGACGAAAACGCCCAGCGTGCACAGCCATTTGAACCTGAATGGGTAATGCGCGAAGCGCTGATTACGTCCGCGCTGGAATCTGCACAAAAAGCCGAAGAAATTGGCTTACCGCGCGACAAAATCATCTTGTCATGCAAACTGTCAGGCGTACAGGATTTAATCAGCACTTACCGCGAACTCGCATCACGTTCTGATTATCCTTTGCATTTGGGCTTAACCGAAGCTGGCATGGGTTCCAAAGGCATAGTCGCTTCTACCGCTGCATTATCCGTGCTGCTGCAGGAAGGTATAGGCGACACCATCCGTATCTCTCTCACCCCTGCACCTGGTGGTGACCGTAGCCAGGAAGTCATTGTTGCACAGGAAATATTACAAACTATGGGCTTGCGTTCATTTACACCTATGGTTGTGGCATGCCCTGGTTGTGGACGCACCACCAGCACCGTATTTCAGCATTTAGCCCAGGACATACAACGCTATTTACGCGACCAGATGCCGACCTGGCGTAATCAGTATCCTGGCGTTGAAGCCATGCATGTTGCCGTCATGGGTTGCGTGGTCAACGGTCCTGGCGAATCCAAGCATGCCAACATCGGCATTAGCCTGCCAGGCACAGGTGAGGTTCCTGTTGCGCCGGTATATGTCGATGGACAAAAAACTGTGACCCTCAAAGGTGAACATATTGCTGAAGAATTCCAGGCGATAGTTGAGGATTACGTTCACAGCCACTATGGCGCAAATGCCCCTGCAATAACCAACAAAACTATTCCCATACACAGTATTTAAGCATGAGCCAAACCATACAAGCCATACGCGGGATGAACGACATCCTGCCTGATATCACGCCCCGCTGGCAACATTTCGAGCATATCGTTGCCGACTGGCTTGCCGCTTACGGTTACCGTGAAATTCGCACCCCGATTGTTGAGCAGACCAGCTTATTCAAACGTGCGATCGGCGAAGTGACTGATATCGTCGAAAAAGAAATGTACTCATTTGAAGATGCGCTAAATGGCGAACATTTGTCACTACGTCCAGAAGGTACCGCTGCCTGCGTACGTGCAGTTATACAGCACAACTTAATCTACAACGCCCCGCAACGCTTATGGTATGCAGGCCCGATGTTCCGCCATGAACGCCCGCAAAAAGGCCGCTACCGCCAGTTTCATCAAGTCGGTGTAGAGTCACTCGGTTTTGCCGACGCGGACATGGATGCTGAACACATCATCATGACAGCGGACTTATGGAAGCGCTTAGGTTTATCCAACATCAGATTAGAAATCAACACGCTGGGAGACGCCGCCGCACGTACACGTCACCGTTCCCGACTAATCAGTTATCTGGAAGCACATGCTGATCAGCTGGATGAAGATGCTAAGCGACGTTTACACACCAATCCGCTACGCATACTCGACACCAAAAATCCTGCTATGCAAGCATTAGTCGATGCTGCACCAAGGCTCTATGATGACCTGGATGAAGCCGCTTTGGCACATTTTGAACAAGTGCAAATCCTGCTCCGTGCGCACAATATCGAATTCAATATCAATCCTCGCCTGGTGCGCGGACTGGATTACTATAATTACACCGTCTTTGAATGGATAACCGACCAGCTCGGGACGCAAGGTACTGTATGTGCAGGTGGTCGCTATGACAGTTTGATTGAACAAATTGGTGGTAAACCCGCACCTGCATGTGGTTATGCCATGGGTATAGAACGCCTGTTAGCACTGATTGAAGCCAATGACATTCCTGCTCCCTCGGCTAAACTTGATGCCTATATCGTGCATCAAGGTGAAGCTGCCAATGTATATGCATGGCAAGTCGCGACTGAATTACGCGCTGCAGGATTAAATATAGTCTTGCACTGTGGTGGCGGCAGCTTCAAGTCACAAATGAAAAAAGCCGATGCCAGCGGTGCAGCGTTTGCCTGTATCATAGGCGACGACGAAGCCGAACAGGCACAAATCAGCTTAAAATCCCTACGCAATGCTGCAGAACAAGTTAGCTGCACCCCAGCACAAGCCATTAGCCTATTAACCGCAAGGAATTAACATGTCACTCGACTTGGAAGAACAAGAAAAACTGGATGAACTCAAGGATGCGTGGAAACGCTATGGCAACTTCATCGTTGGCGCGCTCAGCATAGCAGCAATCAGCTACGCTGGATGGCAGTGGTGGCATCACACCCAGCAACAAAAAAATGCAGAAGCAGCCGCGTTATATGGCGCATTACAAACAGCCCAGAAATCTCAACAAACCAAAATCGTTACTGATAGCGCTAAAACACTGACAGAAAAATATGGTAGCACTGCCTATGCAGCACGCGCAGCGCTG
Organism: Sulfuriferula nivalis; assembly: GCF_009937995.1. Taxonomy (NCBI): domain Bacteria; kingdom Pseudomonadati; phylum Pseudomonadota; class Betaproteobacteria; order Nitrosomonadales; family Sulfuricellaceae; genus Sulfuriferula; species Sulfuriferula nivalis. The sequence goes on from NZ_AP021881.1 coordinate 2,546,116, forward strand.
ATTGCTGCTGCCAGTAACGTTCAAGCGCAAGACAATAAGACTGCAAAAGTCGAATTACAGTGGATACTCGATAATAGTAAAGAAGATGCCATTAAATCCGTTGCTGCCTTACATCTGGCACAAATCCTTTATGATGAAAACGATTTGAATGGCGCCCTCGCCCTGCTCAATGCTGCACATGATGAATCTTATGCAGATTTATACAATGACCTCAAAGGCGACATACTCGCAGCGCAAAACAAACAAGCCGACGCACGTGCCGCCTATAAAATCGCTTTAGAAAAACTGTCAGCCGACAGTCCTTATCGTCAAGTAATCACCATTAAACTCAACGCTGTTGCAGGAGTATCAATGCAATGAAAATTCGTTTAAGTATACTTAGCCTTGCCGTAGTCACCAGCCTCAGTGGATGTGCTGGCGTGACCAGACACCTCAACCCGATGAACTGGTTTGGCAGTAGTAGCACGCCAGTAGAAAAACCTGCTGCGCTTGTAGACTTCAAACCCAGCGCAACCATCAAAACCAGCTGGCAGACCAGCACAGGCGAGAGCAAACAAATTGAATTTGCACCTGCAATCGCGCTTGATGCTATTTATACCGCCAATATCAAAGGTCAATTAACGCGTCTTAACCCCACCACGGGCAAAATAGACTGGCAAATTGATACGGGCACGCCACTCAGCGCAGGTGTCGGAGCAAATATTGACAATGAATATGTTGGCACACCCAGAGGCGACGTTATTGCCTATGATGACAAAGGTAAAAAGCGTTGGACTACGCACTTATCCAGCACAGTACTCGGCGTGCCCAAAGCCGCTGAAGGTATTGTCGTAGTACGTACTGAAGACGGCCATATATACGGTTTGAATGCCGATGATGGCGTGCAAAAATGGATGTATCAGCGCTTGTTACCCGCGTTAATTCTGCGTAGCCAAGCCAGCTTGTTAGTTACCAAAGGTGCCATATTCGCTGGTTACCCAGGTGGCAAATTGGTCGCATTGGCACTGGATACCGGTAATGTAGGCTGGGAAGCCAACGTTGCTCAACCACGTGGCGCATCTGAAATTGAACGCGTCACCGATGTTACCAGCACCCCAGTTATCGACGACAAACAAGTTTGTGCCGTTGCCTATCAAGGTCGGGTTGCCTGCTTTGAAATTCGCACAGGCAATTTATTGTGGGCCAAAGAAATGTCCAGCACCGCAGGTTTAACCATGGACACGGATAACCTCTACATTAGCGACAGTAAAGGCGATGTTGTTGCTCTGGAGAAAACCCACGGCGTCAGCGTATGGAAGCAAACTCAATTGAAGAACCGCCACCTGACAGCACCACGTCGCATAGGTAATTACCTGGCTGTGGGTGATATGGAAGGTTATATCCATTTATTGGCACTGGATGACGGTCATATGGTAGCCAGAACCAGTACTGACGGCTCCGCCATCATCAGCCAGCCACAAGATAAAAGCGACAATATCGTCGTGCAAACAGCCAAGGGTAGTATTTACACCCTGACTGTTCAATAAGCGGGCAGAACACGCCCGTTTATTTAGTTTTTTAAGGTTAACATGAAACCCACTATCGTACTCGTCGGTCGTCCTAACGTCGGCAAATCAACTTTATTCAATCGTCTCACCAAAACTCGTGATGCGATTGTTGCTGACATTCCAGGTCTCACCCGCGATCGCCATTATGGTCATGGCAAAGTCGGTAGCAAACCTTACCTCGTCGTTGATACCGGTGGTTTTGAGCCTGTAGTCAAAGACGGCATCATGCACGAAATGGCGAAACAAACCCTGCAAGCCATCGATGAAGCCGATGTAATTCTGTTCATGGTCGACGTGCGCACAGGCTGTACTGCGCAAGACAAAATTATCGCTGACCGCTTGCGCCGTTGCAGCTGCCCTGTGCATCTGGTCGTCAACAAAGCCGAAGGCATGCGCCGTGAAGTGGTCACTGCCGAATTCCATGAACTCGCCCTTGGTGAGCCTATGGCAATTTCCGCCAGCCACGGCGAAGGTGTTACTGACCTCGTAGAAATCGCACTGGAACATATTCCTGATGCGACAGAGGAAGAGGAAACCAAACATCCACGCATCGCACTTATTGGTCGTCCTAATGCAGGAAAATCGACATTGGTAAACAGCTTTCTCGGTGAAGAACGCGTTATCGCATTTGACCAGCCAGGTACAACTCGCGACAGTATTCATATCGATTTTGAACGTAACGGCAAACCCTACACCCTGATTGACACTGCAGGCGTACGCCGCCGTGGCAAGGTGTTTGAAGCAATAGAAAAATTCTCCGTCATCAAGACTTTACAAGCCATCGACGACTGTAATGTAGTTATATTGGTGCTGGACGCGCAAGCCGACATTTCCGACCAGGATGCCCACCTCGCAGGCTTTATCCTCGATGCAGGACGTGCGCTGGTTGTTGCCGTCAACAAATGGGATGGCATGAGCGATTATCAACGCGACAATATCAAACGCGAAATTGGTCGCAAACTGCAGTTTTTGGAATTTGCTAAATTCCATTACATTTCTGCGCTCAAGGGTACAGGACTAAATCCACTTTTGGTCTCAGTTGATGCCGCGTACGCAGCAGCAATGGCGAAACTGTCTACACCGCAACTCACCCGTATCCTTATCGATGCTGTTGCCGCGCACCAGCCGCCCAAAACTGGCCCATTCCGCCCGAAACCACGCTATGCTCACCAAGGCGGCATGAATCCACCGCTCATCGTTGTTCACGGTAGTGCACTGGATAAAATCAGCGACAGCTATAAACGCTATCTGGAAAAAACTTTTGTACAAGCATTCAAGCTACAAGGCACACCGCTGAAGGTACAGTTTAACGTCGGCCATAATCCATTTGCCGATAAAAAACCTGCTCCACTCACCCCTGCAGAAGAAAAAGCTGCCCATCGCAAACGTCGTACCGGTCGCAAACTCTACGGCAAACAGCGTAAAAAAGATTAACATTTGCACGGTGCTTTGCGATTACAATGGTTCATCTAATAAGCTAATTGATATTTAATGGACACAGCTACAGTTTGGTTTGTAATCGCAAGCATACTCATTATTTTTGAACTGTTCACCGGCACGTTCTACCTGCTGATATTTGGTTGTGCCGCACTCGCAGCAGCAGGAATTGCCTTTACTGGCTTAGACCTGATCGCACAATACATTACCGCAGCACTTATCGCCAGCAGTGGTGTTTTGTGGTTACGTAATCGCCCCAAATCCCAGAACAGTAGTACTAACAACCTCGATCAGAACCAGACCGTAGAAATCATCAGCTGGCTCAGCGATACCAACGCACGCGTGCGTTATCGCGGCACTGAATGGGATGCCACACTGGTTGCCAATGCCAGCAACACCGACACCCATTACCTCATCCACGAAACACTAGGCAATACCCTGATTATCAAACCCATAAAATAAAAGGAGCTCACCATGGAATTTGCTTTATTCCTGCTATTTGTCGCCGTCGTTTTTGCTGCCAGCGCCATCAAAATCGTGCCGCAACAGAATTCCTGGGTCATAGAACGGCTGGGACGCTACCATGCCAGCCTGCAACCCGGCCTGAATATCGTCGTTCCTTTCGTTGACCGTGTCGCCTACAAACATCTGCTCAAAGAAGTCCCGCTAGATGTACAACCGCAGGTTTGTATCACCAAAGACAACACGCAGGTGCAAATCGACGGCGTCATCTTCTATCAGGTCACCGACCCACGTCTGGCCAGCTATGGCACAGCCAATTTCCAGCTCGCCATCGTGCAACTGGCACAAACCAGCCTGCGTTCAGAATGTGGTAAACGTGAGCTGGACAGGCTGCTGGAAGAACGCAACGACATCAATCGTGCCGTCATCGCCGCTCTGGACGAAGCCAGTCCAAACTGGGGTGTTAAAGTATTGCGCTACGAAATCAAAGACATCACCCCACCCGATGCGGTATTGCGCTCCATGCAAACACAAATCACCGCCGAACGCGAAAAACGTGCACTGGTTGCCCAATCTGAAGGTAAGCGTCAGGAAGAAATCAACCTCGCCGAAGGCGCCATGACCGCCGCTATCCGTGAATCCGAAGGACAAAAACAAGCCGCCATCAACAACGCGCAAGGCCAGGCTCAAGCCATCATGCTCACCGCTACCGCCACAGCAGAAGCCATCCGCAAAGTCGCCGCCGCCCTCAGCGAACCAGGAGGCATGGAAGCCGTCAACCTCAAAGTGGCGGAGCAATACGTCGCCGCCTTCGGCAACATCGCCAAACAGGGCAACACCCTGATCATCCCTGGTGATTTATCCAACATGGGCAGTCTGGTTGCCAGTGCGATGGAGATTGTGAAGCAGAAAAAGTAACACTTTAACTAAACAGATGGGGCGCGTCATACCCTTTCTATAACTATCAGTTTCCCAACTGCAACACCTTTGCCAGGCCAACATTGTTATTAAGCATGTTACGTGTCAGGGTTTTGGCTTCAGTCACCTGTGCGGCGGTAAGTTGCTTACCCAGTTTTTCTCGACTATCCGCAGCCTGATGTGCGGGTGCCGCCTCGATCATGGCTGCTGCATTGTATAGTGCATAAGCTATTACTATATTTTGTGGAATTTGCTCGCCTTGTTCATATAAGCCGGCCAGACTCATGAAGGCAGGCATATTGCCCTGATCTGCCGATTTGACGTAATAATCTAATCCGAGGTGAATATCTTCCGGGATACCCATGCCAAGAGCATAAATATTACCTAATTGATATTGCGCCATTGCATGACCTTGCTTAGCGGCTTGCTGGTAATAGCGTATCGCTTCCAGATAGTTAAGTTTGACACCATGCCCTTGAGCATACATTAAACCCAAACTGTATTGCGCGGGCGCATAGCCCTGCTTGGCAGACAGTTGATAGTAACGTTCAGCAAATTCATAGTCTGTCGCGACGCCTTGGGCGTGGTCGTACATATAAGCCAGCTGATATTGTGCGAGCATGTCGCCGCGGTCAGCAGCCTGCTGGAAACAACGCAACGCCAGCGGATAATCTTGTGCGCCACCCTGACCATAATATGCCATGTACCCCAAGCTGGCCTGCGCATCGCTATTACCAAGCTGGGCGGACTTTTCCAGCCATGCACGTGCAATAGCATAATCCTGCGTAACGCCCTGTCCATACGTATAAAGTGTGCCAAGATTGTATTGTGCAATGGCATTACCCTGCGTTGCCGCTTTTTCATATAGTTGAGATGCAATGGTGAAATCTTGTGGGACGCCTTGCGCATTGGCATACATATAACCAAGATTAGTCTGCGCTTGTGCATTACCTTGTTCAGCTGCCTTTTTTAGCCAACTGATCGCCGTAGGGTAGTCAGGTTTGCCCAATGTTCCATTAGCATACATGTAACCCAAGTTTTCCTGTGCCTGTGCGTACCCCTGATTAGCGGCCTGCCGGAACCATTGCGCGGCTGTATCATAATTTTGAGTGACGCCTTGTCCATTGACGTACATCAAGCCCAAGGTAAATTGGGCGACAGCCAGACCCTGATTAGCGGATCGCAACATCCACATCTGTGCCGCATCATCATCCTGCGCCAATCCCTTACCAGCACCATACATAGTGCCCAGTTTATATTGTGCGTTAGCATAACCTTGCTCAGCAGCGGCACGGTAATACTGAACTGCGCTGCTATTACTGACAGGCACACCTTTACCTGTTTCATAAAAATAACCCAAGGTATATAACGCCTGCACATTCCCTTGCTCAGCCGCTTTTTCGTACCAGCGCAACGCCGAGGCATAACTCTGCGGTACGCCTTTACCATTGGCATGCATGTATCCCAGATTGGTTTGCGCTTGTGCATCGCCTTGATCCGCGGCCCGTTGATACCACGAAATGGCATTGCTATCATTTTGCGGCAATCCTCGACCTTGTTCATACAACAAACCTAGTGCGAATTGAGCAGAAGGCATCCCTTGACTAGCTGATAGTTGCAACTGTTGTAATGCTAACTTATTACCCAATGCAGCTTGCTGTACCGTCAATGAAATATCGGTTAAGTCAGCGGCCAGGCTAGTGCTGAATACGGCGATAGTAAGCAAAAAAACTAAGTAATATTTTTTTGAGCACATTGTATCAATCCACACGATTACAACCTCAATTAAATGGCCGTTTACTCAGGCAATGAGAACAATACGGATGACTAAAACGCACAATCACAATACGTGATGATTCGAGCTTAATTTTCATGACTTTCAAATAATTATCATGTACAGTTATTACAGCAATACGGCAAATCATATATAAAAAATAATAGCACTATAAATACAGTTTTAGTCTGTACCAAACAATTACGTAAGTATTTAAATAATATTTCAGCAAAATAAAGTCACACCAAGTGACCAAAACCATTATTCAAAATAATAAACTCCAAGGGATACTCAATTGAAAGCACGCTTGCTCAGCCTCATCATTTTACTATCAACAGCAGTACACGCCTACGCCGATGATGCCCCGGATATACAGACACGCTACACACATGATTATGTAGACTACCAGCTCAATGCAGATGGCTCTCATATAGAAACCCATGATTGGGCAATGAAAATATTAAAAGAAAACGCAGTCGCTGATGCCAAAAGCACATCCATTACTTATAGCACCAGCATTCAGAAAACCGATGTCATATCGGCATACACCATCAAGGCCGACGGGCGTCGTATCGATGCACCAAAATCCAATTATCAACTCGAGACCAATAGCGGTAAAGATCATGACGCACCAGTTTTTTCCGACTTGGCAACACTCACAGTCGTTTTCCCAGATGTTGCTACGGGTGACACAGTCGGTCTGGTATACAAAATTACGCAAACCGAGGCCATGTTTCCTGGGCAATTCTCAGAAATGGCGTATTACCCCAAAAATATCGCTTACGATGATATTCGCATACGACTGGACTACCCTACCTCATTAAATTTGAATTACGAAGCACGACAAATGCAAACTGTGGAAAACAGTGAAGCCGCTGGACGCAAAACGCTAGTGTGGACATACCAGAACAAGTCACCCATCTTAAGCAAACGACGCGACTATTCAGTCTATGACGTCGAGCAAGATCCCGGATACAGCATTTCTACCTTTAAAACCTATGCTGAGATTGCCCATGCTTATGGCATTAGAGCATTACCTAAAGCGGCAGTTACTGAACGTATACAAAAACTAGCAGATGAACTGACCAAAAACCAGAAAACGCCTTCCGATCAAGCTCGCACCTTGTATGAGTGGGTCGCAACTCACATTAGTTATGCAGGTAATTGTATTGGGGTAGGTGCTGTCGTTCCGCATGATACGGGTTTTATACTCGACAATCGTATGGGCGACTGTAAAGACCACGCCACACTGCTGCAGGCGCTATTGGCTGCCAAAGGCATTGCCAGCACCCAGGCATTGATCAACTCAGGATCTACCTACAATCTACCAAAAATCCCCGTGGTATCCATGGTTAATCATGTAATTAACTACTTACCTGACCTCCATCTTTATTTGGATTCAACTTCGGATTCCACGCCTTATGGAATGCTGCCATTTAGTATAAGTGACAAGCCCACCTTGCTGACCACAGGGTATAAGGATGGCACGCGTACACCAGCCACACCGGTAGGTAGCAACAGCCAAATCATGAAAAGCCAGCTCATTATTCATTCCGATGGTAGCGTAACTGACAATTTCAGCATATCGGCAACGGGATTGTTTGCAGTCAGCAATAGAGAACGTTTCCGCCGTTTAAACAAGGATCAACAAACTGATTTGGTCAAAAACATATACAAAAGCAGTGGCTATAGTGCAAATGGTACTATCAACCTTTACGATACCGAAACATTAGCCAATCATTACCATTACCTGGTACAGATGAACTTAGATCAATTCGTACAGCGCCCGGGTAGCGGTGCATTTAATATATATCCACTCTTTATTAGCGCCGCACCTATACAGGATTTTTTACGTTCCGCCATTGCATACGAAGACAACATTCCCACAGCATGTGTGAGTGGATATAGCGAAGAAACCTATAGCTACCAATTTCCCAAGGACATGAAAATACTTGCGATACCAGACAATATCAATATCACCAACAATGCACTCAGCTACCATGCCAGTTATCGATTGCAAGGCAATACGCTTATTGTCAAACGTAGCTTAGATGACCAAACTCCTGACAATGTATGCACAGCAGAAAAGTCTAATGCGGAGAAGAAACTCGCCATCCAGGCTTGGCAAAACATGAAGGCTCAAGTGTTATACAAATAAGCTTGGAAAAGTCGCATGTCATTGATATATATGAATGACAGAGCAAAGAAGATTCACAACGATTAGTTTAGGTATGGATCTTAGTCTTTAAAATCATAAAGTAATGCTGTTAAAAATCAAGATAAACGGGGATAACAATGAATAAATTAAGTGCTTATGGCGTAGTCATAATCATGGCTTGTATAGCCATACTAATTTTTGTTTTAGATATATTTGTACAGGTTGGTGCAGGTGAACGAGGTGTACTCATGACCTGGGGTGCTGTACAACCGGGCGTACTTAATCCCGGGCTGCATATTAAGATGCCGATAGCGCAACGAGTTGTTAAACTAAATGTGCAAGTTCAGAATTCACAAGCCGCAGAGACATCAGCCAGTCTGGATTTACAAGATGTAACAACGACCGTCGCTACGAACTGGCATATCTTACCCGCTGATGCAGAGTGGGTTTACCAGAATGTAGGTAATGAAGATGCATTAATTGCCAAAATTATCAAACCAACCATCAGCAATTCCGTTAAAGCCGTTACCGCTTTGTACAATGCTGAAGATTTAATTATTCACCGAGATAAAGTTCGTGGTCAGATCGAAGATCAAATTATGAGCTCGTTGAAGCAGTATAGAATCGTAGTGGACTCTGCAAATATTATCGATTTCAAATTTAGTCCACAATTCGCGCAAGCAATTGAGCAGAAACAAGTTGCACAGCAACATGCCCAACAGGCGCAATATGATTTACAAAAAGCACAAGTTGTTGCTGAACAGCGGGTAGTTGAAGCCGAGGCGCAATCCAAGGCACAAAAACTACTACAATCGACCATTACTCCCGAGATTATTCAACAGCAGGCGGTCGCTAAATGGAACGGTGTTTTACCACAAGTGGTGGGTGGCAATGGCGTCATTCCAATGATAGGTTCAATAAGCACCATGTCCTCGGGTAACAAGTAGAATAAGACACCAATCAATCTGCCACTTCCACCTTCAACCATACTCCGCGCTGACTTTGCTGTGACTCGCTGCCAGTACCTAATAATTGGCCAGTTGACTGGGTATTATTACTGTCAGTACCGCCGATTTGTACCCACTCGCCCAGTCTGGTTTGTACGGTGGTAGTGAGGCGCTGGACGTTGCGGTTACCATATTGCCCAGCCTGCACACTGGTTTGTTGCGGACTGATGTCCAAGGTGACACGCTCGCCGGTTAAGCGTGGCGTGGCATAGAAGCCTGAGCCCAGGTCTTGATAAACGGTGGCAGTAGAAACGATGGCGCCATTCACGCCATACTGAATACTTTGCATCACCATAGGCACTGACACGCCCGCATTAATATATGCCGCCCCACCATCGATGACACGCACCATCTGGTCTGCAGCTTCTTGGCTATTGTGCTGACTGTTTTGCACATCCAGATTGACGCCACCATCACTTAACCGTGCGCTTGGGCGTTGGTGGTTGGGTACGGTGACGCTAACACCACCCACGCCGACCCGCCCATTAACATTGATGCCACGATTTTGCTGCTGCTGATCCATATGCTGGCGCACATAAATCACCAATTGGCGTGGCGCCTGATCGATACGCGCCAATACTGCTTTAATTTGCGCACGATTTTTAGCCGATGCACGCAAGATCAGCTGATCGTCCATACCCGTCAACGTGCCACCCGGCTCCAGCAAGGGCTGCAATACCGGCAACACTTCGTTGATACTGCGGTTCTGCAATTGCAGCACTTCGATTTCATCGGCATGCGCCAGACTCACGCTTATCAGCAAAACCAGCAATAATAATTTCATTGGTTTAAGGACTCTTTTTCCATGAGCAAATAAGTGTTGTAAGCATTTGCCCGATTCGCCTGCACAAATGCTGGCATGCTGGCATATTTTTTCCAGTCCGTTTTAGCATAAGCCTCGTCGAACGGCACTAAATCCGCTACTGCCTGCCCCATTGTTTTACGTAAATATTCCAGATATTCACGCGTAAATTTCAAATCACGGGAAGATTTAAGCGATGCAGTACCATGTCCAGGTATCATTACTCTGGGTTTAAGAACAATAAGCTTATTCAATGAACCTAACCATAATTTACTATCCGCGTCCCCCACAAACGGAATGCGCCCACGGAACACGACATCACCCGTATACAACACGCCATCTTCCTGCACCAGCATTGCCATATCCTCCGCACTATGCGCAGGACCAACATAACGCAATTTGAAATGCACGCCTCCCAGTTTAAAATCCGTATCACCGTCTAGCCATTTATCAGCAGGCAACAGCTTGGTTTGCTCATCAACCCAAGGGAATAAAGTCACACGACGCTGTGCCAAACGTTCAGCCGCCGCATCGGTATCTATCGCACCCTGACCATTCTTGTGTGCCCAACTTTCAGCACCCAAGGCCTTAAATACCTGTAAACCGTAATAATGGTCGGCATGATAATGACTGATAATGACGTACTTAATCGGCAACGGCGTTATTTTATGAATTTGTCTGACCAGTTCTGCTGCCAATGAAGGTGTACCCAGCGTATCAAATACCACTACACCGGCTGGCGTCACCACAAATCCAGCATTTGACATATAACCTTGATTCTCTGACGACGCGGCGCCAGCCATGCCCTGAACATAATAACTGTGCTTGCCAACTTTGATGGGGGTCATGTGCACACTCACTGCAGCGTAATCCTCAGCCTGCGCAAAACTCACCCACATAAGCAATAAAACCAAGATCAATTTATACATCATCACCCTCCTATTTGTTATAGCAGTCTCATAGTACCGCGACAATGGGTGCCTGAATATGGTATCTTCACACCAACTGACATTACTAACTTCGAACACGCATTATGCAATTTATCAAGAAAAACTGGATCGCTTTCTTATTAGCTTTTATTTTCCCTATCGTTCTCATCATTTGGTGGTGGGGCGGATTCAGCCACGCGACAATTACCGAAACCGAAAGTGAACCGCTGTATTATGCCTATACTGAATATTATGGTGATTATGGCAATCTGGGTGACACCCAACAGAAAGTGTACTCCGCCCTAATCGCACAAAATATCAAACCTGGCAAATTTCTCACCATACTCTATGCTGATCCACGCACCACCAAAAAGCATGATCAACATGCGCGTGTAGGTTATTTATTACCCATGAATACCGTAGTCAGACAACCCTTACTCACTGACACGCTGCCACGCCGTCAGGTACTGCGTGCCAGCGCCAAGGCAAGCCTGATGTTAGCCCCCAGCATCGCTTATCAGGGACTGCACGATTACCTCAAGCCTCTCGGCAAAGACATCCAAATGCCCAGTGTGGAGATTTACACAGCCGGAACCAGCATCAATGAGATGGGCACTTTAACCGTGGACATCCCTTACTAACTCAATACTATGACTGCAATCCTCGCCGCGATTTTACTTGAACACTTTCGCCCCTTGCAGTCATCCTGGACACGCTGGCTGACACGCCCGCTCCAGACGCTGGCACATCTCCTCAACGCGGGCACCCACCAGCATGGTGTGATTGCCTGGTTAGTTGCTGTATTACCGTTATTAACCATCACCAGCCTGATATTTTTCACATTGACCTCCATCAGTGCCTGGCTGGGCTGGCTCTGGCAAATTGCCGTACTTTACAGCTGCATACGCTTCAAATCGGTCACGACACCAGCATCCACTATTGCTCAGGCACTTAATCACAACGACCTCCCAAAAGCGCAAACGCAATACTCAGTTAACCATCATGAGATACCCGAGACGACTCACGGACTTGCCCGCGTGACCATAGAATGCTTATTCAGTGATGCATTGCACTATTTATTTGGCATATTGTTCTGGTTTATTCTGCTGGCGCCACTGGGACCTGTAGGCGCACTGTTATATCGCCTTAGCCATCATCTTGCACACACCTGGCAACCCAACCAAATGGGTGAATTCGCGCAATTCTCTCAACGTGTCAGCCAGGTATTAGATGCCCTGCCCGCTCGCCTGACAGCGCTTACCTTTGCCATTGCAGGCGATTTTGAAGATGCAGTTTATTGCTGGCGCAGCCAGGCTGCAGACTGGGCTAATCACGGCATAGGCATTGTGCTCGCCAGTGCGGCCGGCGCCATGGAAATTAAGCTCGGCGGCAAAATACAGCACCAGCAGGGTGAAACCTGGCGCCCCGAATTAGGTCTGGGCAAGCCTCCCGAAGCAACAGATATCAATAGCGCTATCAGTCTTGTCTGGCGGGCACTGACCATATGGCTGTTACTGCTGTTTTTCTTTGCACTAGCCAAACTGGCACACTGAACATGCTCAATCTGATTTGGGCAGGATTTTTTTTAGTTGCGTTTGTTTTTGCCAGTGTCAATTGGTTAATCTATGGTCAAGCTGACAGCTACGCCCTTATCATGCAGGCGGTGTTTACTGCCGCAAAGAATGCAGTCGAAATTTCGCTAGGCTTAATCGGCATCATGGCGCTATGGTTAGGCATCATGCGCGTAGGCGAAAAGGCCGGATTTTTACAAAGCCTGACCTGGCTGATGACGCCGCTTTTCCGCCGCCTGTTTCCAGATGTCCCTGCCCACCATCCTGCGCTAGGCGCGATCACCATGAATATGGCAGCCAATATGCTGGGGCTGGACAACGCCGCTACACCCATGGGAATTAAAGCCATGCAGGAACTGCAAACACTGAATCCTGACAAAAAAACCGCTTCCGATGCACAGATACTATTTCTGGTCATCAACGCCTCATCAGTCACTCTGCTCCCCGTCACCATTTTCACCTACCGTGCGCAAGCAGGTGCGCATGACCCGACCGATGTGTTCATCCCCATCCTCATCGCTACCTATTGCTCAACCATGGCTGGGTTATTGGCAACCGCTTTTTTCCAGCGTATTAACTTATGGGATAAAGTCGTACTGGCTTATTTAGGTGCAATTAGTGCACTGGTGTTCGGACTGGTTGCTTATTTTGCCCAGTTACCAACAACAGAAATGCTACGACAATCCAGCCTGATCAGTAATCTGCTGTTATTCAGTTTAATCATCAGCTTCATCGCAGGTGCAGCATTTAAACGTGTCAATGCCTACGAGGCTTTTGTCGAAGGCGCGAAAGACGGTTTTCATACTGCTGTCACCATCATCCCTTACCTTGTCGCCATGCTGGTTGCGATTGCCGTGTTTCGTGCCAGTGGCGCATTGGAGTTAGTCATGCAAGGCTTACGCCACACCGTTCTCTGGCTGGGCTGGGATGCGCGCTTTGTCGATGCACTGCCGACCGCATTAATGAAGCCATTATCAGGCAGCGGCTCACGCGCAATGATGATAGATACCATGCATACCTTCGGTGCCGACTCTTTTGCAGGCAGACTGGCGTCCGTCATCCAGGGCAGCACAGAAACCACGTTCTATGTAGTCGCAGTTTATTTTGGCGCTGTCGGCATACAGCGCGTGCGTCATGCCGTCGCTTGTGGTCTAATCGCTGACTTAGGCGGATTAATTGCCGCAATTGCTATTACCTATTTATTTTTTGGTGCACTAAGCTAAACACCCGCTGTTAATTATGAATGAATATACCACCCTCGCTGCCGTAGATCTTGGTTCCAACAGTTTCAAACTCCAGGTTGCACGCGTTGTTGATGACCAAATTTACCCGCTGGACGTACTCAAAGAACCTGTACGTCTGACTGCAGGCATAGGCGCAGACAAGTTACTGGACGACGCCTCACAGGCTCGTGGCTTGGCCTGTCTGGCTCGATTTAGCGAAAGATTACGCGACTTACCGCAAGGCGCAGTTCGTTGTGTGGGCACCAGCGCCTTACGTGTCGCCGAAAACACTGATGCATTTCTGCAACAGGCAGAAGCTATCCTTGGCTATCCAATAGAAATTATTGCCGGCCGTGAAGAAGCACGTCTGGTCTATATCGGTGTAGCACATAGCCTGCCTGCTGCCGATCATCCACGCATGATTATTGATATTGGTGGCGGCTCGACTGAATGCGTCATTGGCGTAGGCATGAATCCGCAGTTGATGGAAAGCCTGCATCTCGGCTGCGTCAACTTTACCCAGCGTTTTTTCATAGACGGCAAAATCAGCAAAAAAAACATGGATCTTGCCATCCTCACTGCTCGCACCGAAGCCCAGACCATAGCCGCAAATTACACAGGGAAATGGCATGAAGCCGTTGGCTCCAGTGGCACGGCACGGGTCATCAGTGATGTATTAGTTCAAAATGGCTGGGCAGAACAAGGGATTAGCAGCGAGGGCTTGGCTAAACTTTGTGAGCACATGATCATGGTCGGCGACCTTGCCAAAATTGAACTCGCGGGGATGAAGTCCGATCGCAAACCAGTTTTTGCAGGTGGCGTTGCGGTCATGGCGGGCATATTCGCCGAATTCGGCATTACCCAAATGACCATCGCAGATGGTGCATTGCGTGAAGGCGTACTATACGATTTGCTGGGACGATTCCACCATAAAGACATGCGCGCGGCGACCGTCACCCAATTCATGCGCCGCTATCATGTTGATAGCAAACAGGCACGGCGTGTGAGTGACTTTGCCACCCAGCTATTTAATCAGATTGCGCCCCAGCTCACTGATGCCGAAGCACTGAAACCTTATCTGATCTGGGCGGCACAACTGCATGAAATCGGCATTTCCATAGCCCATGCCGGCTATCATAAACATGGTGCTTATATACTCGCCAACGCCGACATGCCAGGATTTTCGCAAAAGGATCAGGCACGTATTGCGCTGCTGGTACGTGCTCAACGTGGCGGAATGGATAAACTGACACCCAGCCTGCCTGATACACTCAAACCACTAGTACTAATTTTACGTTTGGCTATTTTGTGTTACCGCAGTCGTGCCAATCTGAGTTTGAGTGAACTGGCACTAAAGCTCAACGACAATAGCGCACAACTCACGCTTACCCACAACTGGCTTAACAGCAATCCACTGACTGCAGCCGCACTCACCGATGAAAGTCGAAGCTGGAAACAAATAGGCTATAAATTCACTATCAACGCTATCTAAACATCACTATGAATACGACCAATCAAAAAATCAAAGTCTGGGATTTGCCCACGCGTTTATTTCACTGGAGTCTGGTACTCTGCTTTGCCGTCTCATGGGGAAGTGTCGAACTTTTTGACGACGCCATGCAAATCCATTTTTACGCGGGTTATACCCTGCTCACACTGCTCATATTCCGTGTACTTTGGGGATTCGTTGGTGGCAGCACAGCACGATTCAGCCATTTCTGGTCCGGAGTACACGCCACTAAAGCTTATGCACGTACATTACTCAAGCCCCGTCCCAATGACAATATAGGCCATAATCCAGTCGGTGGCTGGGCGGTTATTATCATGCTCACATTACTGGCAGCACAGATGATCACCGGACTGTTTTCCAATAATGATTTACTGGATAGTGGCCCACTCGCGCACTACATCAGCGGGGACTTGAGCGATACGATCAGCGGCATTCATGGCACCATATTTAATTTCCTGATCACTATTGTCGGCCTGCATATTGCAGCTGTATTTTTCTATCGTTTCTACAAACACAGCAACCTGATTATCGCCATGATCACAGGTTACAAAACCTTACCCAACACCCTCAACACCAGCGGCCTGTATTTCGTCAGCAATTTCCGCGCCATACTGGTGTTAGCCATTGCCGCAGCCTGTGTTGCCGCGCTGGTCATTTACAGCTAAACAATATGGCACTCAAATCCACCATTTTCAAAGCTGCGCTGCAAATCTCCAATATGGATCAGCATTATTATCAGGATCACGCGTTGACACTTGCCCGCCATCCATCCGAAACCGATGAACGCATGATGATGCGCCTGCTGGCTTTTGCACTTCATGCCAATGATGCGCTCAGTTTTGCCAATGGTATCTGTGTAGAAGATGAGCCAGACTTATGGCACAAAGATTTAACGGGGGCGATTGCCACCTGGATCAATGTCGGCTTACCCGACGAAAAACTGGTGCGTCGCGCCTGTGGTCGAGCAGATCAGGTTTATATCTACAATTATGGCGGACGCACTGCTGATATGTGGTGGGAACAAGCCAGCAGCAAACTGAACAAGCTCGATAATTTAACTGTTTACAGCCTGCCGCCAGAAACCACACGCGCACTCGCCAAGCTGGCTGAACGCAACATGCAGCTGACATTTACCATGCAAGAAGCGCAAATATGGTTAAGCAATCAGGCGGAAACTGTAGAGGTAGAGTTAGTTGCGGTTAAAGCGTAGTAGCTTATTGTGCCAACAGCTTAACCACATTTTTGATTTGAGCTGTTTGGTCAACGGGGTGATCATCAAACTTATCAACCACCGCTGACACCAGCAAAGACACCACGGTAGCAAAAACAAAAACGACAATATTGCGGGTCATACCGTGATTAATGTCGTTTTCGTCGAGATAGCGTTTAATCCAGAATGCCGCCGCAAAAAACGCGATGGTTGAGAGCAACAGGCTCAGCATTACGATTTAACGTGGAATGCCACGGAATTGTTGGTGACAGGCTTTACAGCTATCTTCTACTGCTGCGTAATCATGTTTAATCTTACTAAAATCACCTGTTTTTGCCGTGCTGACTAGCACCGTACTCGCATCCATAAAATGCTGTTGCGCCTGTTTGAATTCTACAGGTTTATCCCACACATCAGGCTTGGCACGAGTCGGGGCGTAATTACTATCCGGGGTAAAATAATGCCAGGGTTGGCTGCTTAAGGCTTGTAGCGCTTCAGCATATTTCAAAAACTCAGCGGCATTGTAAGGGTTACGTTCACGCACCATCAACCCCATAGGTTCGAAAGAGCGTAGCATTTCTTTAAAAACCGCTTTACGTTTAGTAACAGGCTGGCCTTTATGGGTATCCTCATTGCTGCTACATGAGGCTAATGCAAAACAAGCCAATAATATTACGGATAATTTAATCATCATTCTTTCTCTCACAAACACAGATAGGATAGTGCCACTTTGCCACTGACAGCATCCTGAAACCAAAACGCGAATTCTTGTTCAATAACACGTTACAATCAACCAACCGAAGTTTATCACCTTGTCGAATACGTAATGGATTACACACCAGAATATTTAGAGCGCGCATTAAAACGCATGATGCAAGAGCCTGCGAATGATCAGCACGCCTTGATGTGGCGGCTATTCTTTCTGCTCCGCCCCAAAAACTGCAGAGATATTACCTCAGCCACTCAAAAATTAGCAGATTTATTAGGATTAATTGAACGCAATCCAGACTATGCGACTGCATTACGCACGCATTTATTCAGCCTGATTAATCAAAAACAGATCAGTGAACTGTTGATGTCCGCGGATATTTTACCTACTCACAGTTTTGCAGGTGAATTTTCACGACGCCTACAGTTCAAACTGCTACCGCCGCTTCCCCTGACCCACTCCCTCCGCGACTGGCTCGATAATACGCTGCGCGAGGATGACAGCGTATGGATAGGCGGTATTGATCCCAGCTTGTGGCAACGTTTATTTATTACACTTAAGACTGACGTACCGGCAGCGGACTTTGACCAGCTCAACATTAACTTTCGCGAAGCCATTAATGGATTATCGCACCGTATTGCTGCGGCAGGATTAGAACAAGAGTTGCTCGCTCGGGAACCTGAACTTAGCCAGCATGCATCGCCTTTTTTAGCGCAGCATGAGGAAATTGCCACCCGAATACTCGGTAACACAGACCAATTACCGGATATCGCACAAGCACAAGTGCTGATAGAACAATGCCAGGAAGTATTAAACCGCATTGCCCGCAATGTTGCACACCAAGGTACCAGTATTGAACTCACCCATTTGCGAGTGCGTTTAGAGCAGCAACTGGCTCGCCTCGATTTATTATTACGCATACTCAGTACCGACGGATTAGCACAGCTGGATTTGATCATCAGCTTATTCGTGACGATTAGTGACAGTACAAGAGAACGTTACAGTATAAGAAGGCTGTTACGTGACACCACGCAACAACTGGCTTACCAAATCACTCAACACGCAGGTCACACAGGTGAGCATTATGTGGCAGAAGACCGCTCCGCATTATTCAGCATGTTCTACTCCGCCTCGGGTGCCGGTATTATTATTGCTGTGATGGCGCTACTCAAAATCTTCATTGCCAAGTCACACTTTCTCCCCTTGCAAGAAGCGGCGCTGGTCAGCCTGAATTATGCATTCGGTTTTGTACTGGTCTATATGTTGGGGTTAACGATAGCGACCAAACAGCCAGCGATGACCGCCAGCTGGATGGCGCAAACACTCACTCAGCTACGCACCGAAGCCAGCCAGTTCAAGGCGCTGCAAACATTTATTCAACAGGTATTCAAAAGCCAGTTGATGGCGATTCTGGGTAACCTGATTTTTGCATTTTTAACTGCATTTGCCATCATGGCTGTCGCAGATCACTTCTGGCACTGGAAGCCAATTGGCACAGATAAAGCCCAGATTTTATTGAACGAAGTATCGCTGTTAGCACCAATGAACTGGTTCTATGCTGCAGTTGCTGCCGTTGGGCTTTTTCTTTCTGGTGTGGTCAGCGGTTATTACGATAACAAAAGTATCCATGAAAAAATCCCGCAACGTCTGGCATTACTGACTTGGCCCACACACATTATCGGCGCCCATCT
Organism: Sulfuriferula nivalis; assembly: GCF_009937995.1. Lineage (NCBI taxonomy): Bacteria > Pseudomonadati > Pseudomonadota > Betaproteobacteria > Nitrosomonadales > Sulfuricellaceae > Sulfuriferula > Sulfuriferula nivalis. The sequence goes on from NZ_AP021881.1 coordinate 2,565,064, forward strand.
CTGGCGCTGGATAACGCGATATGTTGAACATAATCTAGGCGCATTAGCGGGTAATTTTTTCTTTGGCTTATATCTGGGATTAGTCGCCGCATTTGGTAGCTTATCCGGCCTGCCACTGGATATACGCCATATTGCTTTTGGGGCTGCCAATCTTGCTTACGCACTATTCACCCTGGGCTGGCAAGCAGGTTGGGTAAACATTACGCTAGGTTCTCTGGGTGTATTAGCCATCGGCTTTATCAATCTTACCGTCAGCTTTTCCCTCGCATTTTATCTGGCACTCAGAGCCTCTAAAATGTCCAGGCAAGATGCACGCCGCTGGCTAATTCAAGTCGTTAGTGATTTATTAACGGCCCCCTGGCGATTTATAGCCAAGCTATTTAGATCTTGAAATTAGTGCAAATAGCCTTAAATTCACATGGCTTAATGTACAATATCGCTTATATATATTTTCAGGAGTTTTATCATGGCTATCTATGCATATAAATGTGCCGACTGTGGTTTTGAACAAGATGTTATGCAAAAAATGTCTGATGCTGAATTAACCACTTGTCCACAATGCAGCAAGGAAACTTTCAGCAAACAAATCACTGCTGCAGGCTTCCAGCTCAAAGGTGGCGGTTATTATGTAACCGATTTCAAAAACGGCAGTCCGAAGCCGGAAGCAGCGCCATCTCCAGCATGTGGCACGGGCGCATGCCCGGCGTGTGTGTAAACCGTCACCCTTTATGAAACGCTACTTCATTACCGGTCTACTGATTTGGGTGCCGCTGGGCATCACCATTTGGGCACTTAATCTCATCATATCCTCACTGGATCAGAGTTTATTATTGCTTCCTATGGAGTGGCGTCCTGAAGCCTGGCTGGGACATAGAATCCCCGGATTAGGTGTCATACTCACGCTGGCAGTCATCGGTTTGAGTGGCGTCGTAGCCACCAACATTGTGGGTCAGCGCCTGCTAGCATACTGGGAAAATTTACTGTCACGCATTCCTATCGTCAAGTCAATTTACTCCAGCGTAAAGCAGGTGTCAGACACATTATTCTCGGGCAATGGCGAAGCGTTTCGTAAAGTACTGATGGTGCGTTATCCGCATCCTCAGGCCTGGTCAATTGCATTCCAGACCAATTTACCTAAAGAGCTACTTCAGCATTTATCTGAAGAGCACGTTGCGGTATTTATTCCGACCACACCTAGTCCAGTAAATGGATTTTATTTTTTCGTCAAGAAAAGTGAAACTGTAGAACTCAACATCAGCGTAGACACCGCATTGAAATACATCGTATCCATGGGTGTGGCAAGCGCATCCGAAAAACTTATTCCTTCTTCACATACTTAAAAAATCATTATGCGTACTCATTACTGTGGCGCGGTTAACCGCGCACATCTAGATCAAACTGTTACCATCACTGGCTGGGCGCACCGTCGCCGCGATCACGGCGGTGTTATTTTCATCGACTTGCGTGACCGTGAAGGCATGGTGCAAGTGGTGTGCAATCCTGAACAAGCGGAAACATTCAAAGTAGCGGAAGAAATCCGCAGCGAATACGTCCTCAAAATCACTGGTCTGGTTCGCGCCCGTCCTGAAGGCACGGTCAATACCAATCTGGCCACTGGCGAAATCGAAATCGTCGCCGCCGACATTGAAGTGCTTAACGCCTCCGCCACCCCGCCATTCCAGCTGGATGACGAAAACCTGTCCGAAAACGTGCGCTTGACCCACCGCTATCTGGATCTACGTCGCCCTGCCATGCAAGCCAATATGCGCCTGCGTTACCGCGTTGCCAAGACCCTGCGTGATCATCTCGATGCCAATGGCTTCATGGAAATTGAAACTCCGATGTTAACCCGCTCCACACCGGAAGGTGCGCGTGACTATCTGGTGCCATCACGCGTGCATTCAGGTATGTTCTATGCGTTGCCACAATCACCGCAGCTGTTCAAACAATTGCTGATGGTGTCTGGCTTTGATCGTTATTTCCAGATTACCAAATGTTTCCGTGACGAAGATTTACGCGCAGATCGCCAGCCTGAATTCACTCAGGTCGATATCGAAACCTCATTCATGAACGAAGACGAAATCATGGATCTGGTTGAAGACATGATACGCAAAATGTTCAAACTGGTAATGGATGTGGATCTGGTCAGCCCGTTCCCTCGCATGCCTTACTCAGAAGCGATGAACCGCTATGGTTCAGACAAACCTGACATGCGCATTGCACTGGAACTCATCGACCTTACCGATTTGATGAAAACAGTCGACTTCAAAGTATTCCGCGGCGCTGCCGACATGGAAGGTGGCCGAGTTGCCGCGATGAACGTACCGAACGGCGCCAGCTTGTCACGTAAAGAAATCGACGACTATACCGATTTCGTCAAAATTTACGGCGCTAAAGGTCTGGCATACATCAAGGTTAACGATGCCAGCCAGGTTACTGAGCCAGGTTTGCAATCACCTATCGTTAAATTCCTGCCTGAAGCAGCTTTGGCAGAAATCATCAAACGCACTGGCGCAAAAAATGGCGACTTGATTTTCTTCGGCGCCGACAAAGCCAAAGTCGTCAACGACGCATTAGGTGCACTACGCCTCAAAGTCGGTCACGCTCACGGTCATGCAGTCAACGAATGGCGTCCATTGTGGGTGGTCGACTTCCCCATGTTCGAATACAACGAGGACGAAAAACGCTGGGATGCGCTGCATCATCCGTTCACCGCGCCAAAAATCGGACACGAAGAACTGCTCACCAGCAACCCGGGCGCAGCATTATCCCGCGCCTACGACATGGTATTAAACGGCTGGGAAGTCGGCGGCGGTTCAGTCCGTATCCACCAGCAAGCAGTGCAAGACGTAGTCTTCCGCGCCCTCGGTATCAGCGCAGAACAAGCCCAGGAAAAATTCGGTTTCCTGCTAGACGCACTCCAGTTCGGCGCACCACCGCACGGCGGTCTGGCATTTGGTCTGGACAGGCTAGTCGCACTGATGGCAGGCGCAGAATCCATCCGTGATGTGATTGCATTCCCTAAAACTCAGCGTGCTAACGACCTGATGACACAAGCGCCTAATAATGTAGATGAAAAACAACTGCGTGAATTGCATATCCGTTTGCGAAATTTGGAAGTGAATAAGGCTTAATGATTAGAGATACCCTGATGTCGTTATTTCCATCGACATTTAGGGTGTGTTGTTATTTTTTCTTATTAAAATACAATTAATTGCATTATTAACTCCAGAATATACACCTTGAAGATGCTTTTTATGGCATTTTTTAGGGTGTCTACTTTACGTTATGCGGCAAAGGCTGACCCGTGCAATTTGAACTGAGTCACGACAAACGGAACATCTCAGACGACGACCTGTTGGCTGATCTTCAGCGCGTTGCGTCCGAGCAATCGGAGCAACAAGTGAAGCAACGCACCTACAAAGATTTCGGAAAGTATGGCGTAACGACGGTCATTCGGCGCTTTGGCTCCTGGAACGGTGCTGTGAAAGCAGCAGGGTTGGAAACTCCGATAGAGCGGAACATCCCGGACGAGCAGTTGTTTTCTACCCTCTATGATTTGTGGCTTACCCTTGGTCGGCAGCCCAGTTACTCGGAAGTACAAAAGCCTTCATGCAAATTCCATGTCGCCACCTACGAACGGCGTTTTGGTTCTTGGAGGCAAGCCCTTGAGGTGTTCGTTGCCTATGCCAATTCCGAAGACATGGCCGGGCCAGAAGCTTCCGAGTTCTCTGGAGTGGCTTCCCGTCGAACGTCTCGGTCTCCCGACCTGCGGCTTCGTTTCAAGGTGCTCCAACGTGACCGCTTCGGTTGTTGCGCGTGTGGTGCATCGCCATCAGTTACACCGGGTGTCGTGCTTGAGGTCGATCACATCAAACCGTGGTCAAAAGGTGGTGAGACCGTCATCGAAAACCTTCAAACACTGTGTCTTGCTTGCAATCAGGGGAAAACCAACCTCCATGAAACGTAAGCCACATAACACTGCGCTCCAAGGGACGCACTACATGCCGCTTCGCGACATTCCGTGCGCCCTGCGCTTCGACGTTAGACCGCTAAAGGAGTTCCGCATGAACACTGCACGCAATCTAGTAACGGCCACAATTATCGCCGCAGGTCTTCTTGTCTTTTCTGAAGCGAACGCACAGCTTCTTCGATCTGATGAGTTGGTTTGCAGCGGAATAGTTACGTATGGCAAAAATACCTTCTCGGATCAAATCGTATTGCGGTTTTCGAACAATGACGTTGCAGTGAGTGGCGAGGCAGGAATGACAAGCACGTTCGAGGGCTTGCTGCGATACAAAATTTGTTCCGAAAGCGAGAACGAAGCCGATTTTGAATACACAACATCAAATAAGTGCGGCAGCAAGGCAACGCGCAGCGGACATTTGAGCAAAGTTGTCGGAAGCCTTCGCCTCACACGATCAGACAGAGGAGAACCGTTCATTGGTGAGTACAAGTGCAAACCCGCACAGCGCGTTCTCAAGTAACGCGGTCTAACCTTACGGTCAATGAAGCTCGGGGTCAAGTCTAGATTCGTTAGGATGTGTTTATATTTATTGGAATACAATGCGTTATATTACTAGTTCCAGAATAGAAATCTTGAAGGTAGTTTTAATGGTATTTTTTGGGGTGGTTTTTTATGTTGAACTTTAAGTTACCACGAGGATAGCGATGAAAAGACTATTTGTTGCTGGCTTTCTGTTTTTACTCTCATTAAGCGCATTTGCAGATATTGACACAACCGTATTACATGAACTAAGTGTAAAAATGGTTGTTCAAGCTACAAAGATAGCGTCCGCATTTACTGAGAATAAGATGCGAACTGACGACGGTGTTTATCAAGACATTTGGTTAGAAGAGTTTAATATTAGTGATTCTCTCGAGATTGTTGTCAATACGGTAGAACTATATAAAGGTTTGAGTAGTAAAAGCAAGGACTCTTTAGTCATTCATGCGTTAGATAATTTAATGCTCACTAATGAATCATGCAAAATAAATCTAGTGAACTTAACTAACTCAAGAGATAGCATTCATAATATTCATTTAAAAAACGAAGTCGCTAAACAGTCTGACTATGCTAACCAAGCTTGTGATGGTATTGAAAAAATGCAGAAGGTTTTTTTAAAGACGCTGAATTGAAACTAAACGAAGCTCGGGGTCAGGTCTAGATTCGAAGCGCAGTGTCAGGCCTTACATTCCACACATAAATTTTAACTATAAATTCAATTAGTTATATACTAGCTTTGAAAAAATCAGATTTGCAGCATTTCTGTGAATCAAAACTCCGTATGCAATCGTAAAGCCACCATATCCACAGGGCCGCGGTCGGCGTTGTAGGCGGGGTTGCGGATGTGTTGCCAGTCTGCGGTCAGACTCAGCAGTTTTGCTACTTGCCAGCTATAAAAACTCTCCAATATCAGCTCAGGCTGATAGTTCAATGCACCATCGCCAATAAAAAATCCCAAGCCACCCGCAGCGAGATAATCACGGTGCGCTTTTGACAGTTCATTCCGAGCAAATGCAATGCCCAGCGTATCTTGCGCGCGTCCCCAGGCGGCACCTTTGAGCAGCGTGCCCGCAGACACAGACTGGTCTATTTCGGTAAATGCGTAGGTTTCGGTTTGACCATCACCCCAGCCTGCGCGGGCGAATACGCCAATGTTATCGCTGATGGACTGCTCTGCATTCAGGCCAAAACCGTATTTGATCTGCTCGCCGTGACGCACGGCACTCAGTTCTGGTGTGGTGCTGGTAGCTGCTGCTAAATTCAGGGCATCATCATAACGCGCCATGATTGCGCGGTTACGGAATGCCAACACGCGTATCTTACCTGGCTGATTGGCAATGACATGTCCATGTTCGATTTCGATCTGGTCGCCAAAGTGGGTGAAGATTGCGCTGTCCAGGCTGGTCTGATTCGGCTGGTTAGGCTGGATAAAGCGCCCTGCACGTAATGCCCAGTTGTCGCGATACCACTCGACCGCTGTTCCCCATGAGTAACCCCGCGCATCGGCTGCATAATCATAGGAGCCTTGGTTCATGATAGACCAATTCATAAACTGGGTGCGCGGATCGTGACTGTAGGCGTTATTGTCAAAAATATCGCTCACAGCCAGATTGCCTATGGTCCAGACAACACGGCGTTTATCAACCATACCAGCCAATTGATTCATGTCGGAATCCTGTTGCTCGCTACCACCACCCAAACCCCAGGTCTGCCGCAAAAATAGTCGCGCCTTGTAAAGCGCTAACCGAGGTCCCGAAGTACGCGCCATTTCACCATTGGTAAAACCAGCCAGACCAGTCAAGTTTGACAGCGGCACACCTTGAGACAATTCAGGATTGAAGTAAATCTCACCCCCTGCCCAAGGCCGAAAGCCAAATGCGGCGGTGGTGGTAAAGGAATAGCTTTTTTCGTGCGCCGTGATCAGGCTGTTGGCACCTGAATAGGCCGCTGGAAACGCATCTTTGACTTGCCAGACGTAGGTGGACTGGAATTTAAGGTTGTACTCTTCGGTGTCAGCATGGCTGTACGTTGTTGCCAGCGCTAATGCGCCTGAAAGTAGCAAGACCCTGATATCAAAAGACGGCATACAACTCCACATAGCGACTTAAACTTCAAAGTCTTGGATTGTAACAAACCGCCAAATTGAATTTATGAAAGTTTAATGAAAATCAGGCAAATCCGCAGAATACATCGCGCATCAAGCTGATTAAACGCAAGGTGCGGGTATCGCCGACGCGATAATAAACTTTATTTGCATCTTTACGAGTGCGCAAAACGCCTTTGTCACGCAAGATAGCCAGATGTTGGGAGATATTACTTTGCGATGTGCCCACATGGTCGACTATATCTTGCACACTAACTTCTTTATCACCTAGCACACATAAAATTTTCAACCGCAGAGGATGCGACATCGCTTTCATGGCACGTGAGGCTTGCTCAATGTGCTCATCTTTGTCGATCAAATCAATATGTTCTAAATTTAGGTTATTGGTTGGCATCGCGTAGTAAATAAGTATATAACCTAATCATTATAATCCAACATGACACAAAATATACTAAATCCGCGTGGTAAAATAAATATAAATTAAATTTCACTCTGCATGAAGAAAGAATCGCCCGTGACTCCTGCATTATTGATCATACTAGATGGCTTCGGCTGCCGTAAATGCAACACTGACAATGCCATCGCGCAAGCAACCAAACCCAATTGGGATAAGTACTGGCAGCAATATCCACACACGCTCATTCAGGCTTCTGAATCTGCTGTTGGCTTGCCATCAGGGCAAATGGGCAACTCGGAAGTCGGGCATCTGAATATTGGTGCAGGACGCGTTGTTTATCAGGAATTCACCCGTATTGATCTGGCAATTAAAGGCACCTCGTTCTTTACCAACCCTGCGCTCAAACGTGCAGTTGATCTGGCGCTGGAAAATGACCGTGCCCTGCATATTCTGGGTCTGCTATCAGATGGCGGCGTACACAGTCATGAACGACATATCCACGCGATGCTGGCGATGGCTGCGCATGCGGGGCTCAAAAAAATCTATGTCCACGCATTTCTGGATGGCCGCGATACCGCGCCTAAGAGCGCTGAACTCTATCTCAAAAATCTACAAGCCAAAATAGACGAACTTGGCGCCGGTCACATCGCCTCTATCATCGGTCGTTACTACGCCATGGACAGGGACAATCGCTGGGCGCGAGTACAAACAGCATATGATTTAATCACTCAGGGCAAAGCTGATTTCAGCGCAACTGATGCACTAGACGGACTAGCGCAAGCTTACGCACGTGGCGAAACCGACGAGTTTGTCAAAGCCACCAGCATCGTTCCCGCAGGCACGCAGCCAGTGCGCGTTGAGGACGGTGACAGCATCGTATTCATGAACTTCCGTTCAGACCGTGCAAGACAGATCTCGCGCCCATTCATCGAACCTGATTTCAACGAATTTGAACGCCCCTATGCACCGAAAATTGCTGACTTTTGCACACTGACCGGTTATAGCGATGATTTCAATGTATCGGTTGCGTTCCCACCAGAAAAAATCCGCAACGGTTTTGGTGAACATATCGCACAACTTGGCTTGAAGCAATTACGCATCGCCGAAACCGAAAAATATCCACACGTAACTTTTTTCTTTAACGGTGGCGAAGAGCTGGTTTACGAAGGTGAAGAACGCATTATGGTGCCATCACCCGATGTGGCCACCTACGACATGAAGCCAGAAATGAGCGCGTTTGAACTCACAGACAAATTGGTTGATGCCATTGAGAGCAAGCGTTTCGACGCCATTATCTGCAATTACGCCAATGCTGACATGGTTGGACACACTGGTAATCTGGAAGCCGCCATCAAGGCCATCGAGGCCATTGATGTCTGCCTGGGTCGGGTTATTCCTGCGATGCTCGCCACAGGCGGTGAAGTCCTGATTACCGCAGATCACGGCAATGCTGAATTGATGCTCGATGAAGTGACTCGCCAGGCCTACACTGCGCATACTACCAATCTTGTGCCTTTGCTTTATATTGGCAATCGCCCGGCACAGTTACTCAATGCTGGCGCACTGGAAGACGTCAGCCCGACTTTGCTCAACATCATGGGCGTCAAACAACCAGAAGAAATGACGGGCAAATCGCTCATCGAATACGAGTGAAATTCAGTCAGTTTATTTTCACCAGCATGTGCGTTTTAAGCATCAGCGCGCATGCTGTTGATGCGCCCGACATTGCTGGCATTCATGCCAAAATAGAACAGTTACGCCAACAAAATCACGAAGCTGAAACCAATCGCAACCAGGCAAGCGATGCGCTGCAACAATCCGAACGCAGCATTAGCGATGCCAATCGCAGCCTCTATGAATTAGAACAACAGAATACCGATATCGAACAAACCCTCGCACAACTTCACAATCAGGGGGACTCAGCACGTTCTGCAATTACACGGCAACAAAATGCACTGATGCAACTCATACGCCAGCAGTATTTATCAGGCCAGAGTGATGCTACTAAACTACTGCTAAACGGCAGCAATCCCAATCAGACCACACGTAATTTAACCTATTTAAGCTACATCACTCGCGCACGCAACCAGTTGATCAGCAGCTTGCAACAGAATGTGACACAACTCGACCAGCTCGCTATTGAGCAACAATCTCAACAGGCACAACTGGACAAAATTCGTGAACAACGCGAACAACAGCGCAAAATACTTGAATTAGAACGCAATAAAAAACAACAAATTGTTAAACAACTGGGTTCGCAAATCCAGCAACAACGCCAGCAAATCGCCACCTTGGAGCAAGATGAAAAACGCATGACCAAACTCATGCAAGACCTTGCCATTGCGCGCAAAAAAGCTGAAGCCGCAGCTGCCGCGCGTGCCGCTAAAGAAGCCAGAGAAGCTGCCAGAGTTGCCAAGCAATCCAGAAAATCGACCACCAACACGCTGCCCCCACCCACACCGATTAAGCAGCCTTACACCCCGAATATTGGTCTGGGGCAACTAAAAGGTCGCCTCATCATGCCAACCCATGGGGAACTAATCCATCGTTTTGGTACTCCACGTGAACAGGGCGCAAGTTTATGGAAAGGCTTATTTATTAAGGCTGCTTCCGGGCAGCCTGTGTATGCGGTTGCTGCTGGTCAAGTCGTGTTTGCAGACTGGATGCGCGGCTTTGGCAATCTGATTATTATTGATCATGGTGGCGGCTATATGAGTCTATACAGTAATAATGAAACCCTGTATAAACAGACTGGTGCAACGATTAAAGCAGGCGAAACGATCGCCAGCGTTGGCAATACTGGTGGCAGTAACGAAACAGGTTTATATTTTGAACTTCGCTATCAAAGTCAGGCGTTTGACCCCAGTCCATGGATAGCAAAATAAACACTACAAAGGAAAGACCCGCAATGCGCAACAAACTACAAAAAATAGGCTTAGTCAGCACTGGCATATTCATCGGTGTTGCTGTTTCACTTAACTTTTCTGCAATTGCAGATCGTGAAGCTACCCAGCCGTTACCGCTGGATGAATTGCGTGCATTTACCGAAGTGTATGGCAAAATCAAAAGTGATTATGTCGAACCTGTTGAAGACAAAAAGCTTATTAGCCAGGCCATCAATGGCATGCTGTCCGGTCTTGATCCACACTCTGCCTACATGGATGCAGATGAATTCAAAGACTTGCAAGTTGGCACCCAAGGCGAGTTTGGTGGATTAGGAATAGAAGTCGGTATGGAAGATGGCTTTGTCAAAGTCGTCTCACCGATAGAAGACACGCCAGCGCAAAAAGCCGGGCTGAAAAGTGGTGATCTGATTATCAAACTTGATGATGTGCCAGTCAAAGGCATGTCCATCAACGACGCAGTTAAACGCATGCGCGGCAAACCCAATACACCGATTACACTCACTGTTGTACGCAAAGGCATGAACAAGCCTTTTAACGTGACACTGATACGCGCCATCATCAAGGTCAAGAGCGTTAAATTCAAACTGGTCGAACCTAATTTTGGCTATGTGCGTATTACTCAGTTCCAGGAACACACTGGCGAGAATCTGGTAGATGCGATCAATGCCTTGCTCAAAGAAAACAAAGCGCCACTAAAAGGCCTAGTACTCGATTTACGCAACGATCCAGGTGGCTTGCTCAACAGCGCAGTTGGTGTCTCAGCCGCTTTCCTCAAGCCCAACAGTTTGGTTGTATATACCGATGGTCGTGCGGAAGATTCGAAAATGCATCTCACCGCCTCACCAGATTTTTATCTGCGCGGCAATCAGGATGACTACCTCAAAGCGTTGCCTGACTGGGTTAAATCTGTACCCATGGTAGTTCTTGTAAACAGTGGTTCTGCCTCTGCTTCCGAAATCGTAGCGGGTGCGCTGCAAGACCAAAAACGCGCTGTCATTATGGGCACGCAATCATTTGGTAAAGGTTCCGTGCAGACCATCCTGCCGCTTGGCAATGGCACCGGTATCAAACTGACTACAGCGCGCTATTTCACGCCTAGCGGTCGCTCCATCCAAGCTAAAGGTATCACCCCTGATATCGTGGTTGAAGAAGGCACAGTCGTTGGCAATAGCGAAGAGGATGGTTTCGGTGTACGCGAAGTTGATCTGGAAAATCATTTGACTAATCCAAACAGCACTGTCACTACTACCACCACAATTGTCACTCCACCTACGGTGATCACACCTGAAAATACGGGTGACAAGATGAATAAAACAAATAAGGGCAGGAGACTACTGCCTGGCGAAATTGTCTCCAAAGATGACTTCCAGCTTAATCAGGCATTGAGCTTGCTCAAAGGGATCAACATCCTTAAAACCGTGGATGCTCCTGCAAAACCAGTCGAAACCAGCCTGGCAAAATAAGATGCAAGATGCTGACCTGTTGCGGTATAGCCGCCATATCCTGCTCAACGATATCGGCATAACAGGTCAGCAAGCAATACTCGATGCACGCGTATTAATCGTGGGTGCAGGTGGCTTAGGTTCACCTGTCGCCCTCTATCTTGCCGCAAGTGGTGTGGGTTATATCAGCATCGCAGACAATGACAGCGTGGATCTCAGCAATCTGCAACGACAAATCATCCATCAGCACAATGCAATCGGTCAGAACAAAGCGCTATCTTCTGCAACCAGCATACAGCTACTCAACCCCAACACGCATATCAACGCAATTACAGAACGCCTGTCTGGCTCGGCATTGGCACAACAAGTTGCAGCGCACGACATCATTATCGATGCAAGTGACAACTTTACCACCCGTCATGCCATCAATCGCGCCTGCGTCACCCACCGCAAGCCACTGGTATCGGGTGCAGCTGTGCGCTTTGATGGACAAGTCACTGTATTTGATCTGAGACAGGAAGACAGCCCTTGCTACCACTGCCTGTATCCAGACAATGGCGCAGAAGACGAAATAAGATGTAGCGAGAACGGCGTATTTTCTCCGCTGGTCGGCATCATTGGCGCCACTCAGGCCGCCGAAGCCCTCAAACTCATCACTGGTGCAGGCACTACACTGAATGGACGACTACTGTTACTGGATGCACTCGACATGCAATGGCGCAGCATCAAACTCAAGCGTGATGCGAATTGTGCAGTATGTGGAAAAAAACCACCTAATCACAACTACACCATTCCTAAGAACTAAATTCCACTAGTTATTTGCTGTTTGATGGCATGCCAATTTTCCCCAGGCAAAACCTGCGTACCCTGTTTCGTCACCGCGTCCAGCGCATCCGGTGACAAACCCAGACTCTGCAACAAGGTTGGTGCCACTTGTGTGGTAGTAACCAGATTGCTGTTTAACTTCCCTGTGCTTGCCAGTGACGGATTTGATATCAACAATGCCACATGCGTATCATCATCATCGTAACCTCCGTGTTCAGCTTTTTTCGTATCACCAAGCTTGCTGTAAATAACACCTTTTCTTGGCAACACGATCAAATCAGGGGTACGAGTATCTGTGTCTGGCGATGGTAAAGACAAACTCGCCCCATGTAACACCTGACTGATGCCAAGATGCTCACGATTACGCATCAGCGCCTCAGCAACCTGAACCGTTTTACTCTGATTGCGCAGCCAGATCAGTGCACTGCGATCTGCTGCCATAAACGCCAAAGTGCCCGGCGCCACTTGCTCAACAGCACGCGACAGCGCCTTTTCGTCTACATGATGAAGCATTTTTGGATTAACCGGTCCGTTACCATGTTTTGCTGTCACTATCAGCAATGTTGAATCCAGCAGATTCTGCTCCCGTAATGCGGCAACAATCTGTCCAATCTGCTTATCGCTGTTTGCCATAGCTGCTGCCAGTTCTGGTGTTGGCCGTCCAAATTTAGCCTGATAACCAGCCAGTTTCTGCGCTACGCTGACCGACTGTAAATTCAGTCCGAATAGCATAGGCACGGGTGCTGATATCTTTCCATCATGCTTAAAACCATGAATTTGATTAATCAGTGCATCAACTTTGGATTGATCGTAACGTTCCGTGCCAGCAATCGACGCAGTGATTTTGTCACTTAATTTGCCTGCACCTGCCTCAGGATTTGACCCGATTTCTGGTGTATATAAATCTTCTACACCTAGACCGCTTGGCCCATTCGCGATTTCATAGACTGGATGTTTGTCTATCCAGGCGGTATGTCCACCAGCCTGTCTGACCACTTCGAATACCGTATTAACCCGCAAATACGAATGCGGGTAAACGGGTTTGCACTCCTTACCACCACGCGGCAACAGGCTTGCTTGCAACACGGGCTTGCCTATTTCGGCACCGGGCACATCCACTGACTCATCATAAATGACTGGCGTACCTAACTGCTGGCAATGACTGCCAGGTGAGAACAAATGTCGATCATACGACACATCAAAATACACCCCGGTGACCGCAGGTGTGCCACCCGTAATTAAGCCCATTAAGCCGGGAAATGAATCTGCCGGGCCAGCAACGTGAGCTTGAGTATAAGTAATACCTGTACGTTTTAGCCCTGCCAATGCAGAGTTTGGATGTGATGTTGAAAAATTCTGCAAATCAAGTGCATGCAAGCCATCCACACTGATCAATAACACATGTTTGATAGCACTGACTTTAGTATCTGTCTGCGCTGCAACAGGATTAACAAACGACACAGCCAACATCAGTGCTGCAAGAGTAGGTTTAATTGTGATTTTCATTATGTATCCAGATAAATATGATGAGTTGTTATTTTGAGACCTTTGCACGATGTAGCGAGCGCAGTTCAGATGAGGCGGAAATCAGCGAAAAAGCGCAGTGTACAAGTAGTACATGAACATTTTGAGCTGATTTCCAACGACATATGAACAAGCGCAGTAATCGTGCAAAGGTCTCATTTTGATTAATCGGAAAATTTTCCACTCTTCAAAAAACAAACCCAGCTTACCTATCCAGACTTAGCGCATCACGAACGAATTATGATTTTTTTGTTACAAAAAGATGAAAGCCCTCACCGAACAGCAAAGGTCTGACCAATACTCACACCGCCAAACTGAATATGACACGGGCACTCAGACCATGCCCATCCTGCCTGTTAGCCAGCACAACACGAGCTGACTGGCGTTGTGCTATCGCCTGCACGATCGACAGCCCTATGCCACTGCCCTCGGTTTCCTGACCTGCTACGCGGAAAAAGCGATCAAATATTCTGGGCAACAAAGATTCAGGAATACCGGACCCTGTGTCCAGCACCTCAACAACAACCTCCTGATTAGCAACACGCAAGCTGACATCTACCTTGCCGCCTTCAGGCGTATAACGAATTGCGTTGTCTATCAGATTACCCAGCAACACGCGCATATCCTCGGCAACACCCATGATCATGGCGTCATCATCCTGAGTCATGCCAAGATCAATGTGGCGATGATCAGCCAGAGGGATGAAATCTGCCAGGCAGGCTTTCACTACAGTGTTCAGATGTATCCTGCCCGACATCGCAGACTTACCTTGCGCCTCATAACGACTGATTTTGAGTAACTGTCCAACCAGATGTGATGCACGTTGTGAACCTCGCCGCATTTCTTCTATACGATTATCCAGATCATCACGCGAATGTGACTGTGACAGATTTTCTATCTGCAGTTGCAATGCGGCAAGTGGAGTACGCAATTCATGTGCGGCATCTGACAAAAACTGGCGCTGTAACTCTATGGCTGCACTCAAGCGGACAATAAGGTCATTCATCGCCAAAACCAAAGGTGCTACTTCTTGCGGAACATCTTCGACAGGCAGCAAGGCCTGACTTGTCACATCACGATTCTTGACCTCATTCGTCACTCTTTCCAATGGTTGCAGCAAACGACTCACCACCACACCTATCAACAACCAGGAAATAGGTATCACCAGCGCGAAAGGAAATAACACTCGCATAGCTGAATGCAAAGCGATGTCATATCGCACATCTTCCTGTTGTGCAATTTGCACTGTCCGATCCGGGTAGATCATGGTGTAAGCACGCCACTTAAGCCCGCGGAACCATATGTCTGAAAATCCTGGCGTAGCAGCACGAGGCAATTTGAAATCGGGTCTGGAGGATCGGCCTGATTCATTACCTATCCACACCTGAATAATAAAACCCTGTTTCTTTTCTTCTGCGTTTTTGCGTTCAAATCTGGATTGCATAGCGGGTAATTGCGAGCCTTCATCCACACTGCTGGCGATCTCGCTCAACTGCTGATCAAGCAAGCTACTCGCCTCTTTCCAGGCAAAATAAAATGAAATGCTACCCGCCATGACCGCAGCTAAGGTCAACAATCCAACCAGCCAGAAGATCAGCTGTTTTTTCAATGATTTCATGATCCTAGAAACGGCAGTTGGACACGTTGAAGTGCACGCCCATCAGGGTGCAGGGCAAGGCGCGACAAACCTGAATGGCCATTCCATTCAGGTGCGGAGCAACGCCGCCATGTGCCGTGAGGGGTGTGCAATTCAACGGGTAGCGTATTCACCAATCGGGTGATAGGTAAATTACAAAAATAAGTCTTAAGCATGATGATGTTAACTCAATAAATTAGCGGTCAACTGCCGTTTCTAGGATGATGGGTTTCTGACTACCATCCAGCCGATGCCGCGCACGTTGCGGATAATATCGTTATCGAATTTCTTACGCAGGTAATGGATCAACACATCCACTGCATTGTTACCCACATCCTTGTTCCACGCATATAAACGCTGCTCAATCTGCACACGAGAAAATATCGTCCCCGGGTTATCAGCCAACGTATGCAATAACGCAAATTCACGAGCCGGCAACAGTACGGTTTTACCGCGATAAGTCGTCTCACGCGTCACCATATCCAGCATGAGTTCGCCATTGCCAACCACGTGACCAGCGAGCACTTCGTTGCGCCGCAATACGGCTCTGACACGCGCCATCAGCTCCTTCAGGCCAAACGGCTTAATCAGGTAATCGTCCGCACCCAATTCCAGACCACGCACTCTGTCATCAACTTCATCGCGCGCGGTTACTATCAGCAATGGCGTACGATCACCTCGGGCACGCATAGCTTTCAGCACATCAAATCCGGATTTCCCTGGCAACCCCAAATCCAGCAGTACCAATACATAGCCACCAGATTTCAGCGCCAACTCTCCGGCCATGCCGTCACGCACCCACTCGCACGTCATACCCGCATCCATCAGCGCTCGAGACAAACTCTGGCCTATCATCGGATCATCTTCGATCAATAAAATGCGCATCACCAGCTACCTATATCTATCCTGGCAAAAATACACCCCGCCATTACAGATCCAGACTGCTCAACAAGCGCGTTTTACCATAATGCTCATCAAATCCATATGCATTCAAATGCACTTTACCACTTGCATGCAACTCCACAACTGCCCAGGCATACATACGGTCAGTCGGATTTTTACTGTCTCCAGCCTTTGCAGCGAATGGCGAGCCGCCTGAACCGACTAATACCTGCCAGGCTTTGCCACCCGTGGATTTGGTTGGCTGAGAAATATTGAATATATGCTCATGCCCGCAGAAATAAGTCGCATCGGCATTTTCTATAACCTGCCAGAACTGCTTCTGCTGCTCTGCATCCTGATCCAAACCCGCTAATTTGATGCCGGGTTTGTAATAATAAGTAAACGCCAGTTTGTGGCCGAACACAAATTCATGCTTCATGCCCCGCACTTTCGCTTTCTGCAGATCGTCGCGTAACCAGTTGGTTGGCGCATGTCCATCATATCCAACCGGATCGGTGTTAATCACAACAAAATGGCTGTCCCCGTAATCGAATGAAAAACTGAGCTGCGACTGATTCGTCTGTATGTGATCTGCACTACTGATTGCTGGGGTATTGGCGACATCGAAGGCATTGATGCTGTTACCAGTAATGGTTTTCCATCGGTCGACATCCATGATGAGGTCGCCCATATTGTTGCGCCAGCTGACTTCCTTATGCACTTGCGTCACAGCTTTGCTTTTGCCGCCTTCGGTTATTTTATCCTGCATTTCGTGGTTGCCAGGCACTGGCACTACATATGTACCCATTTCCATCAGATTTGCCATCATGCCACGCCAGAAAGCATATTGCCGGTTCAAAGTCGCGTCATCTGCATTGAAGCCATAGATCATGTCGCCGTTAAAGAACAATGCCTGCGGTTTTTTATCCTGAATCTCACGAACGATGCGCGACAGTGCTTTGGTGTTTTGCAGCCAGATATGATCTTGTCCGCTTAGCTGATCATCACCAGGATCAGCACGAGAGTCCCCTACGGTAGCAAATGACATGACCACTGGATCAACAGGTGCTGCAGATACATTTGATGGACTGATAAAAACTGAACCACCTAATAATGCACAAGCAAACACACGCTGCAAACTACTCAATTTCTTCAATTTCATGATCAAGCACCGTCGCGAATAAAGCCACAAAGTAGCAATGCAATATTGCAGCTTGATGACAGTTTGATGTGATAGCTCTGATAACCCGCGAATTTTCTCAGTTAGCCCACCCTGTAACAAAACAATCACAATTCATTCACTTTGCCCTAAGTTTGCCTGCCTAAAATGAATTTACCGCTCGCTTGCAATGATTAGCAGCAGCAATCCGGGGGGATAAAATATTTAGCCATATTTAATCTGTAACAGAATTGTCGCTAAGTTTTCTTATCACCTTCATACAATGTTTTTTATTAGCAATGTAACTTTTAAGGGATGGTCATCAAAATGAAAAAACGTAACAATTGCCGCGTCTTGGGCAAATCTATACCAGCATGGCTGGTTTTAACCACCTTGGCTTCTGCAATCAATACAGCATATGCAGCTGACACAGTTGATCTTGGTACAGCAGGTACGCAGTTTGATAGTGGCAGTACAGAAGCCAGCGATCCTAAGACAGACCCAACAGCCAAAGGTCGTGCAGCAGCTGTTGCCCCGACCCAGACTTCACTGGACGCAACCCAACCTGAATCTATAATTAATAAATCATTCATCGAAGATACCAAATCCCCTGTAACTGACTATACCGCTGCCGCAGCTGTTGCACCGGGCGTATCGGGTGGTGTATCTGCTAACGGCCCTGGCTTGGGCGAAGCTAAAAACGTATTGCGTGGCTTCCAGGACGGTGAATATAACGTGACTTATGATGGTATCCCTTGGGGTGACACCAATGGTCCTACTCACCATTCAACAGCGTACTTCCCAGCATCAGTTATTGGTGGTGTCACAGTAGAAAGCGGCCCAGGCAATGCCAGCAATATGGGGCAAGCCACATTTGGTGGTAGCGTGAATATCACTTCCAATCCATTAACTTCGACTCAAGCCGTTTCACCATACTTCGCCTATGGCTCATGGAACACACGTCTGGAAGGCGCAACTTATAACTCAGGTACGATAGGACAATTAGGCGATGTACGTTACTCAGTAGATGTGCAAGACATGGCAAGTGATGGCGCGCGTAAAAATATGGGTGTAGGTGCGCAAAACTACAATCTAAAACTTGAAAAACCATTAGGTTCATCAACCTTATTCACCATATTCCTCAATCACCACGACAACTTCTACTATCAGAACGATAACGACAAGGGTATGACGGTTGCCAATACCGCCATCTACGGTAAAGATTATGGTTTGGGTACCGACCCAACTAAAGCCAATTACTATGGCTACAACCTGACCCATAAAAACACCAACTTCCATTACGCGCGCTTGCAAAGTGAGTTAGGTGGCGGCTGGGCAATTGATAGCAATGCCTATTACTATGACTATCACAACAATACAGGTTCCAGCTCTGCCAATACAGGTAGCTCGCCTACCGCTGGTGAGAGCAGTGTGTATTTAACCACTGCACACGTCGCCACTCTGGGCATGCCTGGTTACATCAAAACTAACGAATACAATATTTTTGGTAACATTTTCAAAGCCACTAAAAAATTCGATGACAATTTGATGCGTGTCGGTGTTTGGGTAGAACAGGCTTACACCCACCGCAGTCGTACTGACTTCGATCTGCTGACTGGTGCTGCCAACTATGATCAGACCGCGGTTCCAGGTGTCTACACTACTTACAACAACGTTCAATATGAGCAAAATTCAAGCTGGTTCCAATATCAGCCATTTGCGGAATTTGAATGGGCTGCCACCAAAAGCCTGACTATCACACCAGGTATCAAGTACATGAACACGCTGCTCAATGTGCAGGCACTGGTTAACCAGTCCAGCCGCGTACCGCAGACACTGACAGAGGATTTCACTAAGACCCTGCCTTTCCTGACAGCCAACTACAAAATCAATCCACAATGGTCTGCCTATGCACAATATGCTCAAGGCATGCTGGTACCTGACATCAGTTACTATCAAAGTTCAGGTGCTAGCAACACCAATATTGCGCCGCAAACATCTACTAACTACCAATTAGGTTTAGTACATAAGTCAGATCGTATCGCGACCAGTGGTGATATTTACTACATCGATTTCGCAAATAAAATCGCACAAGACCCAACCTCATCTTCCAGCAATCCAGTTTATTACAACCAGGGAGCGGTGGTTTATAAAGGGATAGAGGGTCAGATTACTTATGCCTTGTTAAACGGCTACTCACTCTATGCCAACGGCTCTATCAACCATGCCACTTCCAAGGATACTGGTCTGGAAATCGCTAAAGCACCAGAAACCACAACAACACTAGGTGTACTCTACAAGAAAGGTGCGTTGTTTGGATCACTGATGTACCAACGCACAGGTACGCAATACGCACTAGATGGACAACTGTACAAAATGGGTCCGCAGTCAGCAGCTGATTTCAACATCGGCTATGTCATCAAGCATCCAGGTATGGGGGCAAAATCACTGAGAGTGCAGTTGGGTGTCTATAACATATTTAACAATCAGGATTATCTGTCGGTTAAACCTGCCAATAGCAATGGCACAACCAGTGCATCCGATTTGTTCCAGTACCAACCTGAGCGCAGTTTCATGACTTCAGCGAAACTGGATTTCTAAACTCAAGTAGGTTATTAGCGCGACAACTACCCTGAAGGTGGCAGTCGCGCTAATTTGTTTAATGCATCAGTAAGGAAAGCAGATATTAATCATGAATATACAATACATCACCAACCTGGCCGCCAACAGCGGCGGCACACTGTACCTGATGGCTATACTGCTGTTAGTTGGCCTCACCGTTATCGTTGAGCGCACCTGGTACTTATATAACGTTATGGCGGGTGGCAAAGCGGTGAATGAACGCATAGCTAAATTACCCCGCCTGCGTACTGACTTACTAGCACAAGAAATTGAACAGGCAGGCCACTTGCCTCATGCAGAACTAATGAACATGGTGCTCTCTCACCCAGATCAGAATGAACGCGAAATGCTCTCTGGCAGACTGGAAGAAACCATCATGCACGAAATCCCCAAGCTGGATAAATCGCTATGGATACTGGATACAGTCGTTACTCTGGCTCCGCTACTTGGACTATTCGGTACGATTATCGGCATGTTTAATGCGTTTTCCGGTCTCGGCAACAGCGGCGCGGCACCCGTACAGGTTACTGGTGGCGTGGCAGAAGCGCTGGTTGCAACCGCTAGCGGTCTGTTTATCGCGATGACGGGTTTGATTTTCCTGAACAACCTCAACAACCGCATCCGCCTGATGGTGCATCAACTGGAAACACTGAAGCAAATCCTGATTAATCGCTATGCCCAGCCTTGCAATCAAACTGGCAATCGCGCCGATACGCCAACCATCGCGCTAGCGCGTACAGGGAGTTGAGTCGTGCGTTATTTCGAAGTTCGCAAACCCCGCATAGAAATCATCCCGATGATAGACATCATGCTATTTTTGCTGGTGTTTTTCATCATGATGGCGATGAACATGATACCAACGAGTGGTTTAATTGGTCACCTGCCATCCAGCTCAACCAGCCAGGCACTGCCACCACCCAAAATCATGATAGAAATACATCAGGATGGCGGTTTGGTAGTAGACCAGCAAGCCATGTCACTGGAAGGCCTGCGTGCAAAATTGCGTGCAACGGCAACAGATAAAACCATAGTCAGCATTGCAGGTTCAGCCAGCGCGTCATTACAACAACTCACTGCCGTGATGGATATATGCCATCAGAATGGCATCAATAAAATTGGGTTGGCCACACAAAATGTTCAATAGCAGTGTTATCAATATGGGCGCTATGTCGCCTAAACAAGATTTACCGGTTTCGCGTGCTGTGCTGGTCGCGTTAGGTATCGAAATAGTCTTGCTCATCGCAGGTTCGGTTGCTATTGCGAATGCAAAAAGCAACCCAGCCCCTGTTGCAGATCAGTCAGTCGAACTCAGCTTTGAAGATCCGCAACCTAAGAAAATAGAAAAGATCGAACCCAAACCACAACCCAAACCCGTCATACAACCTGTGATCAAACATCACATAGCAACACCGATGAAAACCGTAGCACCACAACCCGTGCCTGCGCCTGCCCCCATACGACCTATTCCAGTAGTCAATACACCCGTTGCAGTACCTGTCGTCGCCCCCCCACCACCGCCTCCACCACCCACAGTCAACAATGAAGCTGCAGAAAAAGAAGCCAGCTTTGCAGCCCAATTAAAAGCTGCAATTATCACAGCGCGAATCTACCCAGCGGCAGCGCGGATGATGGGTACACACGGCAAAACAAAATTAGGATTTACATTTCTAGATGGTGTATCAAGTCAGATACACATTATCAAGAGTAGCGGCAGCACGATGTTCGATCAGGCCGCCATACAGGCAGTCACGGCAGCACCTGTGCCACCGATACCAGAATCGCTCAAAGGGAAAAGAGTCAATTATGAAGTGGAAGTGGTTTTCTAGTTCAACCACAACTTACAGATTACATACCTGAGCGCAGTGATGTCCAAAGTGCGGCGAAATCCGCATTTGGACTACGTTTAAAACCGCTTTTGGCAAACTGTTGCCAGCGCCCTACCACGACACATAGCAGCATATTCGCGGTGATATTCGCATCAGCCTGTGTTTCCTGCTGGCTGGCAGCAATACGCAAGCTCTGACGTAACGTGGCTTCCAGTCTGTCATGCAATTGATTGATGCGCGCTTGCAGCCTGTCGTTTTCATTAACCAGCGCGTCCCCTATCAGCACCCGCGTCATGCCCGGATTAGTTGCGGCGAAGCCTAGCAATACGTTCACGATGGCTTCAAGTTGCGCCATACCGCTTTCTTGCTGACTGGTGATCTTGTTGATAATGCCAAATACCGATTGCTCAATAAATTCTATCAAGCCTTCATACATTTGTGCTTTGCTGGCAAAGTGACGATATAGTGCAGCTTCCGACACTTGCAACCGTGCTGCCAACGCCGCTGTAGTAATCTTTTCAGCGGCTGGCATTTGTAACATTTCTGCTAATGTTTGCAGTATTTGTAGTTTTCTTTCCCCTGTTGCTGCCATGCTGCTCCCTTTTTATATTTGTGGATGTGCGCGTTCCAGTTTGTTATATAAGCCATTGAGTGCATCTAAATATGCTTCGGCTGATGCAACTACAATATCAGTATCGGCGCCCTGACCATTGACTATGCGACCAGCTTTAGCCAGACGTACGGTGACTTCCCCCTGTGCATCTGTTCCCGTGGTGATGTTATTAACTGAATAGAGCTGTAATTCAGCAGCACTATTCACCAGTTGCTCGATAGCTTTGAAGGTCGCATCAACTGGTCCACCACCTGTCGCTTGCGCTGACTTTTCTTCACCATGAGCGCTGATAACCACTTGCGCCAATGGCGTTTCACCGGTTTCTGAGCACACTTTAAGTGAAACTAATTTATAGGCTTCTACACTGTGCGATGCCACTTCATCACTGGCCAAGGCATGCAAATCTTCGTCGAAAATTTCGTGCTTTTTATCAGCCAACTCTTTGAATCGGGTAAAAGCTGCATTAATCGCCTCTTCACTACCCAGATCTATGCCTAGCTCGGTTAAGCGAGTACGGAAAGCATTGCGCCCAGAGTGCTTGCCCAGCACCATTTTATTCGCGCTCCAGCCCACATCTTCTGCGCGCATAATCTCGTAAGTTTCACGATGTTTAAGCACACCATCTTGATGAATACCTGATTCATGCGCAAACGCATTGGCACCAACGATAGCCTTATTCGGCTGCACAGCAAAGCCGGTAATACTGGCGACTAAACGTGAAGCCGGTACAATTTGGGTCGTATCTATACGGGTACTGCATTGGAATACATCTGAGCGAGTACGAACAGCCATGACGATTTCTTCCAGCGCTGCATTACCCGCACGCTCGCCTAATCCGTTAATAGTACACTCAACCTGACGGGCACCATTTAACACGGCGGACAAGGAGTTAGCTACCGCCAAACCCAAATCATTATGGCAATGCACAGAAAAAATTGCTTTATCTGAATTCGGTATACGCTCACGCAGATTACGTATCAATTCACCAAATTGCCCAGGCACGCTATAGCCTACAGTATCAGGTATGTTCAATGTACGAGCGCCTGCATCGATCACCGCTTCCAGCACACGACAAAGGAAATCGGGATCTGAACGACCCGCATCTTCTGGTGAAAATTCTACGTTATCAGTATATTGCCGCGCCCACGTCACTGCTTTCACTGCCTGCTCTATCACCTGCTCGGGCGACATACGCAGTTTCTTTTCCATATGAATAGGACTGGTAGCAATAAAGGTGTGAATACGCGAGGAATTCGCGCCACGCAATGCTTCACCAGCCCGCTGTATATCGCGTTCCAACGCCCGTGCCAGACCGCAAATCGTGCTGTCTTTAATCGCATCGGCGACCGCCTTAACTGATTCAAAATCACCATTCGATGCTGCGGGGAAACCGGCTTCTATCACATCCACACGCATACGCTCAAGCTGACGGGCTATACGTACTTTTTCTTCCCGTGTCATGGATGCGCCCGGGCTTTGCTCGCCGTCGCGCAAGGTGGTATCAAATATGATTAAGTGGTCGCTACTCATGACTTACTCCGAATTTATAGATGATTAGTCAGCTGAGACTGACTTTCTGGGTTAACAACCCAGCTTACTGTTGTGTTTTTGGCTTTTTATGTAATAGTGCCCAAGCGCCCATCGCATATCCCGATAATGCGTACACAGTCACCACACCAAACAACATCTCTGGTGGACTATAGGCTATCAACATAAAACCCATGGCAATCAGGAATACCACCATGAAGGGCACACTGCGACGTAAATTAATATCCTTACCACTGTAATAACGCACATTGCTCACCATGGTCAGACCAGCGAATAATGTCACCGCAAATGCCAGCCATTTGGCGTCATTTCCAGCAATACCATATTCATTCATTACCCATACCAGACCAGCTACTAATGCTGCTGCAGCTGGACTAGGCAATCCCTGAAAGTAGCGTTTATCGGCTACATCCAATTGCGTATTGAATCGAGCCAGGCGCAAGGCTGCGCCCACACAATAAACAAAAGCCGCCATCCAGCCTAATTTACCCAGCCCTTTTAATGCCCAGACGTAAGCGATGAGCGCTGGCGCCACACCAAACGAAACCATATCTGACAAGGAGTCATATTCCGCGCCAAATGCGCTTTGGGTATGTGTCAACCGCGCTACTCGGCCATCCAGACCATCCAGCACCATAGCTACAAAAATTGCCACGGCTGATAATTCAAAATGCCCATTCATCGCCTGCACGATGGCATAAAAGCCAGCGAATAATGCCGCAGTTGTAAATAAATTAGGCAATAAATAAATGCCACGCCGATGCGTGGAATTTCCTACCAGTGATTTATAACCAGGATCTGACATAGCTCACAATTCATATGAGACAGGACATAAACAATGTGCTGCCATTAAAAAACAATTAACCAACGAAAAACACCCCAGAGTGTTTTTCGTGGATTAGCTATTCGCTATCCACAAACTAAAACGAGGTCTAGGACCTCGTTTTCTGCCACTTTAGTTTTTGCTTTGATCAACCAGCTTGTTAGCTTTAATCCAAGGCATCATACCACGCAGTTTTTCACCCACAATTTCAATTGGATGTTCTGCATTCTGACGACGCTTGGCGTGCATGCCCGCACCACCAGCTTTGCTTTCCAGAATAAAGCTCTTAGCGTAATCGCCGTTTTGTATGTTAGCCAAAGCTACTTTCATTGCAGCACGCGCCTGATCGCCAATCACTGATGGGCCAGTCACATACTCACCGTACTCTGCGTTATTGGAAATAGAGTAGTTCATGTTAGCGATACCACCTTCGTACATCAAATCAACGATTAATTTGAGTTCGTGCAAGCACTCGAAATAAGCCATTTCAGGTGCATAGCCAGCATCAGTCAAGGTTTCAAAACCAGCTTTAACCAGTTCTACGCAACCGCCACACAATACAGCCTGTTCACCGAACAAGTCAGTTTCAGTTTCTTCACGGAATGAAGTCTCGATAACGCCACCTTTAGTACCGCCGTTTGCAGCAGCATAAGACAAAGCCAAATCACGTGCTTTACCTGAGTTATCTTGATGCACAGCGATCAATGAAGGTACGCCGCCACCTTGTTTGTAAGTTGAACGCACCAAGTGGCCAGGGCCTTTAGGTGCAATCATCACTACATCCACATCTTTACGTGGGGTGATAAGACCATAATGCACGCTGAAGCCATGTGCGAAAGCCAGAGTTGCGCCTGGCTTCAAGTTAGGAGCAATTTCATTGGTGTACATTTCTGGTTGATTTTCATCTGG
Source organism: Sulfuriferula nivalis (assembly GCF_009937995.1). NCBI lineage: Bacteria > Pseudomonadati > Pseudomonadota > Betaproteobacteria > Nitrosomonadales > Sulfuricellaceae > Sulfuriferula > Sulfuriferula nivalis. The sequence continues at coordinate 2,590,787 of NZ_AP021881.1, forward strand.
TACCAGAATCATGATCAAGTCAGCATTTTTAACAGCGCTGCCAACTTCTTGCACTTGCAAGCCAGCTGTTTCGGCTTTGCTCCATGAAGCGCCGCCCTTACGCAAACCAACGATAACATTCACGCCTGAGTCTTTTAAGTTGTTAGCGTGGGCATGGCCTTGTGAACCATAACCGATGATAGCAACGGTTTTGCCTTTAATTAATGATAGATCAGCGTCTTTATCGTAATAAACATTCATGTAAAACTTCCTTTTAATAAAAATCTTTTAACAATATTAATAATACAAATTAAACTTTAAGTATGCGTTCACCGCGACCGATACCTGAAGCACCCGTACGCACGGTTTCCAGAATAGCAGCTGCGTCGATCGCTTCAATAAATGCATCCAGCTTCGTGCCGGGCCCCGTCAACTCGATAGTGTAGGTTTTTTCAGTGACATCAATGATGCGCCCACGGAAGATATCCGCCATACGCTTCATTTCTTCACGATCTTTACCGAATGCACGCACTTTCACTAACATCAACTCACGTTCAATATGGCTACCATCGGACAAATCCAGTATCTTCACCACATCAATCAACTTATTGAGCTGTTTGACGATTTGTTCGATAACTTCTTCAGATCCACGGGTGACGATAGTCATACGTGACAATGTCGCATCTTCGGTCGGCGCAACAGTGAGTGACTCAATGTTGTAACCACGTGCCGAGAACAACCCTGCCACACGTGACAGCGCACCGGCTTCATTTTCCATTAATATCGAAATAATATGGCGCATGTTATAGCTCCTCCGCCAAAATCATTTCGGTAATGCCCGCACCACCCGGCACCATAGGGAAAACGTTTTCAGTCTGATCAGTAATGAAATCCATAAATACCAAACGTTCCTTCATCGCAAAGGCTTCACGCAATGCTGGCTCAACATCTTCCGGCTTCTCGATTTTCATCCCAACGTGACCATATGACTCGGCCAATTTCACAAAATCAGGCAGCGAATCCATATAGGACTCAGCATAACGATTGCCATAGAAAAACTCTTGCCACTGACGCACCATACCCATGTAGCGATTATTCAAATTCACCACTTTAACCGGGATGTGATATTGCTTGCATGTTGATAGCTCTTGTATGCACATCTGGATACTGGATTCACCTGTCACACAGGCAACATCAGCATGTGGATGCGCTAACTGCACACCCATGGCAGCTGGCAAACCAAAACCCATCGTACCCAATCCACCAGAAGTAATCCAGCGACGTGGTTCGTCAAATGGATAATACTGAGCTGCCCACATTTGATGCTGACCTACGTCAGTCGTGACAAAGGCTTCGCCCTTGGTGACTTCCCACAGCTTCTGCACAACATATTGCGGTTTGATAATCGCGCTGGCACGATCAAATTTCAGGCAGTCTATGCTGCGCCACTCGTTAATCTGTGACCACCAGGCCGATAGTGCAGCAGCGTCACCACGTTCTTTACTGGCTTTAATCAGCTTAATCAACTCATCCAACACAGCTGCAACGTCACCTACGATAGGCACGTCGACCTTAACACGCTTGGAAATTGAGGATGGATCTATGTCTATATGAATAATACGGCGTGCTTCACGTGCAAAATGGTCAGGTGAACCTATGACACGATCATCAAACCGCGCACCTATCGCCAGCAACACATCACTGTGCTGCATCGCCATATTAGCTTCATAAGTACCATGCATCCCCAGCATACCGACGAACTGCTTATCCGTTGCAGGATACGCGCCCAAACCCATCAAGGTATTGGTGCAAGGAAAACCCAGCAAACGCGTTAATTCTGTCAGTTGCTTGGCTGCATTACCCAGCACCACACCACCACCGCTATATATCATTGGGCGTTTCGCCTCAAATAACATTTGCGCAGCTTTTTTAATTTGACCAGTATGCCCCTTTACCACAGGATTATACGAACGCATGTCTACCGCCATCGTATAATCATAAGGATATGGCTGACCCGAAATATCTTTGGGAATATCAACCAGAACAGGACCTGGGCGACCAGTAGAGGCGATATAAAACGCTTTCTTGATCGTCGCAGCCAAGTCCTTGATGTCTTTGACCAGGAAGTTATGTTTCACGCAAGGACGTGTGATACCAACCGCATCAACCTCCTGGAATGCATCCATACCAATCGCGGCAGTAGGCACTTGTCCACTGATCACCACCATAGGAATAGAATCCATATAAGCCGTAGCTATCCCTGTTACTGCGTTGGTAATCCCAGGGCCAGACGTGACCAATGCCACACCGACTTTACCTGTAGAGCGCGCATAACCATCGGCCGCATGAACGGCAGCTTGCTCATGGCGTACCAATACATGCTTAAATTTATCCTGTTTGAAGATCGCATCGTAAATATTGAGTACCGCGCCGCCAGGGTAGCCAAATACAAACTCTACCCCTTCATCAGCCAGACACTTTACGGTAATCTCTGCACCATTTAATTCCATTGCAGTCGTCTATCCATTTAATTCGTTGAACATTCAATACTAAAGCTAAAACCGCTTCAGGTCAAAAAAATTACTTGCGTGCAGCCTCATACAGCGGCATCACTCTGGCCGAATAATCTTGCAAATCCTGCATACGTGTTTGCGGGCTAGGGTGCGTACTCAAAAATTCTGGGGGAGCGCCTCCCAGCTGACTCATTTTTTGCCACAAGCCTATCGCTGCCCGCGGATCATAACCTGCACGTGCTGCCAATTCCACACCCATGCGATCCGCCTCGGTTTCGTGCGTGCGGCTGTGAGGCAAACCGACACCCACGTTATACAATTGATTCGCGGCATTCAAAGTGCCACGCCCTAAGCCACTCAATTGCGCACCGAGCATACCAATCTGCATCAAACTCTGTTCAGAAGCCTGTTCGCGCGCATGCTCCCGTAATGCATGAGACATTTCATGCCCCAGAATCGCCGCAATTTCAGCATCTGACAATTTCAACTTATCGATAATGCCGGTATAAATCGCAATTTTTCCGCCCGGCATACACCATGCATTAACTTCCGGGGAAGCAATCACATTCACTTCCCATTTCCAGTTCACCGCATCGGGACGAAATACAGCAACTTGTGAAATCAAACGATAGGCTATGGTGCGAACACGCGCAGTCTGTGCTGGATTAGGATTGAGCGCACCTTGTCTGGATTCCTTTTGCAGCAATCCGCTATAACTTAACGCCGCCTGCTGCATCAACGACTGACTCGACACCAAGGGTGACATTATCTGTGTTCTATCTATACCCACCAAACCACCTTGGGTCGTTTGCACCGTCTGGCACGCACTCAGGCTTAAACTCAAACAACCCAATACCAAAATCTTACTCAGTTTCATACACCGATCCTCTGGTTCATTACTTTATAACTATCAACGCATTAATATCAATGCGCCGCTTCCCAATTTTTCCCTACGCCGACGCCGACCTGCAACGGCACATTCAGCTGTGCAACATGACACATCAATCCAGATAAATTTTCCAGCACTGAGTTCAATTCAACCTGCGGCACTTCCAGCACCAGTTCGTCATGAACCTGCATAATGATGCGGGTCTGCATCTGCTCACGCGCCAACCAGCCTGCCACGGCTATCATCGCCAGCTTAATCAAATCAGCAGCCGTCCCCTGCATAGGTGCATTAATTGCTGCGCGTTCCGCACCATCTCGACGGTGTTTATTACTGCTGCGTATCTCTGGCAGCCATAAACGCCGACCGAATACTGTTTCCACATAACCAAACTCATATGCGGTGGCACGAGTGCCCTGCATATAGGTCGCCACACCAGGATAACGCGCAAAGTAACGGTCTATATAAGACTGCGCAGCCGCTCGCTCCAGCCCCAATTGACTAGCCAACCCAAATGCCGACATGCCATAAATCAGCCCAAAGTTAATAGTCTTTGCCACGCGCCGCTGCTCGCTGCTGACTTCAGCGAGCGTCACGCCAAATATCTCTGCAGCGGTTGCGCTGTGTATATCAGCATCTTCCATAAACGCTTTAACCAGACTAGAGTCACCCGACAAATGCGCCATGATGCGCAATTCTATCTGTGAATAATCCGCTGATACCAGCACACAACCCGGAGCGGCAATAAACGCCTCGCGCACGCGCCGCCCTTCGGCTGTTTTCACTGGGATATTTTGCAGATTCGGCTCTACGCTGGATAACCGCCCAGTCACCGCCACCGCTTGAGAATAACTGGTGTGCACACGCCCCGTCGCCGCATTCACCATGCGTGGCAATTTATCGGTATAAGTCGATTTCAGTTTTGCCAGACTGCGATATTCCAGCAAAATTTTTGGCAGCGGATAATCCGCTGCTAATTGCGACAACACATCCTCATCGGTAGACGGCACGCCGCCAGGTGTTTTTTTAATGACAGGTAATTTCAACTGATCGAATAAAATGCCCTGTATCTGTTTAGGCGAGTTCAAATTAAACGGCTGCCCTGCCAATTCATAAGCCTGTTGCTCCATCGCCAGCATAGCCTGCCCTAACTCATGACTTTGCTGTTCCAGCAGTCCGCTATCCAGCAACACGCCATTGCGCTCAATTTGCCACAATATCGGCAATAACGGCATTTCAATCTGGCGATACACATAATCCAGCTTGGGCACGGCATGTACACGCGGATATAAATTCTGGTGCAAGCGCAGCGTAATATCGGCATCCTCCGCCGCATATTCCGCGGCCAGTTTAAGCTCAACCTGATCGAAGCCAATTTGGGACACACCCTTACCAGTCACAGACTCGTAACTAATGGTCGCCTCACCCAAATGCCGTTGCGCCAGACTGTCCATATTGCGTGGCAAATGCGATTCCAATATATACGCCTGCAACATAGTGTCATGAACCACTCCTGCCAGTCGGATATCGTGATTCGCCAGTACATGCATATCGTATTTCAAATTCTGCCCAACCTTTGCCCGACTGGCGTCCTCCAGCCACGACTGCAAACGCGCCAGCACCACATCCAAAGGCAATTGCACCGGCGCGTCTGGCCCGCGATGCGCCAAAGGCAAATAGGCCGCCTGGTAAGGTGTAATTGCAAATGACATGCCTACCAACTGAGCCTGCATGGGGTCCAGACTGGTCGTTTCGGTATCAAAACTCACCAATTCAGCCTGCATTAACTTGCTTATCCAGACATCCAATTGCTCCAGCGTCAGTATCGTTTCATAAGCTTTCGCCACAGGCGGCGCAGCCAAATCCAGACTCACCTGCCCGAGTTCCACAGGCGCACTGGCCACTACGTTGTCTTGCACTTCACGCAGCCAGGTTCTGAAATGATAATGCCCATACAACTCAACCAGCGCAGGCTTGTCTGCTGGCCGCATAACTAAATCAGCAACAGTGCTATCTAGCGGCACATCGGTGCGAATAGTAATCAGCTTGCGTGCCATCGGCAGCCAATCCAAGGCGCGGCGTAAATGTTCGCCCACTGCGCCTTTCACCTCTTCCGCATGTGCGATAACCTCTTCCAGCGTATCAAACTGAGCCAACCATTTAACTGCTGTTTTCGGCCCAACCTTTTCCACGCCCGGCACGTTATCAACCGCATCACCGATTAAGCTCAAATAATCCACAATGCGATTCGGCGGTACACCAAATTTTGCCAGCACGCCCGCTTCGTCCATGGCCTCATTACTCATGGTATTAATTAAACTGACATGGGCATCAACCAGCTGCGCCATATCCTTATCACCGGTAGAAATAATAGTCGCAATACCTTGCTGGCTGGCCTGATAAGCCAAAGTACCAATCACGTCATCCGCCTCAACGCCCTCAACCATCAATACTGGCCAACCCATCGCTTTAATCGCTGCATGCAGAGGGGCAATCTGACTGGCTAAATCTGCGGGCATGGATGGGCGATTCGCTTTGTATTCCGGATACCAGTCATCACGGAAAGTTTTCCCTTTGGCATCAAACACACAGGCGCTATAATCAGTGGCATAATCCTTCTGTAAGCGGCGTAACATATTCAATACGCCATAAATCGCATTGGTGGGCTCGCCCGCGGGGTTGCGCATATCCGGCAATGCATGAAATGCACGATACAAGTAAGACGAACCATCGACCAACAACAATTTTTTAGCCACAACACACTCCATGCATAAAGAAAAACTACCCCATCTTGCCGACCCAGAACTCGCCGCACACGCTAATTATAACGCCCGCGAATCATGGCGCATGTTCGAGATTATGTCAGAGTTTGTCTCTGCCACTGAACGTTTAAACGAAATTCACCCTGCCGTAAGCATCTTCGGTAGCGCCCGTACACCTGTTGACCATCCTTATTACGCACTCACTGAACGCATTGCACGGCAATTATCCGATGCTGGATTTTCCGTCATTTCTGGCGGCGGCCCTGGCATCATGGAAGCTGCAAATAAAGGCGCATTTCACGGCACATCACCCAGTGTCGGACTCAATATTCAATTGCCCCACGAACAGCATGACAACCCGTATCAGGATATTTCGCAAACGTTTGCGCATTTTTTCGTACGTAAAGTCATGTTTGTAAAATTCGCCTCTGCCTATGTCGTTATGCCAGGCGGATTCGGCACTATGGATGAGCTGATGGAAGCTTTAACTCTGGTGCAAACAGGCAAAACCCGCAAAATCCCTATTATTCTGGTGCAAAGCAGCTTCTGGGCAGGCCTGATCGACTGGTTCAAAAGCAGTCTGGTCAAGGAAGGCATGGTAAATGCCGAAGACATGAATCTGATCCAGGTTATCGACAATCCTGAAGATGTGGTCTGTGCAATTTTTGATCATTATGAAAAGCAGGGCTTTGAGCCAAGCGCGCGGGATCGTCAGATACAACTTTATTTATAAGCAAGCCGTCAGCCAGGGGCTGGCTCTGCTAAAATCCTGCTAATACACCATTACGAGGTTCACCATGCGTAAAATCATCGTTGCAGCTTTGCTAGGACTCCCACTCATCTGTAGCGCGGCTGATCGCCCTGCTAATTTAGAGCCTTTACCTGTTGCACCACCCCCACCGGCGTTGAGCAACGAAGACAATGAACCCCAAATCACCATCAAACAAAAAGGTGAGGACAAATATGAAGAATACCGTCACAACGGTAAGCTCTATATGATAAAAGTCACACCTAAAGTCGGCAAACCATATTACTTGGTTGATGATAGAGGTGATGGTCAGTTTACCCGTCAGGATATTTCAGATTCTGGTGTACGCCCGCCAATGTGGATTATCCATCAGTGGTAATTTAATTTGAATCCAGCCTGATGCTGCCATCAGGCTAATAGAACTCTCACACCCATGTCTGTATTTACCACCGTCAGCGAAGACCAAGCCCGTGCCTGGTTAGATAACTATCCCATAGGCCAACTCACCGAATTGCGTGGCATCGCGTCAGGGATAGAAAACACCAACTATTTTCTCAGTACCGATCAAGGCAAGTATGTACTTACTTTGTTTGAAAATCTGACGGCGTCTGAACTGCCTTATTTTTTGAATCTCATGCATCATCTGGCCAGCCAGAACGTGCCGTGCCCGCTACCTATCGCCAATGCGCAAGGTGAATTGCTCAGCGCCCTGAATGGCAAACCTGCCAGCATAGTCACACGCTTGACGGGTGCATCACTGACTGCACCCACCACCAGCCAATGCGCTGCTATGGGTGCAACATTGGCACAAATCCACATTGCAGGAAAAAACTTCCCTATGCAACGTGATAATGAACGCAGTGCAGCATGGTGGAAAGCCACCAGCCCACAATTATTGCCATTTTTAGATGCTGAAGCAGCGCAGCTATTACAGGCCGAGATTAAATTTCAGGCACTGCACCGCTTGCAAGACCTGCCTCGCGGTGTCATCCATGCAGATTTATTCCGTGACAACGTATTGTTTGACGGCGACACGGTATCAGGCGTCATCGACTTTTACTTTGCCTGCAACGACGCATGGCTGTACGACATCGCCATCACCGTCAACGACTGGTGTGTAACTGCTAATGGCGAACTGGATGAAACGGCTACCATCGCATTTCTACAGGCATATCACCGTGTCCGTCCATTCACCGCGATTGAGCGTGGAGCATGGCCGATCACCCTGCGCGCTGCTGCACTGCGTTTCTGGGTGTCACGCCTGTACGACCTGCACTTTCCACGCGCAGGCGAAATGACTCACGCCAAAGACCCATCCCATTTCGAGCGTATTTTACGCAACCGCATACTAACCCAGTCCGCATTACAGCGGATGTGGGTGAGCTAGGAATCATTATGACCCCACGTACTGTACCCGCCAGCCATGGCTGGCAATGGATTAAATCCGCATTTAATATATTCAAGAAAAACTATCTGCTGTGGATAGCATTCAGTCTCACCATCATTTTTATCGGTGCGATACTCATGACAGTACCCGTCGTAGGCGGGCTTATTTTCACCCTTATATATCCCGCACTCATCGCTGGTTTATTATTAGGTTGCCATACACAACAACAAGGCGAAAAGCTCGAAATCCGTCACTTGTTTGCAGCGTTTAAAACACATGGCACGCAGCTCATCACAGTTGGCGGCATCTACCTCACCGGTATGCTCATCATTGGCCTCATAGTCGGACAGCTCGGAGGCGAAGGCTTAATTCGTGACCTGACCGCAGGCCACTCCAATGCAGAAACTCTGGCACTGCTTGCCAATTACCGCCTGCCCATACTCATCAGCGTCACCCTGCAATTACTGCTGATTTCCACCTACTGGTTCGCCCCTGCACTTATCGTCTTCGGCAACCTCACCCCAGTTCACGCCATGAAAGCCAGCAGTCTTGCCATCCTCTCAAATGCAGGTGCATTTTTACTCTACGGTTTTAGCCTGTTCGCACTATTTTTCATTGCAACTATTCCCCTCATAGGACTCATCGTCATGATACCAGTCGCATTCATCACTTATTACACTGCATTTATGGATGTATTTACTGGCGATACCGATAAGATTTAAAACCAATTACTCTCGCTATCAATAATCATCACTCTTCCGCTTTAACTACAGTATGCTTTCATCAACTCAGAACAAACGTTGATGAAAGCACAAAAAAGTACAGCCTATACACCACAAAAATAATTAACTTTATCTGTCATAAAAAATTACACAAAATTAGCAGCAATATTCAACAATACCCCCTATACAGTTATTGCTGCCCATTAATATTAAGCTTAGAATCTCACTCAGGCTGTCAAAAGGAAGTGATATTAAACAGCAACACAGAATATAACTGCGCACTAGAATAATTAAAACTCCAAACACTGCTTATAAAGGTGGGGACGCATGATGAAGCAAACGGAACAAACACTCCTTGAGCAGATGCGCATCACCGAATTCGAAGTAGACCAGCGTAAAGCCTTATTTTTATTCACTAAGAATGACGTACAAACACTAGTTTCCTACAAGCATCTGATTGAAGAAAACATCGATGAACTGGTAGAAGAGTTTTATCGCATGCAAACCAGTAATGCCGAAATCGCGCTGTTAATTGGCGATGCCGACACCCTCTCACGGCTACGCAACGCACAACGCACAACGCAGGTATATTATTGATTTATTCAGCGGGAGATACGATCTTGAATATGTAAACAACCGCTTGCGCATTGGGCTGGTACATAAGTGCATCGGTGTTGAACCCAAGCTTTACCTTTCCGCGATTTACCTACTAAAAGATCTGATACAAAAACTCCTTAGAAAACTATCACCAACTGACACCGAATATCAGGCCGTGGTTGATTCCCTGGACAAACTGATTATGTATGACATCACCCTGGTGTTTGATACCTATATTCGCAGTCTGGTTTCCGAAATCGAAACGGCCAAAGAAAAATCCGAACACTATGCCCGCAGTCTGGAAGAAAAAGTTCAGGAACGAACCCGACAACTGGAAGAAATGTCCCACACAGATCCACTCACTGGATTGCTCAATGTACGCCATTTCGAAAACATTATTACTACTGCTTTATACAGTGCACAGCGACGCTCGGAACCAGTCACGCTGATTTATATAGATATCGATGACTTCAAAACAATTAACGATATGTACGGACATCAACGTGGTGATGAAGTTTTACGTCTCGTTGCCAATGCGATTAAAAGTGTAGCGCGGGCTGAAGATATCACCGTACGTTATGGCGGTGATGAGTTTTGCATGCTGCTATCCAACCTGCGGGCAGAACAGGCACAAGAACTGATCATTAGTCGCCTTGAACATACCATGACCAAAACACTGGAGCATGTTTCGCTCAGTATAGGTATCGCACAGACAGGACCCGAAGCGTATATCGATGCATTCACATTAATTAATTTAGCTGATAAAAATATGTACTCCACCAAAGCATCACATAAAACTGACAAACAAGAACCCAAATTGTAAAAGTATTAAGTGCGTCAAATATGACCTAACAATATCAATATCTTAGATAAAAATTTTCACCAAACATGTGATTCTATTTAAAGGCACTATGATGGCAACTTACGAATATGGCATTACAGATTTCCAATACATAGCTGCAGGGGCTGCCATACTGGCAAGTGGTGGAGGTGGCAGCTATAACGATGCAGTCCAGGTCATTACAGAGCTGGCTGATAGCGGCTGGAGTAATACAGTTCTGGTTAAGGACTATGACGGTGTATCCAATTGTTCTGTACTCGCATTAATGGGCTCCCCAGATGCAGCTGACACACTGACACTGGCTGATGTAGTTTATTCTATTACAAACACGATTACTGCCTATCAAGCCATGACCGGATTTACATTAGGCTGTGTTATCCCAGTAGAAATTGGCCCAATAAATTCCATTGTCCCACTCATAGCCGCAGCCATCTCCAACAATGCCCTCTGGGTTGTAAATGGCGATGGTGCTGGGCGCGCTGTACCTGAATTACCTCAGACAACTTATAGCGGCAGCGCTACACTCGCAGTCAGTCCATGCATACTGGCCAACGATGCCAAGATAGCGGCAACATTAGAATCCGCCCTGCTAAATTCAACCACTGCTGCGCAGGCTGAATCACTGGCTGGTGGCATCGTTTCTGCATTTGGTAATTTTTCGGGTATTACCCTTTGGCCATCCAATGCAACTAACAACTACGCATTAACTGGCAACTACATTTCGGGCACCTTAACCCAGGCATGGGCACTCGGTGAATTCCTGTTAAATTCCCCAACACCCCCTGCCACCAATGCAGTAACGACACAAATTACGCAAATAACTGAACGTGCTGCAACCGCTATCGCCACCAATTTTTACATCACGTCCATCACCCAATCCACTACAACGGGCTCACTAGATACTGGCATCATCCGACTGGACAATACGCCCAACCCCAATAACAGCACGGCAACCTATACCATTTACAACCTGAATGAAAATCTGATCATGTATTCGAGCCTGAGCAATACGCCCAGCATCATTGCGCCAGACTCCATTTGCTACTATTCCGAAAGCACAGGTCTGGGCTTCTCCAATGCTACCGATGACTTAGCTATCTATTTTGATACAAATACTGGTCAAAGCACGGGTAAAACAGTTAGTATCATCAAAATTGATGCTGCATCGCAGCTGTATGATGCAGCAGGTGTGATAACTTCATTCGCGACTCTGCTGCATAATCTTGGTTATGCTGGTGCTATGCCTTACCCTGCCTAAAAACATGACAGAAAATGACATCGACAAAGATAGACTTGAACTTGCTTTAGAGGCAGCAGGGCTAGACCTTTGGGAAAACAATCTGGTTACTGGTGAAGTTACTCGTAAAGCGATGAAGACCTTTGCCGAGCTAGGCTACACCGAAACTGAAACAGCCTCACTAGTCGATGATATGTTCGCTATTGTTCATCCCGACGACGTCTCCATTATCAAAAACACCGTTAGCGAATATCTGGCAGGTGCCACTTCACAATATCGGTGTGAATTCAGATTACGCAGTAAGAAAAATGACGCATGGGTATGGTATGCAAACTATGGTCGCAGCATGGATTGCAACGGCCAAGGTCAACGCTTTATCGGTGTCACTTTTAATATTGATGATAGAAAATGCAAAGAAGAATTGCTCGCCACCCGTGAACTGGAGTGGCGCACGCTAGTTGAAAACTCCCCCAATACCATCTCGCGTTATGATCAGGACTGCCGACGAATCTATGCCAACCCAGCCTTTTGTGCCATTTCTGAAGGTGGTAAAGCTGCATTATTGGGTAAGGCGCCTACAGAACACCCTGGTGGTGAAAATATGGCGCAGTATGAAGAAAAAATCCGCTCGGTCTTTGCAACGGGAGAAAATGTTGAATTTGAGTTGAACTGGACAGGCAAGAATCAACAAGAGTTTTGTAGCCATATCCGCCTGACTGCAGAATATGATCTGAATGGTGTGGTTACTACTGTTTTAGCCGTGGGACACGACATTTCAGAACTCAATGCACAACGTCAAAAAATACGTGAAATAGCCTTCTATGACCCGCTTACCCAACTTCCCAATCGACGTTTTTTCATGGATAGACTCCAGCATGCGCTAACTTGCTGTCAAAAAAGCGGTCGACAGGGTGCACTGCTGTTTAAAGTGGACCCCGATTTCTGGACAATGAATTAAGATGGTAACCTGCTGTAAAAAGGAGCGGGTTGTGAGTGAAACAAATCGTAAGCATTTTTCGGGTGAGTTTAAAGCCAAGGTTGCAGTGGAAGCGATTCGTGGTGTCAAGACGGTTAACGAAATAGGTCAGGAATTTGGCGTGCATCCGACCCAGGTTGGATTGTGGAAGAAAGAGTTGCAAGAACAAGCTGCTGGCTTGTTTAATGCCAAACGCGGCCCGAAGCCAGTGGATCTCTCTGCTAGTCCAGAGCGACTGTATTCCGAGATTGGCAGACTCAAAATGGAATTGGACTGGCTTAAAAAAAAGTCCGGGATCAACCCATAGCACTGCGCAAGCAGTGGATTAGCCAATGCACATCTTTAGCACTCAGTCAGCAGTGTGCATTGGCGGGTGTGGCGCGATCCAGCGTTTATGCGCCCAGATTGATCAAAGCCACTGACGAACAAGAATTGGCATTGCTGACGTTGATAGACACAGAATACACACGGCATCCATTTTATGGCAGCCGCAAGATTAGGCATTACCTGAGTAGCATAGGACACCACATCAATCGCAAACGAGTGCAACGATTAATGCGCACACTGGGGTTAGCTGGCATGGCGCCAGGACCGAACACCAGTCGTGCGCACCCGCAGCATAAGATTTATCCTTACCTGCTCAGAGGTGTCGCAGTGACCCGTCCCAATCAGGTGTGGAGTACGGATATCACTTACCTGCGCCTGCCACGAGGATTCGTGTATTTGGTGGCAGTGATAGATTGGTACTCGCGCAAAGTGCTGGCATGGCGATTATCGAATACGATGGACAGTGGCTTCTGTGTGGACTGTCTGGAACAGGCACTACAGTCGCACGGCATACCTGAGTTATTTAACACTGATCAGGGCAGTCAGTTCACCAGTGACGCGTTTACGGGTGCACTCAAGGAAAACGGCATTACGATTAGCATGGATGGTCGCGGACGGGCATTGGATAACATCTTTGTGGAACGGCTCTGGCGTAGCGTCAAGCACGAAGACGTATATTTGAAAGGCTATGCTACATTACCAGCACTGCTGCTAGGATTGACGGAATACTTTGTGTTTTATAACGCTGAACGTATCCATCAGTCACTGGGTTATAAAACACCAGACGAGGTTTATCGAACAGCCAGTGGCGGTGGTGCCAGCATCGTGGACAAGTTCACTACGTCAGGAAAAGCGTTGTTAGAAAAAGATCGAAAACCAGAAACAAAACCGGGGCAGCGCCGTGCAGCTGCATATGAAAGGTTACCCTCTTAAACTCGACGTATTATTGTCTTGACGGAGGGGTCCACTTTAGTTCATAGATCTAGATAATTTCAAAAACATTAATGACACCCTAGGTCACGACACTGGCGACTTGTTATTACAATTGGTCGGCCAACGACTAGTACACAGCGTACGTAAAAACGATTCTGTTGCCCGCATGGGTGGCGATGAATTCGTCATCATCATGGAAGATTTAAGTGAATGCCCTCACGAAGCCATTAATCAAGTTGAAGTCTTTACACAAAAAATACTGACTATCCTCAATCAACCCTATCAGCTACTCAGCAATACTCGCCATAGCACCCCTAGCATAGGCGTCACTATGATCTCTAACCACAAACTCACTATTGATGAATTGATGAAACGGGCAGATATTGCCATGTACTCCGCTAAAAAAGCAGGGCGTAATAACATACGCTTCTTCGATCCAGACATGCAAGCCGCAGTTGAGCAACGATCAACCATGGAAGTATGTCTAAATCACGCTTTAGCTCAACAGCAATTCATGCTTTATTATCAGCCGCAGGTAAACAATGATGGTGTGATAGTAGGTGCAGAGGCTTTGCTACGTTGGCTACATCCAGTCAATGGCATCATTAATCCAGCCGATTTTATACCGATTGCCGAAGAAACCGGCCTCATCATTCCTATCGGTCTATGGGTACTCGAAACCGCGTGCCATCAACTGAAACTATGGGAATCAGATACAGCTAAAACCGCCCTGCACCTTGCAATTAATGTTAGCTCACGCCAATTCCAACACCCTGATTTTGTCGAACAAGTGACTACTGTTATCTACAAATCCGGCATTAATCCAACCCAACTCAAACTAGAGCTGACCGAAAGTATGGTCATAGGCAACATCAATGAGATTATCAACAAAATGCAGGCACTCAAAAAGCTGGGAGTGAAATTTTCTATGGATGATTTTGGTACTGGCCATTCTTCCCTGTCCAGCTTGAAAAAATTGCCACTGGATCAGCTTAAAATTGACCAGAGTTTTGTGCACGATATTGCCAGCGACCATGACAGTGCGATTATTGTACAAACCATCATCGCCATGGCCAGCAATCTCGGTATGGATGTCATTGCTGAAGGCGTGGAAACCGAAGAACAAAGAAACTTTCTTAATGAACACCATTGCCTGAATTTTCAGGGTTACCTGTTTGGCAAACCAGTACCTGTAGATCAGTTTGAGCAGATACTAAAACACAATCCTGATCTAACAAGCATGAACATCTAAAAAGACATGCTAGCAATGCCCCAGCAAATAACAGCAGTCAATAAAGCACAATATTCAAATACAATTGACCATAATCAGTTAACCAAAATTCCAGTTTGACACAGTCGGGAGTGATTCAAACCCAGGTCTGGCAAAATAATAACCCTGCATTAAAGCCACGCCATTCTCCTTGAACCAACGTGCCTCAGCTGCTGTTTCCACACCCTCTGCAATAACTTGCACACCTAACATCTGAGTAGTTAACAAGATACCTTTCACTACGGCCTGCTTAACTGGATTTACATCTATATCCTTGACCAAATGAATATCAATCTTGATAAGATGAGGTTGGAAATTCGTAAGCAGTGTTAATCCTGCATACCCGGCGCCAAAGTCATCTATAGCTGTGTAAAACCCACGATCTCGATAGTATCGGAAGATAGACAACAGTTTTTCCGGCTCAAGAATCTGCTCACCTTCAGTGACTTCGAAGATGATTTGCTCCAAAGGAAACCCAGCCGCCTCAGCAGCAGCAATCGTTGTACGGATGCACAACTCTGGTTGATACACGGCATTAGGGAGAAAATTAATCGAAATGCGGGCTGTCATCCCCAACCGCTGCGCAAGCATTATGCTCCGTTTGCGACATTCCTGATCAAAGCGATAACGGTTGTTATCATTTACTTTAGCCAATATCTCAGCGGCACCTTCCTTATTCGGACCGCGCACCAAGGCTTCATAAGCAAAAATAGTTTGCTGTTGAACATCGACGATAGGCTGAAAAGCAAACGTAAAATCGAAATCCAGTAAGTCTTTACAGCCCTTGCATGCCGGGTCAGCAAGTTCAGCGAGTATGGAATTAAAAACAGTTTTTGACATCTCAAATCTCCAGACTAATTCAAACAGAATTTAAGATATATAGGAGAAACGCACAAATTTCACACGCCTAACAACTACCCCATCGTTTCCAGTACAAACCCAGCCCCCTTATCCTGCCCCAGCACATTCGTTAAATAGAGCATGACCGTTTTGAGCGTAGCGTGCAAAGTCCACGGGGGATTGATAATAAACATGCCGCTGCCATGCATGCCAAAGCCATCCACTGATGGCGTTTGCACTGCCAGACTAACATTGAGCCATGACTTGGCGGGAACGCGTTTGAGCGCTTCAACAAAATGTTGCGACTCATGACGTTGCAACTGAGGATACCATACAGCATAAGTGCCAGTCTCAAAACGTTTGAGCGCATCTTTCAGCGCAGCGGGAACACGCTGGTAATCCTGTTTTTCTTCATAGGGAGGATCTATCAATACAAAACCTCGGCGTGGCGCGGGTGGCAACACTGCCTTTAAGCCAGTGAACCCATCTATTGCCTGTATTTTTACCCGTCGTCCCGCACTGGCAAAGTTTTCATGCAGCAACTGACTGTCGGTCGGATGCAGTTCAAACAATTTCAATTGGTCCTGGCTTCGCAACACTTGCATAGCAACCCACGGCGAACCGGGATAAATCTTCAATGTGCCATCTGGGTTTAAACCACGTACCAATGTCACGTATTCAGCCAAAGCAGCTGGAATATCATTACGTTCGATAAGCTTGGCGATACCACTTTGAAACTCAGCATTTTGCGTCGCATAGCCACTATCCAGCGCATACAAACCTGCGCCTGCATGCGTATCAATAGCCCAGTAGGGTTTATCTTTCTGATTGAAATATTGCAAAATCTGTAATTGAACGAAGTGTTTTAACACGTCGGCATGATTGCCAGCGTGGAAGGCGTGACGGTAACTCAGCATGATATTTGACTCGATTTGCGGTATCTCGCATTGTAACTGATTTTGCGCATTGCCATTCCCGCGTGAAACCGCAATAATTCAGGGATAACCTTAACCAAAACCTACCATGCACACTTTTCTCTGGCACGATTACGAAACCTTTGGCGTGAATACCCGCAGTGACCGCCCTGCACAATTTGCAGCTATCCGCACCGATGCGGATTTAAATGAAATTGGTGAACCTGTGATGTGCTATTGCCAGCCTACGCCAGATTATCTGCCCGACCCGCAGTCCTGTTTAATCACAGGTATCACCCCACAAACCTGCATGACACAAGGCATCAACGAAGCCGCGTTTGCTGCACAAATCGAGACTGAACTATCACAGCCAAATACCATAGGCGTGGGCTACAACACCATACGTTTTGACGATGAAGTGACGCGCTTCATGTTCTGGCGCAATCTTATCGATCCTTATGCGCGGGAGTGGCAAAATGGCTGCGGCCGTTGGGACATTCTCGATGTGGTTCGAGCAGCTTATGCACTGCGACCTGATGGTATCAACTGGCCAACCGGTGCCGATGGCCGTGTGAGTTTCCGCCTTGAACTACTCACCGCAGCTAATAACATCAGTCACACCGCTGCGCATGATGCACTCTCGGACGTGCGCGCGACCATCGCACTGGCCAGACTCATCCGCACCAAGCAACCCAAGCTATTTGATTTCTGCTTCAAACTACACAAAAAAGACGCCGTCGCTGAACAAATCAGTCTGCACGCACCGCGCCCATTTGTACATATTTCGGGAATGATACCCGTGGAGCAAGGTTGTATCATGGTGGCCTATCCGCTCGCCACGCACCCGACTAACAAGAACGAAATCATAGTCTGGGATTGCGCATATGACCCCAGCGAGCTTGCCACACTAGACGTTGCCACGCTGCGCACACGCATGTTCAGCAAAACTGATGCACTCCCTGCGGGTGTCACGCGGCTACCGATCAAGACCATCCACATCAACAAATCCCCCGTCGTCAGTCCCCTTAAAACGCTAAGTGCAGAACAGGCCCAACATTGGGGATTAGATATGGATAACGTCATGGCTAACGTCGCTGCATGCCAGCAATTGGGTGACATGAACACAACATGGCGGGAAGTTTATCAGCGTGAATATGCCGACACGCTTGATGTTGACGAAGACTTATACAATGGATTTATCAGTAATGATGACCGCCGCTTGCTCACGCGCTTACGCGGGCTTGCCCCTGAAGCGCTGGCGCAGTCACGCCCCAGCTTTACCGATGCACGTCTGGATGAGCTGCTGTTCCGCTACCGCGCACGTAATTACCCAGCCACACTGAATACAGAAGAATCTGGTCGCTGGCACGGGCATTGTGCGGACAGGTTATTCAATGGCAAGCATGGCGCACGCACACTTACCCAGTTTAGCGAAACTATAGACCAACTTGCTGAAACTGCCGATGATCGAGGCGAAGTGATATTATCAGACTTATACGACTACGCTGACAGCATCACCCCTGACTATCCTGATTAGGCAGCCCAATATGAGCATAGACAACTACCGGCATTACATAGGCATAGGCGGTGTACCAAAACATGACAAAGCTATTGCCTACCTTTGGGAACAACGCCTGCATCGCTTAATGCTGGTTGTCGCCTTGCTCACTCTTCCCGCGTTTTATCTGGAAATCACAGAACAATCTGGCTGGTTCAGGCATCTGGGACAGGCACTGGATTTCGTCATCCTTATGGCTTTCATTTCGGAACTCGTCTGGATGCTGTATCTGGTCGAACAGAAGTCGCTATACCTGTTACACAACTGGCTCAATTTACTCATTATTTTTGGAGCTGCCATTAGTCTGACCGGTGTGGATGGTGAATGGTTACCGTTAGCACGACTGTTTCGATTAGCGTATGTATCACTCATGATTGCACGCTTGCTTGGCACCATACGCAATCTGTTCACGCCTGGCGCCATCCCCTATCTATTAGGCTGGGCTACTATATTGTTTCTGTTGGCAGGTGCTGGTTTTTATTGGCTGGAACCGACAGTACACACATACTCCGAAGGTTTATGGCTGGCTTTCACAACAGGTGCCACTGTAGGCTATGGCGATATAGTACCGACTACCAGTGCAACACGTATTTTATCAGTCATTATTGTATTATTTGGATTAGGCATCCTATCTGTTACCACAGCGAGCATTGCAGCTGTCTTTATCGGTGCCGATGAGAAAAAGTTACGTGAAGAACTCCATCATGACATACGCGCCCTGCATGCAGAGGTGCTGCAATTACGCATAGAGCTGCAACAATGCAAACCTAAGCCAACTGACGCACTCGCTCAAACACACACACAGCCAGTGCAGCCGCCGCGTTGAGCGACTCAACTTGCCCTGGCATGGGTATACTGATCGCGCAATTAGTCGCCGCACGAAGTTGCACAGATAACCCTGCACCTTCGTTGCCGATCACAAAACCAACTTTGCCAGTCAGATCAGTTTGAAACAAGCTATACGGTGCATCCAGTGCAGTAGCGCAAATAAGCCCGTTGAACTGCTGTGCAACTTCTATCAAATTGGCATGCTCGACAATCTGCGTCGCGAAATGTGCGCCCATACCACCACGCAACACTTTGGGTGACCATGCATCAGCGCAGCCTGCGGACAAATACACTGCATCCACTCCAGCAGCCGCTGCACTACGCAATATCGTGCCGAGATTTCCCGGATCCTGAATTGCTTCCAGCAATACAATAAATTTGCTATCAGCAGGCGCAACACCTGGTGGAATATCCACTAATAACAACAAGCCTGTTGGCGTTTTTACAGGTGATAGCGTGTTAAACAGACCTTGCGACAATGCTAATACAGGCACGTTAGTTAGACGCGCCAGCAACGGATGCTGCTCGGCCGATTCAGCAACGATAACCAGACGTGGCAATTGTTCTGTTGCGAGGTAGCTTAAGAGTAAATGCTCACCATCCAGCAAAGTTTGTCCTAATTCGCGCCGTTCACTAGTAGAGTCGGCCAGTTTTTTTAAAGCTTTGTATTGCGGATTGTGCATAGAAGTGATCATTTTGCTGCCAACCCAGGCAATAATACGATTAAACCATCAACCATAAATTGCACTGCCATCGCTGCCAATATCAACCCCATCACCCGTGTTGATATATTCAATCCTGCTGTACCCAAACGATCACCGATCGGCTCAGCCATTCGCAACACCAACCACACCAGCAAGCCTACCCCGGTAATTGACAAACTAAACAGTATCTTATCCAGAAAACTAGCCGCCTGATGCGCATCAACAATCACCAGACTAATTGCACCAGGGCCAGCCAGTAAGGGAATAGCCAATGGCACAACGGAGATATCTACTTTGGATTCAGCTTCGATTTCCTCAGCATCAGTATGCCGCGCAGGGCTGACTTTGGCGTGAAACATGGAAATCGCAATCATCATCACCAGCAACCCACCAGCAATCCGGAACGAAGGTATGCCTATACCAAAGAAGCCCAGCACACCATCACCTGCCCACACCGAAAACACAAGAATAATGGTCACGGCAACCGCCGTTTTTAACGCAGTGCGGTGCATTTCCAGCGGCCGCCGATCACCCGCCATACTCAAAAAAATCGGAATTGCCCCCAGCGGATTCAGAATGGCGAAGAGCCCGACTAAGAATTTAACCTGTTCAGCAAGGTGAAGTTGAGTAAGCACTATAGATTTATCTCGGTATGAATACTAAATTGTAAAACCCGCAGGCAATTCCACATAACCTTGTAAAGCCAAATCAGGTAATGCCCGTATTAACGCATCCAGACAATCACTGTCTATCGCTGTACCGCGCTCTTTTTCCATAATCGCTATTGCGTCAGGCACCGGGATGGGACCGCGATAGGGTCGATTGGCAGTAATTGCGTCAAAAATATCTGCCACAGTAATAATACGTGTTTCCAGCGTAATCTTGTCCGCACTAATTCCATGCGGATAACCTTTACCATCCAGACGCTCATGGTGCGCAGCGGCCACTTGTGCCAGCTCAGCAAACACATTCAACCGCGACAAAATCTGCTCGGAATAAAACGCATGTGCCTTGACTTGCGCCCATTCATCCTCATCAAGCTTGCCCGGCTTATCCAGCACGCCATTACTCACGCCGAGCTTGCCTATATCATGCAGCAATGCGGCGCGGTATAGCCATTTCTGTCTGGCAGGCCGTATCCCCATACGCTTCGCCACCGCCAAGGTGTAAGCGGCCACTCTGCTGCTATGCCCATAAGTGTATGGACTTTTCGCATCGACCACTTTAGCAAAAGCCTCGGCTATGGTATCCAGCCTGTCTTCGTCTATCTCTATTACCTTGGAGTGAGGCTCTAATTGGCAGACCTTGTCCTGTAAATCATCACAAGCAAAACCATGCCAGAAACCATCTTGTTGCCGAGCAATATTAAACGCCTCGACCAACGCCGGATCAAACCAGGTACCAGAACGTTTATTGACTTCAGCAACCGCAAAATCCATCCCGTCGGCCGCATAAAACACTTCTATGACTTGAGATAACAGGGCAATTCTTGCATTCGCAGGTATTGCTTCACCAACCAGTCCAAAAGGCTTGCCCTTACCGTTCCAGTGTTCATCAAGGTAGCGCACACCAAGCGCGACTTCTTCATCAAACCCCAACTGCCGCGCAATATCTGCACCGCGTTCACAACGGGTAGATACCAACTCCTGAGCAAACTCCTCGCCGCGCTCTACCAGCGCCAGCATTTTACTCACACGTTCATGCAAAGATTTACCCACGCCAACGTGGGACATCACAAATTTACCCAACTGAAACAGACTCTCGGTATCGACCTGCTTAAAATCATTTTTTACCGTGCGATCATCGGTTTCATAGATTTCAAACAGGCGCGCTGCATTACTACTGCACCCCGCATCCTTGAGTAAGATGGTGTAATACAAATGCGAAAGCGCACTTTGATCCATGCCGTATTGTTGCCCGACATGCATACCAACCCAGCAACTACGCAAGCAATGTCCTGGTGGCAAACCTTCGGTTAAATCCAGTGCATAGCTGAGCGAACCAATAATATCGGATAGTAATAATTTATCTGCCACTGGTAATTCAGTTGCTATCATCACTTGCTCCCTGGATTGTTACAACCTAGCTTTGTCTCCAAATCGTACCCTGTGCCGTATCTTCCAGCACGATACCCATCTCTAACAACTGCTGACGTATGCGATCACCTTCAGCAAAGTTTTTGGCTTTACGCGCTGCAACCCTATCCGCTATCAACTGCTCAATTTGTTCAGCATCCACCGCACTAGTTGCCCCCTGCAAATGACTGACTGCATCATTTTGCAACAAGCCCAGCAAACCGCCCAGGCTTTTTAACAGACTAGCTGTTTGAGCTGATTTGGTTTTATTGGTTTCATTCGCCAAGTCAAACAATACCGCAACAGCCTCTGGCGTATTAAAGTCATCATCCATTGCCGCTTTAAAACTTGCGGCCTGAGGCTGAGTCCAATCTATACTGCTCACGGTAGCAGGAACTTCACGCAACGCGGTATAGAGCCGGTTAAGCGCTTGTTTGGCATCATCCAGATGGTGATCAGAATAATTCAAGGGGCTGCGATAATGCGCACGAACGATGAAAAAGCGTAGCGTTTCTGCATCATACTTTTCCAGCACTTCACGTATGGTGAAAAAATTCCCCAGCGACTTGGACATTTTTTCATTATCAACGCGCACAAAGCCATTGTGCATCCAATAATTCGCCATGGTGCACCCATGCGCACCTTCAGATTGGGCAATTTCGTTTTCATGGTGAGGAAATTGCAAATCTTGACCGCCACCATGTATATCAAAGTGGTTAGACAAATAATGCTCACTCATAGCCGAACATTCGATATGCCATCCAGGTCGCCCCTCACCCCAAGGCGAGGCCCATGCAGGTTCGCCAGGCTTAGCTGCCTTCCATAATACAAAATCCAGTGGGTCACGCTTATGCTGGTCAATTTCTACCCGCTCGCCTGCTCGCAACTCATCCAGCGATTTACCTGACAGCTTGCCGTAACCCACGAAGTTATGCACGATGTAATACACATCACCGTTGTCAGCAGCATAGGCTAACCCACGCTCTATCAATGTGCTAATCATCGCTTGCATAGGCGCAACGAATTCTGTAGCACGTGGCTCATGGGTGGGTGGTAACACACCCAAAGCCGCTGCATCTTCATTCATCGCAGTGATAAAACGGCTGGTCAATGCGGTGGTAGTTTCATTGTTTTCGGCAGCACGCTTGATGATTTTGTCATCAATATCCGTAATATTGCGCACATACTCCACGGCATAACCCGATGCCCGCAACCAGCGCGTGACCACGTCAAATGCCACCATGACACGCGCATGACCCAAATGGCAATAGTCATACACCGTCATCCCACACACGTACAAACGAACTTGCCCAGGGGTAATTGCTACGAAGGGCTGTTTTTCTCGGCCTAAAGTATTATAAATTGTTAGCATAGTGGTTCAATTATTAAGGTAATAGTTTGAATCAGCGCGAGTTCTTGTATAATTGAACTCCCTGATTAGTGGTCGGATGAGTATATCATAATGAAACGCACTTCCCTTTTAGCCCTGCTGTTCTTAGCCTTTACTAGCCATGCAGGATTAAGTCTTGCGGCAACGAGTTCCGAATACCAAGAAATCAACAGCTTGTTCAAACAAGGGCAATATGACAACGCACTCACTCGTGCTAATGCATACATTGCAAAAAATCCACAAGATGCACAAACCCGTTTTCTCAAAGGCTTAATTTTAACCGAGCAAAACAAATCAGCGGAAGCGATTAAGGTTTTTACAGGCCTGACTGAAGATTTTCCAGAACTGCCAGAACCCTACAACAACTTAGCGGTACTGTATGCAGCACAAGGCCAATATGACAAAGCCAAAAATGCGCTGGAAATGGCTATTCGCACCCACCCCAGCTATGCTACCGCGCACGAAAATCTGGGCGACATCTACGCAAAAATGGCATCACAGGCATATGACAAAGCGCTGCAACTGGATAATAAAAATGCCACTGCTCAAACTAAACTGGCATTGATCAAAGAACTATTTAGTAACCGCAATACCTCGGTGGCCAGCGCATCCAAATCAACTGCAACACCAGTTGTAGCAGCACCGGTTGCAGCAGCACCTGTCAGCAAGCCTACCGATACCAAACCAAACGTGGCTGCGGCGGACAATACCGATATCAGTGATGCCGTACAAGCTTGGGCGACAGCCTGGACTAACCAGAATGTTAAAGCTTACCTTGCCAGCTACGCGCCAAAATTCAAAACACCCAATGGCGAATCACGCAGCGCTTGGGAAAACAGCCGACGCGAACGCATTACCGCACCGAAAAAGATTGTGGTTAGCCTATCGGATATCAACGTAACTAATGTTACTGGTGATTTGGCAGCTGTCAGCTTCAAACAAACCTATCAATCAGACCGACTCAAATCGAACACACATAAAATCATGGCATTAGCCAAGGTAAACGGGAAATGGTTAATTACTGAGGAACGTTCACGTTAATCCCACGTCTCATGTTTATGACCAAAACACGCGTTACCATCACTGCTGTTTGTTTGCTGGCTTCGACTAGCACGTATAGCAGTGAACAAATCGCAATGGCAGGCCCGATATTTGATAGCGCACCTGTCCATCATTATGTGCCACTCAAAAATCAAGTTGATAATTTATTAGCCGAAGCACTCCTGTCCATACAGGAAAATCGACTGGACATCGCACTCAAGCAAATCGAAAGTTTGTTGCGCTTGCATCCAGATTATCGTCTTGCGCAACTCATACATGGCGACTTACTGACAGCACGAATACAACCCCTCACTAATTTCGGCAACAGCAAAGTTGTCACTCCTGCCATCGCAGATTTGCGTGATGAAGCGCGTGCGCGTCTCTCCAGCTACCTCGACAGACCCAGCGTAGGGATGGTCCCACAACAGTTGTTACAACTCGACCCCAGCATTCCCACTGCCGTCGTTGTCGACACTGACAAATCACGTTTATATGTATTCAAGAATCAACACGGTGTATTGCAAAACGTTGCTGATTACTATGTCACTATCGGTAAAAACGGGGTAGATAAAACGCGGGAAGGCGACAATCGCACACCACTCGGCGTGTATTACATCACCCACAAACTTGAAGGCAACAAACTCCCTGATTTGTATGGCAATTTTGCACTTACACTAAACTTCCCTAATGACTGGGATGAAAAACTAGGCTCATTTGGTCATGGTATCTGGCTACACGGCACCACCAGTGCAACCTACAGCCGCCCACCCAAAGCCAGCAGTGGTTGTGTAGTGCTTACCAATAACGACTTGGTCGAGCTTGGAAAATACATTACACCCAGCCTCACTCCCGTTGTTATTGCTGACCATATTAAATGGGTACCTGCACGCAGTGCAGAATCCAGCAAAGATGAATTAATGAAGCAAGTAGAAACCTGGCGACACGACTGGGAAAGCCGCGATACCGATCGCTATATCAAGCACTACGCGGCCAACTTTACTGCAAACAAGATCAAATTCAGCGATTGGGCAAATGCTAAGCGTCGCGTTAATCAAGGCAAGACCTGGATTAAGGTAGCACTTTCACGCGTCAGCATCTTTGAATACCCTGGCCAGAAAAATATGTATATGGTCAGTTTTGAACAAGACTACCGCAGCAACAATCTGGATAATGTCATGCATAAACGACAATACTGGGTTAATCAAAATGGCAACTGGAAAATCGTCGCAGAAAACGGCGCATAATTTTTAACTTTAAAAGGGAACAAAAAATGGTCAAATTACATACCAACTACGGCGTTATCACTTTGGAAATGAATGCTGAAAAAGCGCCTAAGACAGTAGCTAACTTTTTGGAATATGTGAATAGCGGTTTCTATAGCAACACCATATTCCATCGCGTCATCGATGGTTTTATGATACAAGGTGGTGGTTTCGAACCAGGCATGAAGCAAAAAGAAACCAATGCCGAGATCGAAAACGAAGCTGCTAACGGTTTAACTAATGATGCCTACACTGTCGCCATGGCACGCACACCTAACCCGCATTCAGCTTCATCACAGTTTTTCATTAACGTTAAAAATAACAGTTTCCTGAATTTCAGCGCGCCTACTGCACAAGGCTACGGCTACTGCGTATTCGCCAAAGTGGTTGAAGGTCAGGATGTCATCGACACCATCAAAAAAGTAAAAACTGGCAACAAAGCTGGTCATCAAGATGTGCCAGTCGAAGACGTGATCATCGAACGCGCTGAAGTCGTTTAAGCAATATGCAGCACTCGCACAGCCTGTTCATCTCGGATTTACACCTGTGCGAGTCACGCCCGAACATCAACCAGCAATTTTTTGATTTCCTGACACAAACTGCAATACACGCCGATGCGCTTTACATACTCGGTGATTTATTTGAATACTGGCTAGGTGATGACACACTAGACCAGCCACTCAACCAGCAAGTAGCCACAGCACTCAAACAACTGACTGCCACAGGCGTAAAACTCTACTTCATGCATGGCAACCGTGACTTCCTGATCGCGCAAGACTTTGCTGTACTCAGCGGTGCAACCCTGCTACCAGACCCCAGTCTGATCGATTTATACGGCACACCGACACTGCTCATGCACGGCGATACCTTATGTACCGATGACGTTAAATATCTTGCTTTCCGCAACCAGGTACGCAACCCAGTCTGGCAGCATCAATTTCTGGCGCAACCACTCGCCACACGCATCGCGCTCGCCCAACAAGCGCGCAAGCAGAGTGAATCTGACAAACAAGAAAAATCCAGTGAAATTATGGATGTAAATGATGCGGCCGTTACCGCTGTGTTAACCGAATACAACTACCCTCGCCTAATCCACGGTCACACCCACCGTAGCGCAGTCCACAACCACAACATAGATGGACATATGTGCCAACGCTGGGTGCTTACCGACTGGTATGAGCATGGCGGTTATTTGCGTTGCGACAACCAGGGTTGCGAATTTACACAGCTTTAAGCTGTTTAATCCTTGGCAACGACCGTCATCCCTATCGGTGCCAATGCTATTATTGCCAGCTTCAAATGCTGTATGCCAAAAGGTATGCCAATAATGGTGATAAAACAGGCTAGCGCAGACATCACATGCCCTATCGCCAGCCATATACCCACAAACACAAACCAGACAACATTCCCCAGCAAGCCTAATGTACCAGTGCCGATATCATCCTTCCCGGTCAGCATTTTCCTGCTAACGACTTCTTTACCAAACGGAAAAAATGCAAATTGTCCTATTACGAAACAAGCTTTTGCCCAGGGTATGCCGACGATGGTAATCAAAGCCAATATCCCAGCGAACCACCAGCCCAGTCCCATCAGCGCTCCACCGAGTACAAACCACAGTATATTTCCTAAAGTCTTCATTTCTTATTCCTTATCGTTTAGGTAGATACGACATACCATCATCACTGCACCTTGATAACTTTGTAATCAGCCGGCAACACAAACAGCTCTGCACGCAACGGAACCACACTATCGGATTGATAATGACGACTGCGTCCATCACTTGCTTCATCACTCAATGGCAAACCATACTGGAACACAAATGGAATAGCGACCACGTAACGTGCTAAATCACATTGGTTACGCACATCATCAGGAGTCCGCTGCCAGGTCTTCCACTGACTCAATGCCAGAGCACGCCAGTATTGTTGCAGAGCAACCGCCGTATCAGCTTGCAGCTTGCTGGTGGCGGTGATTTCCCCACAATGATTGCCATTCACAGCCCAGTCAAACCGATGCGTACTGGTATTTATTTGGGTGACGTGCTGGGTAATTTTCCATGGCTTAGGTAGTGTTATCTTGGGTGCCTGTGTGTCATAAAGATAGACTTGGTGATCATCGCGACTGACATTATAAAGCTTGCCTGTGGCACGATAGAGCAAGGCAAAATTATCTGCATCAATCCCGGTATCCATACGTAAAAAATCAGGCGTCACCAATATGCGCGTACGGTAAGCAGGTGTGCCAGCATCACTATCCTGATAATCGAGCTCGGTCATCGTTGCCGCCCACGCATGCACGGACAGCATCATACCCAGAATAATCAGCTTATAGCGCATCCAGACCTCGCGCCAAATCATTCTGAATATCACGTAGCGATTCCAGACCAACTGCAACGCGCAACAACCCGTCATTTATCCCCGCATTCGCCCGCTGCTCTGGCGTCATACGGCTGTGTGTCGTCGTCGTAGGATGGGTAATAGTGGTTTTCGCGTCACCCAGATTAGCAGTAATCGAAATCATTTTGGTTGCATCAATTACTTGCCAGGCAGCTGGTTGCCCACCTTTAACCTCAAACGCAACAATGCCGCCACCTGTACGCTGCTGGCGCATCGCCAATTCATGCTGTGGGTGAGAAGCCAAGCCAGGGTAATACACCCGTGCCACATTCGGATGCGCTTCCAGCCAGGTAGCCAAAGCTAACGCCGATGCAGAATGTGCATCCATGCGGAGTTTCAGCGTTTCCAGGCCTTTGAGAAACACCCAAGCATTGAACGCGCTCATAGTCGGCCCTGCGGTACGTAAAAAACCGTACACACCTTCAAGCAACTGATGACTACCCAAGACTGCACCACCTAGTACACGACCTTGCCCATCCAGATATTTGGTCGCAGAATGCACGACTATATCCGCGCCCAATTTTAATGGCTGTTGCAATGCTGGCGAACAAAAGCAATTATCCACCGCCAATACCACGCCAGACTGTTTCGCCAATGCCGACAATGCACGAATATCACTGACTTCCGTCAGTGGGTTAGAAGGAGATTCCACAAAAAACAGCTTGGTGTTGGGGCGTAACGCCGCTTGCCATTCACTGATATCAGTCGGCGAAACATAAGTTGTTTCCACACCAAAGCGCCCGATAATATTACTGAACAGTTGCACAGTAGAACCAAAAATGGAGCGCGATGCAATGATGTGATCGCCCGCTTTGAGCAAGCCCATTACCGTAGCCAGTATCGCCGCCATTCCAGAAGCTGTCGCCACACAACGCTCAGCGCCTTCCAATGCGGCCAGCCGCTGTTCAAACATGGTGACGGTGGGATTGGTAAAACGCGCATAAATATTCCCGGGCTGCTCACCCTTAAACCGAGCTTGAGCTTCGGCCGCATTGTTGAACACGAAACTGGAAGTCAAATACAGTGCTTCACTATGCTCACCAAACTGGCTACGCGTAATGCCGGCCCGTACTGCCAGAGTTTCTATATCGTAATCTTCGTTTTGCATAAACCACTCCTAATAAAAAACCCGTTTTGCTGACTACAGCTAAAACGGGTTAGGTTTTTTAGCTGAATTTATTAAGCGCCCGCAAGTTAGAAATCGGCGCATGATTCATCTTAAACACTCGCTGGTTTAACGTCAACCACTTACGTCCCACGCGCCAGATTCAAGTCCAGCTGCAATGAGGACGACTTCACTTTTATATCCGAACCACAGCGCATGGATTCGATAATGTCCAGATATTCCGGAGTAATATCACCTGTCACATAATTACCGTTAAAACACGATGTATCAAAATGCACTAGCGCAGGATTAATCTCACGCACAGCTTCAATCAGCGCATCTATATCCTGATAAACCAGCGCATCTGCACCGATTTCGCGAGCGATTTGCTCATCAGTACGACCTGTAGCCAGCAATTCCTGACGTGTAGGCATGTCGATACCATAGACGTTAGGGAAGCGCACAGGAGGCGCAGCAGAAGCAAAGAATACCTGACGTGCACCCGCATCACGCGCCATTTGTACGATTTCACGACTGGTGGTACCACGCACGATAGAATCATCGACCAGCAGCACATTTTTATCTTTAAATTCCATGCCAATCGCATTGAGCTTCTGGCGTACGGACTTCTTACGCATGGCCTGTCCTGGCATGATAAAAGTACGGCCAATATAGCGGTTCTTGATAAAGCCTTCGCGATAAGACAAGCCCAGTGCATTAGCCAGCTGCAATGCGCTGGGACGGCTGGTGTCAGGTATCGGGATAACCACGTCGATATGCAGGTGCGCCCATTGCTGACGGATTTTTTCAGCCAGCTGTTCGCCCATACGCAGACGGGTTTCATATACGGAAACGCCATCTATCACTGAATCAGGACGCGCTAAATAAACGTATTCAAAAATACAGGGGAAATACTGTGGATTATCCGCACATTGATGGCTGTGCATTTTTCCAGTTTCATCAATATAAATTGCTTCACCTGGCGCGACATCACGCAGCACTTTAAAGTCCAGCGAATCTATCGCCACACTTTCCGATGCGAGCATGTACTCAACACCGTCTGCAGACTGACGGCTACCGATAATCAAGGGACGAATACCGTATGGATCACGAAATGCCAATAAACCATGACCTGCTATCATTGCCACCACGGCATAAGCGCCACGGCAACGTCTATGTACACCACTCACTGCCTTGAAAATACGATCCACACTCAACTGCTGAGTACTGCCGACTTCTACCAGCTCATGTGCCAACACATTCAATAAAACTTCTGAGTCCGAACTGGTATTGACGTGGCGCAAATCCAGACGGAATAAGTCTTCTTTGAGCTGGTCAGTATTGGTCAGATTACCATTATGTGCCAACACGATGCCATAGGGTGAGTTCACATAGAAAGGCTGCGCTTCGGCGGTAGAGGCTGCATTACCTGCAGTTGGGTAGCGCACATGCCCGATACCAGAATTCCCCAGCAGATTACGCATGTCACGCGTACGGAATACGTCACGCACCAAGCCATTGGCTTTATGCATATGAAACACGTTACCCTCAGCTGTCACTATCCCCGCTGCATCTTGCCCACGATGTTGCAAAACCAATAAACCATCATAGAGTAACTGATTGACGGGTGAGTGAGAGACGATGCCGATTATGCCGCACATAGGAAATCCCTAAAAGTGTATATATTTAACCAAACCATCAGGCAGCCAAGGCGTGGATATGACTGCCAACTTTACAAATATCGGTACGAAATAAGACTGCTGCCACAATTCAATTTTTGGCAAAGCAGTCAAACCCGCCAGCAGCACCATGGTTGTCACTATAAACAATCCACGTATTGCCCCAAATATGAATCCCAACAGCCTGTCAAACAGACCTAACCCTGCCGCTTTAAGTGACTCTGCCAATAGCAGCGTCAACAACATGGATAGTGCCATCACGGCAATAAACACCAGCACGAATCCACCTAAATAACGAATTGCAGGTGTGGTAATAAATGCCGGCATATACACCGCCGCGCTTTCAGCGAAATATTTCGCCATTATGAAAGCTAATATCCACGCCAATAACGACAATATTTCTTTGACGCCACCACGAACCAGACCCAGCAGCATAGACAGGAACAACACCAGCAAGATGCCCCAGTCCACACTATTCATACATTATTTCAGTGGAACAACTTGCGCTTGTACACCTGCCGCATTAATTTTAGCGAGCACTTTATCAGCCTGCGCTTTATCCGTGTATGGACCGACACGCACACGCGTTGCACCGCTAGGCAGTTTTTCCGTATAAGTAACCACTCCGACTGCACTTAAACGGTCACGCAACTGTTGCACATTCTCGGCATTACTAAACGCACCTAATTGGACAACAAAATGTTGGGAACTGACAGGAGCTTTAGCAGTAGGTATCTCAGCAGATGGCTTAGGTTCGGTTTTTGCAACAACTTTAGGCTCAACTTTAGCCACAGCCTTGGCTTCAACTTTCACTTCAGGTTTTTTAATTTCCTGTTTAGGTTTGACTACTTCTTTAACCTCAACTTTGACAACAGGTTTAGCTTCAACCTTAGATTCGGGTTTAGACTCGATAACTGGAACCACTTTTGGATTTGCGTTAGCTTTAAGTTCGGCTGGTTGCACGACATCCTTAGCGATTTTTTCAGAGGCTGAATTAACCTCGGTAATTTTATCTTCTGAATTATTCTGTGGCGTGGTCGATGGTGTTTCCGCTGCATCAGCGATAGATGATACGGCAGCCTCAGTTTTAGCAGGCACCGGCGGCACTACTGGCTCGGCTAACTTAGATGCGACTGGGTTCACCATATCAATAACGACATCGGCATTTTGCTGTCGTGGTGTCGCATCCAGCACTAAAGGCAAGACTATCGCAGCCGTCAGCAATAACGCACCCGCACCTAGCAAACGCTGGCGCGCACGTTTTTTAAATTTCAGCTGTTCTTCAGAGGTGGCTTGTATGGCCATTGTGCTTCCTATTTGACTGCATCTAAAACGGCGGCGACTGTGTAGAAGGAACCAAAGGCGCATATTCTATCATTTTCTGCCGCGTGTTCACAGGCATAAAACCAAGCTGACCTAATATCCATTTGGGGAACAATGACAGGAATTTGCAGTGCATGCAATTGTGCTTGCAATACCTCAAGTATTGCCCCGCGCGGCACATCTAACTCGGCAATCACCCATACATCAATTACCTCACGCATCGCGGCTATCACGCCTGCTATATCTTTATCTGACAGCATGGCAAAAACAGCATAAGTCTTTCCAATAATGGGCTGTTGCGCTAAATTAGCGGCTAACGCTTCAGCGCCATGAGGATTATGAGCGACATCCAATATGCGCATCGGCGCCTGGGCTATCACCTGGAAACGCCCTGTGACCTGCGCTCCTTGCAAACCATGCCGTATCGCCTGCTCATCAACCAAACAATACGCATTAAAATAACTCAGAGCGGCAATCGCAGTAGCCGCATTATTGATTTGGTATGCACCACGCATCGTTGGCAGAGGTAAATTTAAATATTTTTGCACCCCATCATAATCCCAGCTATCTGAATTCACTTGATAGTTAAAATCATGCCCCAGCGCATGCCAATCTGCGCCAATTAATTGTGCAGCAGCTTGTAAGGATAAAGGTGGCTGTGCATCACCACAAATTGCCGGGTGCTGTGGACGAAACACACCTGCCTTCTCACGACCTATCAACTCGCGATTGTCACCCAGATAATCGACATGGTCGATACCAATATTGGTCACAACAGCCACTTGCGCATCAAATACATTAACCGCATCCAGACGACCGCCCAAACCAACTTCCAATATCATCACATCGACATCAGCTCGTTCAAAGATCCAAACCGCAGCCAGCGTTGCAAACTCAAAATAACTTAATGAAATATCGCCGCGCGCCGCTTCTATGGCGCTGAATGCTGCACAAATTGCAGTATCGTCTACTTCTGACTGGTTTAATCGTATACGTTCATTAAAACGTAAAAGATGGGGTGAGGTATATAAACCCACTTGGTGACCTGCTGCACTAAGCATGGTTTCGAGGTAGGCACAGGTTGAACCTTTGCCATTTGTTCCTGCCACTGTGATGATAGGTGCGCGCAACTGGGGCAGCAACACATTGCGCACCGCCCCCACCCGCGCCAGCCCCATATCGATGGTCTGCGGGTGTAAATTTTCTAAATGATTCAGCCAGGCGGCTAAATCCATTAAGCAGCCGTCGGCATATGTTGCATCATGGACAACAGGCTGGACAATCGGTCACGCATTTCACGGCGGTCTATAATTAAATCCACCGCGCCATGCGCCTGTAAAAACTCTGCACGCTGGAAACCTTCTGGCAATGTTTCACGCACTGTTTGTTCAATCACGCGCGGACCGGCAAAGCCGATTAACGCCTTAGGTTCAGCAATAATCACATCTCCCAGCATGGCAAAACTTGCTGACACACCACCCATGGTCGGATCCGTCAACACTGAAATAAACGGCAATTTTGCTTCCGACAATTTAGTCAGCGCCGCACTGGTTTTTGCCATTTGCATCAATGAGAACAAGCCTTCCTGCATACGTGCGCCACCACTGGCTGCGTAACACACAAACGGCACTTTATCCTGTATGCAAGCTTCTACACCACGAACAAAACGCTCGCCGACTACGGCTCCCATAGAGCCGCCCATGAATTTGAATTCAAACGCGGCCACGACCAACGGCACATGACAAACACTACCCTTCATTACGATAAGCGCATCTTTCTCACTGGTTGCGCGTTGCGCTTCCAAGATACGATCACTATATTTTTTGCTGTCTTTGAATTTCAGCGTATCGACTGGAATAACCCCTGCTGCAATTTCAAATCGACCTTCTGTATCCAGCAGCATGTCCAAACGAGCACGGGCATTGATACGATGATGATATCCACATTTAGGACAGACTTCCGAGTTTCGTTCCAGATCAGCCCGATACAACACTGTTTCACACGATGGACATTTGCTCCACAGGCCTTCTGGCATAATCTTTTTAGCATCATCCGCTAAACGGCGATTGATTTTTGGACGTAATATTTTTTGAAACCAGCTCATAGTTTATCCTTTTGCTACTGCATTCATGGCAGCGCGCACTTCAGCTACAAATTTAATTAAATTGCTCACCACTTGTTCACGTGGTGAATTTTCTATCTCTTCAACAATACGGCTACCAATTACCACCGCATCAGCAAACTGTGCAATTTTAGCCGCTGTTGCTGCATCACGAATACCAAACCCCACACCTACAGGCAAACCGCAACGTTCACGTATAACTGGAATGTGTTGTGCAACCTCATCCAAATCAAGGTTAGCGGAACCTGTTACACCCT
The DNA here is from genome assembly GCF_009937995.1 of Sulfuriferula nivalis. Classification (NCBI taxonomy): domain Bacteria; kingdom Pseudomonadati; phylum Pseudomonadota; class Betaproteobacteria; order Nitrosomonadales; family Sulfuricellaceae; genus Sulfuriferula; species Sulfuriferula nivalis. The sequence goes on from NZ_AP021881.1 coordinate 2,625,459, forward strand.
TAAGTGAAACGTAATACACGAAACCACTGGCTTTGCTGGCGACCAGATTAATACGGGTATCAGGTGTAGTAGGCGATAACAGGAATATCGTATCGACGCCAGCTGCCGTAAATATTTCAGCAACACTTTCCTCAGGTGGAATATCCACAGTTAACACACCATCAACCCCAGCCTGATGAGCGGCTTGCGCAAAAGTTGCATAACCCATATGTTCTATTGGATTAGCATAGCCCATTAACACGATGGGCGTAGTTGCATTGGTGGTACGAAACTCAGCTACCATAGCCAACACGTCACGCAAGCCCACATGATGCTTCAAGGCCCGTTCAGACGCACGCTGTATAGTTGGGCCATCTGCCATAGGATCAGAAAAGGGCACACCCAGCTCAATAATATCAGCGCCCGCCTCAACCAAACCATGCAATATAGCCACGGTAAGCTGTGGATCCGGATCACCTGCAGTAATGAACGGAATCAGCGCAGCCTTGTTCTGAATTTTGAGTTGCGCAAAAGTTTGTTGAATACGACTCATAGTTACTTTCTTTTATGTAGGCTTACAGCGTAATACCCGCAAGCTTCGCCACAGTATTGATGTCTTTATCGCCACGGCCAGACAAATTGACTAACAGCACCTGATCTTTAGCCATAGTTGGCGCAATTTTAGCGGCATGTGCCAATGCATGACTGGATTCCAACGCCGGGATAATCCCTTCAAAACGGCATAAATTATGGAACGCAGCCATCGCTTCATCATCATTAATAGCTACATATTCAGCACGCCCGGTATCTTTTAACCATGCATGTTCAGGACCTACTCCGGGATAATCCAACCCTGCCGACACAGAATGGGTTTCGATAATTTGACCATTGTCATCCTGCATTAAATAACTACGGAAACCATGCAACACACCTGGCGTACCAGCAGATAATGGCGCGGCATGACGACCTGTGCTTATGCCGTCTCCACCCGCCTCTACACCAATCAAGCGTACATTTTTTTCATCCAGATATGGATGAAATATACCTATCGCATTACTGCCACCACCCACACATGCGATGATCGCATCAGGTTGTCGGCCTACCATTTCTGGCATTTGCGTTAAACATTCATCACCAATTACCGACTGAAAATCGCGAACCAGCATAGGATAAGGATGCGGACCTGCTGCTGTGCCAAGGATATAAAATGTAGATGCAACGTTAGTCACCCAGTCACGCATGGCCTCATTGAGCGCGTCTTTCAAGGTTTTGGAACCCGAGGACACAGGCACCACTGTTGCACCCAGCAGTTTCATACGGTAAACGTTAGGCGATTGGCGCACCACGTCGTCAGCCCCCATGTATACCACGCATTCCATGCCATAGCGTGCCGCTACCGTTGCCGATGCAACGCCATGCTGGCCAGCGCCAGTTTCAGCTATCACGCGTTTTTTGCCCATCCGTCTCGCTAACAAGGCTTGACCGATAGTGTTATTGATTTTATGCGCGCCAGTGTGATTCAAATCTTCACGTTTCAGATAAATCTGCGCACCGCCCAAGTGTTCGGACCAGCGTTTAGCGTGATAAATCGGACTAGGACGACCTACGTAATGTTTGAGCTCATGGCGAAATTCAGCCATAAATGCTGGATCTTTGCGTGCAACATCATATTCTTGGCGTAACTCATCCAGTGCTGCGATTAGCGTTTCCGCAACAAAAATACCACCATAAGAGCCAAAATGCCCACGTTCATCAGGGAGTTCACCGATACGCATTATTTACCTCGTGTATAAATTGAGCGACTTTAGCCGCGTCTTTAATGCCTTTACTTGCTTCTACGCCGCTGGATACATCGACAGCCCATGGATGTGTACGTCGTATTGCTGCGCCGACGTTATTTGCATCCAGTCCACCTGATAATATTAATGGCAGCGGTAAGTTTGCAGGAATTAAATTCCAGTCAAACCCATGCCCAGTACCACCTGCTTCACCAGCAACATAAGCATCAAGCAAGATGCCCTGCGCATCATGGAATTGCAAAGCATATTGTACCAAATCTAGCCCTTGCTTTACGCGTACAGCTTTAATATAGGGCAAATTGAACTGTCGGCAGTAAACTGGTGATTCGTTGCCATGGAATTGCAATAGACCAGGCCTTACCTGTTCGATTACTTTTGCCACTGTTGCCACATCAGCATCAACAAACAATGCTACGCTGCTCACAAACGCAGGCACCGCCCTGGCTATCAAGCTCGCTTGCGCTATTTCGACATGCCGAGGGCTGGGCGGATAGAACACCAAACCTATCGCATCGACGCCTTGCTGTGCTGCATAAACCGCAGCGTCGACACTGGTAAATCCACAAATTTTAATCCGAGTTCGCATAGTATTTTACTCGCAAGGTGAACGACTGGAGGGCAAATCCCATTCTGCATCATAGCTCACATGACACAAATGCAATCCTGCCGCGGCAAAAGTAGGTGCAGACTGCGTGCGATCACGTTGCCGCAACAAATGCTGCATCCATATTGCAGGCTGCTTACCCTGACCAACATAAACCAACGCACCAACTATATTACGCACCATGTGGTGTAAGAATGCATTTGCAGTCAGATTAAAGATAACGTGATGACCTTCACGCATCACCTTTAATTCGCTCATGTTACGCACAGGCGTATTGGCCTGACATTCAGCCGCACGGAACGCGCTAAAATCGTGCTCACCAATTAAATATTGCGCGGCCTCCTGCATAAGCATTGCGTCCAATGGCAGATGATACCAACCAACTTGTCCTGTCTGTAACGCTGGTCGTATAGAGTGGTTTAACAAAACATAGCGATAACTGCGTGTCAGCGCACTGAATCGGGCATGAAACCGTTCACTGACCGGATGAGCCCACAACACAGCCACACCCGCAGGTAAAAATGAATTCACACCACGTACCCATGCACTGAGTGGGCGTGTTACCTCTACATCAAAATGCACTACTTGCAAAGTTGCATGCACCCCCGTATCCGTCCGCCCAGCTGCTACGACCGCAACAACATGACCCGCAATTTGCGCCAATGCATGCTCTAGCGCATCTTGCACACCACAACCCTGTGGCTGATGTTGCCAGCCACAAAATTCGGCGCCATTATATTCCACTCCCAACGCAATACGCATTATGGCATCCACCAAAACAAAACCATCATGGAACAGAAGCTGACATAATCCAGCCAGATAAATGGTCGCTGTTCCAGAGTCATATCAGATGTCGGAACGGCCTGAGTTGGCTGGCTTAACTGTCGCAAACGCTGTTGAAATGAGATTTTGTGTGATTCGTTCATCAGCGCATCTGCATAAGTCAAAGTCAAACCAATACGAGTTGCTATACGCTTTGCTGAACACCCCCAAAAACACACATAGCGCATAATGCTATACAACCCTAACAACAACGACTCTCGCGAGAGCCTTGCCATTAATATCGCCAATAATGCCAATACCAGAACCAGTCGCCACATTTGCAACAAGCCACTTTGCACACCCACTATACTCGGACTATACATTGCAAATTGGGGCATCAGCGGCACACCCGGCAAACTGTAAGCGTGAACCAGTAACAATACCAATAGCAACCATCGACTACGGCGCAGATAGCGCAGGAATAAATTAATTACCTGTCTGTTAGCACCTAACGTCAAAAGACCACTCATTCCCAATAATATTAATGGTGGCTTATCCATCATCCATACAACAAAAAACAGCCACAGCAATATTGCTGTGGCTGGATGGCAGGAAATGAAAGACTTTAGTCTAACTTGCATTAACCTGCTTGTTGTAGAAATGCATGCGCTTGTTCTTGCTGTTGTGCATTACCTTCTTGCATAACCTCTTGCAAAATTTCACGCGCATTTTCATTGTCACCCATTTCCAAATAAACCTGAGCCAAATCTAATTTAGTTTTGACTTCCTGCTCAGCCTCACTCAACTCATGAACAACAGGTGCCGCTTCAGCAACATTATTAAGCGTATCAGCTTCTTCCGTAGCTTCCGTAGCTTCTGCAACTTCTGCAACTTCTGCAACTTCTGTAGCTTCTGTAGCTTCTGTAGCTTCTACAACTTCTGGGGCCGCTACGGGTTCTGCAGCTTCAGGCTCATCAAAATCCAAACTAATGCCTGAGAAATCCAATGCAATATCTTCAGTCGCGGCAACTGGGGCAGCTTCTGCAGCCACTTCCTGATGATCATGCTCATCCAGATTAAAATCAAAATTGAGCATATTGTCATCATGAGCTACGACTTCAGGCACTGCGACATCCTCAACTTTGACAGGCTCATCAGCCTCTACTGCAACTTCATGATGCGCAACATCTGGCATATCAAAATCCATTACATCTGATGCCTCAGCAGCAACCGGCTCAGTTTCAGCAGGTAACTCAAATTCACTCATGTCCAGCATATCATCTGCGGATATCTCTTCCTCCGTGACAACTTCCTTGTGCTCTACTTCACTGCTGCCCAATGACTCACTATCAAAATCCAACGCACCAGACAAGTCCATCACACTCTCATCAGTGGGGGCTTCGATATGATCGACCACCTCATCAGCTGGCATAGATACCGCCTCTGCAATTTCAGCAACGGGTTCATCTATCGCTTTTTCCACTTCCGACGCAGTTGTTGTCGAACCACCATACAATGGATTATTCGGGTCTAAACTCCGACCCAGCTCTGCAGCTTTTTCCCAAACCGGGGTGTTTTCCCCTGCTAACGCTGAATACAATTCAGTCGCGATAAATTCAAATGCAGGTAAATTTTTACGACCTGCATAAATTTCCAGCAACTTCAATTTAATTTCATGGCGAGCTGGATCTTTAACCATTGCTTCTTTGAGTATTTCTTCAGCCTGTGCATCACGACCATACGCCATATACACTTCGGCCTCGGCTATCGGATCAACATCATGCGTATCCAAGCTACCAAGGCCTGACTGACTGAAATCCGTCAAGAATGATGTGTTGTTTGTATTAACAACCGCACCACCTTGCGTACCGTAAACCGTATTTGGCTTAGCCTCAACATTGGTCATAATGCTATTTTCAAACTTGGATAAGTTTGCACGACGACTACGACTCTTAGCCATAAAACCGAACAATGCCAACAAGAGCGCAGCAACAGCGCCGCCACCAGCGTAAAGTGGATTAATATCCTCATACCAAGCTGATTCAGCAACTGGCACAGGTGCCGGCACAACCGGTTTTACTACAGGTTTTTTGACAACAGCAGGCGCAGGCTTAACTTCTGGTTTAACCTCAGGTTTAACCTCTGGCTGAGCTGCGGGCGGTACCGGAATAGCAGCTGGTTTAGCAGCTTCTTTCTGCATATTCGCCATACTCTGGTTTTTCAATTCAACCAAACGCTGCATATCTTTAATATTTTTCTCTAGTGCAGCAGCGCGATCATTTGCTTCTTTTAACGCTTTTTGCTTAGCAACTGCCTCATCCTGAGCTGCCTGTTTTAGTTCAGCAGCGGTTGGTTTAGCTGGTTTTGTCGCATTTGCTGTTTTACTATCTGTAGCTGGTGCCTCACCTTTAGATAGTTTCAACACGTCCTGCCCAGCTTTAACCGGAGCTGCCTTATCCTCAACCTTGGGTGTAATCTTGCCACTATTAGGCGTAGACTTTGCTTCCGCCGCAGGTGCTGCAGCCACTTCAGATGCCAATTTTTGACGGTAGCTATGCCAATCATTCGCTTGCAACTTGATTTCACGCACTGCATCCGCTTCACTGATTGCAGCAACATCTTCTTTACTTGGCACTTTCAGAATTTTGCCAGCTTTCATCTGATTCATATTGCCATCAAATGCTGATGGATTTTGGCGATATAAACCAACCAGCATCTGTTCCAGCTTCACGCCTTCTGGCTTGACCTGTTTGGCCAGCGAACTTAACGTAGAACCGCGTTTTGCTGTAATAGTGCTAGCCGCTGCAGCCAAATCATTTGATGCGGCACTTTCTGGTTTCACTGGTGCCACTTCTGCAGGCTTTGCTACCACAGGTGCAACGGCTTTAGGCTTAGTAACAGATTTAGAACTTACTGCCTTCTCTGGAGCGCTATTGTTTGTAATTACTTTTTCTGCTGTCGGCGCTACAGTATTCACGACTGGTGCTGACGAAGTAGCAGGCGCCACAGTGACGCTATTATTATTGGTTGGCATCATGCCTGGCGGATCAAGCAACAACGTGTACTCACGCACCATCTGCCCGCTGCCCCAACTTAATTCAATCAACATATCCAAGAAAGGATCGTTTATCGGCTTGCTGGAAGTCACTTTCAACACTGACCGACCGCTAGGTTTCTTTTCCAACGCCAACTTCAAACTAGATAATGCACCCGTCATATCCAAATTAGCATTGCGATACGCATCTGCACCTGCCATACGCGCTTGCAATGTTGCTAACTCAGTCGGATCGGCAGCCAATACTTCAATTTCGGCATTTAAAGGTTGACCCAGCGCTGAATTGATTGAAAGCTTACCCAAACCTGCGCTATATGCGGGTGCTTGCGCAAGTAGCAACATAGCAGCTGACAAACAACTCACCATCTTCTTTTTATGCATTATCTCGACCCCTTTATTTCGATATGCTTCAACATATCCATTGTTTTAAATAAATCACATTACAACAAATCTTTTAGCACATTAACAATTCGCACACTATTTAACGCCACACCCGAGTGAATATTATCGGCGACCAGCCAATAATTCAGGCCAGGCTGAGATCCCATTGCACCGCGTATGCGGCCTACGAAGACATCGTCACAACCCACCACGTCAACAGGAGTAGGATAAACACCGTCTTCAGCATCCGCCACCAGCACGCCGGTCTGTTGCTGCCACAACGCCGTTGACAATCCAACACTCACTGGCTTGCTTGTTATTACCTGAACTGATTGACCATGCCCATAAAAAACTGGTACACGAACTGCTGTAGGATTAACAACCAAGTCTGGAAGCGCCAAAACTTTCTGCGTCTCATTAATCAACTTCATTTCTTCAATACTATAACCATTATCCATCAAATCACCAACTTGCGGCAAAATGTTAAAGGAAATACGCTTAGAATATACGTTATTTTCAGTTTCGTTAAGGCTAAAAATCGCTCTGGTTTGTTCAGCCAGCTCATCGACTCCAGCTCGACCAGAGCCAGAAACTGACTGATAAGTTGAAACATTTACACTAACCAAGCCAAATTCACTTGCTAATGGCTTCAAACTCAACGCCAAGTGCATACTCACTGCACATGGACTGGCAATAATCGATAATTTACCAGAATCTGTAAGCACTGCTTCATTCACACCCACTACGACGAGTGGCACACCGCTATCTTGACGAAAATGGGGACTAGTATCAATGACTACACAACCTGCAGCTACGGCAACAGGAGCAATTCGTGCAGATAATTCGGCACTTGCTGCAAATATAGCCACCTGCACCAGTGAAAAATCAAAGTCATCAACGTCGGTTACAATTTTATCCTGATATTTAAACTGCAATTCACTACCCACCGCTTCACCGGTGGATAGCATATAGAGCTGACCCAAACCAATCTCCGCCTCAGCCAAATGCGCCAATACCGCCTCGCCAACCAAGGTGGTTACACCTAACACCGCAATATTCAATACAGCGGCGCTCATTGAGCCTCTACCAGGATACGCAACATGCGACGCAACGGCTCTGCCGCACCCCATAACAACTGGTCACCCACTGTGAACGCGGACAGATATTCACCGCCCATATACATTTTGCGCATACGTCCGACAGGAACAGCCAGCGTGCCTGTTACTGCGACAGGGGTTAAATCAGTCATACTAATTTCCTTTTGGTTAGGTACGACTTTTACCCATGCATTATGACCAGCAATAATAGATTCAATCTCATCCATAGGCACGTCTTGATTAAGCTTAACCGTCAGCGCCTGGCTGTGGCAACGCATTGCACCAATACGCACACATAATCCATCAATATTAATTTGATCGCCATGTAAACCTAAAATTTTGTTAGTCTCAGCCCGCGCTTTCCACTCTTCTTTACTCTGACCGTTTCCCAAATCCTTGTCTATCCAAGGAATCAAACTCCCAGCTAATGGCACACCAAAGTTAGATTTAGGGAAAGCGTCATCACGCAAGACTCCGGCAACTTCTCTATCAATATCCAAAATGGCTGAAGCCGGATCATCCAGCAAACCGGACACCGTACGATGTGTTTCACCCATCTGGTTTAGCAACTCGCGCATGTTTTGTGCGCCCGCACCTGAAGCAGCTTGATAAGTCATCGCGCTGATCCAATCCACCATATTTTCGCGGAACAAGCCACCCAACGCCATCAACATCAATGACACGGTGCAATTACCACCGATGAAATCCTTACCACCATTAGCCAGCGCATCTTTGATCACATGCTGGTTAACGGGGTCGAGGATAATCACGCTATCGGATTCCATGCGCAATGTTGAAGCCGCATCTATCCAATAGCCCTTCCAGCCCGCAGCACGCAATTGCCCGAATACCTCAGTCGTATAATCACCACCTTGAGTAGAAATAATCGCATCCATGGCTTTAAGCTCATCGATATTGCGCGCATCTTTCAATGCAGGAATATCACGCCCAATTTCTGGACCTTTGCCACCCACTTGCGAGGTAGTAAAAAACACAGGGTCTATTACATCAAAATCACGCTCTTCGCGCATACGCTGCATAAGCACCGAACCTACCATGCCACGCCAACCAACCAGACCTACTCGCATCATACTTCCATCCTTAATTAAAGCGCTGCAACAACAGCATCGCCCATCGCTGCACAACCCACTTTAGTCGTGCCTGCGGTATAAATATCTACTGTACGCAGACCACTGCTAATCACTTTCTTCACTGCGTTTTCGATGCGATCGGCAACATCATCACGTCCGAAGGTGTAACGCATCATCATCGCCGCGGATAAAATGGTGGCCAATGGATTAGCAATATCCTGTCCTGCTATATCAGGTGCAGAGCCATGTATAGGCTCGTACATGCCTTTGCGATTCTGGTCTAACGACGCCGAACCCAGCATGCCAATAGAACCTGTCAACATAGACGCCTCATCGGACAAAATGTCACCAAAAATATTACCAGTGACAATAACGTCAAATTGCTTAGGATTACGCACTAATTGCATCGCTGCGTTATCAACATACATATGCGACAACGCCACTTCTGGATATTCCTTGGCCGTTTCAATAACCACTTCACGCCATAACTCACTGGTTTCCAGTACGTTGGCTTTTTCCACTGAGCACAATTTTTTGTTACGCTTCATCGCAATCTGGAAACCGATATGCGCCACGCGACGCACTTCTGATTCACTATAACGCATAGTGTTATAGCCTTCGCGCTCGCCGTTGGCATTGACATGTATGCCGCGCGGCTGGCCAAAATATAAATCGCCGGTCAATTCACGCACAATCATGATATCCAGTCCTGACACCACTTCTGCTTTCAAAGTAGACGCATCCGCGAGTTCTGGATAAACATTAACGGGACGCAGATTCGCAAATAAATTTAGCTCTTTACGAATGCGTAGCAGCCCTTGCTCAGGGCGCATGGGGCGCGGCAAACTATCATATTGATAACCACCTACAGCGCCTAACAAAACAGCATCAGCCGCACGTGATAGTGCCAGCGTTGCTTCAGGCAAAGGATCGCCCGCTGCATCATAACCCGCGCCACCGATAGTCGCATGCTCCATTTCGATTTTCAAACCTTCGCTATTCAAAGCCTGCAACACTTTTACTGCCTGCGCAGCTACTTCAGGACCTATTCCATCACCCGGTAAAACAGCAATTTTCATTTTATGCTTTCAATAATCAAATAAATAACCGTCAATCAACTCTTAAACAAACAACCATGGCGCAGTCAGATTGCGCTGTGCTTCATACGCACGAATTTCATCCACATGTTTCAAAGTCAGCCCAATATCATCCAGACCATTCAACAAACAATATTTACGGTGAGCATCAACCTCAAAACCGAATACCGCACCCGATGGAGTAGTAACGGTTTGCTGATTCAGATCAACATGCAAACGATAACCAACGGTTGCAGCGGTTTCAGCAAACAGCTGGTCGACCACTTCTGCCGCCAAAACGATAGGTAACAAGCCATTTTTGAAACAGTTGTTGTAAAAAATATCAGCAAAACTCGGTGCAATGATGGCCCGTATGCCATAATCCTCTAACGCCCAAGGCGCATGCTCACGGCTGGAACCACAACCGAAGTTCTCACGGGCCAACAACACTTCAGCACCTTGATACTGCGACTTATTCAACACAAAATCCGGATTCAGGGGACGATGGGTATTATCCTGGCCAGGCTCACCATGATCCAGATAACGCCACTCATCGAACAAATTAGGTCCGAAACCGCTGCGTTTAATGGATTTCAGAAACTGCTTAGGAATAATGGCGTCGGTATCCACATTCGCTCTATCGAGCGGAACAACCAGCCCATCTAACTCAACAAATGGCTTCACTTAGCAGCACCTTTCAAAATTCACGCACATCAACAAAATGGCCAGCCAATGCCGCAGCAGCAGCCATTGCAGGACTCACCAAATGGGTACGCCCACCTTGCCCCTGACGACCTTCAAAATTTCGGTTGGAGGTTGCAGCACAACGCTCACCAGGCTCCAGCCTGTCCGCATTCATCGCTAGACACATAGAGCAACCAGGATCACGCCACTCAAAACCAGCAGCAATAAACAGCTTATCCAAACCTTCTTGCTCAGCCTGTTGCTTAACCAGACCGGAACCCGGCACCACCATCGCCAATTTCACATTTGCTGCTTTTTGACGACCTTTGATAACGGCCGCAGCGGCGCGCAAGTCTTCTATACGTGAATTTGTACACGAGCCTATAAACACTTTATCAATCGCAATCTCTGCCATCGGCGTATTTGCAGTCAGACCCATATAAGCCAACGCCCGTTCCCAGTCATTACGCTTAACTGCATCCGTTGCGTCAGCTGGATCAGGCACGCGACCAGTCACTGCCACCACCATTTCCGGTGATGTTCCCCAAGTCACTTGCGGTTGAATATCCGCGGCATTGAGCACAACCTCATGGTCAAACACAGCATCCGCATCTGACACTAAGGTCTGCCACCACGCAACAGCCTGATCCCACATTGCACCCTTAGGCGCAGCAGGACGGCCATGTACGTAATCTATGGTTTTAGCATCCACCGCAACCATACCTGCACGCGCGCCAGCTTCTATCGCCATATTGCATAACGTCATGCGCCCTTCCATACTCAAACCACGTATCGCCGAACCAGCAAATTCAAGCGCATATCCTGTACCACCTGCAGTGCCGATGACACCGATAATCGCCAATGCCACATCTTTAGCAGTCACGCCTGCACCAAGGTCACCTTCTACCAGCACACGCATGGACTTGGATTTCTTACTCACCAGACATTGTGTCGCCAATACATGTTCAACTTCGGATGTACCAATACCAAAAGCTAAAGCACCAAATGCACCATGCGTACTGGTATGCGAATCTCCGCACACCACGGTCATGCCAGGCAGAGTCAAGCCTTGCTCAGGTCCGATAACATGCACTATGCCCTGACGCACATCATTCATTTTAAATTCTTGTATGCCAAATTCAGCACAGTTCTGATCCAGCGTTTCTACTTGCAAACGCGAAATAGGGTCGGCTATACCCGCTGCCCTATGAGTAGTCGGCACATTGTGATCGGGCACTGCCACAGCGGCACCTGCACGCCACGGTTTGCGGCCAGCCAGTCGCAAACCTTCAAATGCCTGAGGACTGGTAACTTCGTGAACCAAATGCCTATCTATGTAGATCAACGCAGACCCATCGGCTTCTGTATGTACCAAATGCGCCTGCCAAAGCTTATCGTATAACGTTTGCCCGCTCATGAATCTAACCAATCTTAATAATCGAACCAGAAATTATACACAGACTCCAGCAAATTGATAAATCAGCACATTTTCGCCTCTAACTTACTCAGCTGGCTTGCAACCAGAATAGCGCCCACGGCCGCGCAAGCTGCCGCAATACTAAACACCCAAACGGCTCCCCAACTATCCCAAACCGCGCCCGCATACAGACCACCCAACGTGCCACCTGCACCATAAGTGACACTGTTATACAGGCCTTGACCTCGTGCCTGGTTACGGCCATGAAAATATCGGTGTATGAGTGCTACCGCCGATAAGTGATATGCGCCGAAAGTTGCTGCATGCAGAATCTGCGCAAATATTATCCAGCCTAAATAATCTATGCCCCAGGCGATAATAATGAATCGCAGCACAGCAATCAGCAATGTCGTCAGCAATATCCGCGCCATGGACACGTTAGGCAACCACCGCGGCAACCACATGAAAACAGCTATTTCAGCTATCACACCAAGTGCCCATAACCAGCCTACTGCGCTTTTACTGTAGCCATGCGCAACTAAATCAATAGAATAAAAAGCATAATAAGGTCCGTGTGCTACAGCCATCAGAAAACAGCCCAGCAACAAGCTCATGACCTCTGGTCGCCGTACCACATGCCATATATCTACATGCACTCGCGTTTGCGTATTAATTTTCGCATCAGGGATATAACTTGCCAACCAGCCTATCCCGACCATAATCGCCAGGATAGCCCACGGCAAATCACCCACTGGACGGAAATTCAGCCAATAACCCAACCCTAACACGGCTATCACAAAGCCTATGGAACCCCACAACCGTATCTGACCATATCGATGCGTATGCGACCCCAAATGCGACATCGTAGTTGCCTCAACCAAAGGCAAAGACGCGCTCCAGAAAAAACTCATTGTCGCCATCACCACAAACAACCACGCAAACTGACTACCGAAAAACACGCCAGCAAAACACAATAAACTTAACCAGGCCGTCAATCTCACCATAGCGGCACGCTTACCCGTTTTATCCGCCAGCCAACCCCAAATATTAGGTGAGAATATACGGGTCACCTGTAACAGCGACATCAACACCCCGATTTGCCAAGCACTAAACGACAGTGACTGCAGGTATAAGCCCCAATATGGCGACATCGCGCCGACAAATGCAAAATAAAAGAAGTAGAACCCTGACAGCCGCCAATACGGTAAATTAGCCACGCACTTCTACCCATTGTGGGAAGTGTTGCTGAAATTTAGCCACTTTAGGTGCCACCACATACTGGCAATAACCTTGCTGCGGATGCAATTCAAAATAATGCTGGTGCATTTCTTCCGCTCGATAAAACTCAGTAGCCGGACTTAACTCAGTTACGACCGGGCGATCCATTTTCGACTGTAATTGTGTTAACACTTCAGCAGACGTCTTCTTTTGCATTTCATCATAATAAAAAATAACCGAGCGATATTGCGTACCAACATCATTACCTTGACGATTTAATGTCGTAGCATCATGAATAGTAAAAAAAACATGCAATATATCTACCAAACTAGTCTGCTGTGTATCGTATGTAACTTGAACTACTTCTGCATGTCCGGTCGTACCCGTACACACATCCTCATATACAGGATCAGGTTGCGCACCGCCCATGTAGCCTGATACAACACGTATTACACCATGCATTTTTTCAAACACAGCCTCAAGACACCAGAAGCAGCCGCCGCCTAAAGTTACTGTTGATATTTCGTGATTATTTCCTGTTGACATTCAACTCTCTCACTTCCATATACCAAATACAAAAAAACAGGTTAAAATATGATTTTTTACTATCATGAAGGACGTTAGGTATGTCAGGTCATTTCCCTTTCAGCGGCAACACTAACCGTGTAAGCGTATTCGGTTTTTACGATCGTCACAACCTAAACACCACCATGCAAGAAAAGTATTATAAATGGTGGTACGACTGGGCGAAAAACTTTGTCATGAATGACCCAGACTTGAGCGCTGTTAAGGGTTATGAATTCAAAAACTACCCTTACGGCCAACACTCCCATACGGACTTCCATTTACGTCAAGGTTTATGGGCTACCACGCTAATTGATTTGGGTGGCTTCATTACAGGTACATTGTTTGGCAAAATGTCAGATGACGCCATGCATAAACTGGATGAAGATCATCACCACTTCCTGCATAAGCTTGAAGAAGAAGCTAAACAGAATCCACGTCCAGCATCACCTGAAATCGGCTGGTTCCGCCATTTCTAAACTCACCAGCAGTCAACGCCGCGAGATATTTTCCCGTTTCGCGGCGGTTAATCCCACCCCTACCACTGAACTCGAATATCAAAGCACATTTGAATTATTGGTAGCGGTTGTACTTTCAGCACAAGCAACTGATAAAAGCGTCAACATTGCCACACGCATTTTATTTAAAATTGCTAATACCCCTGAAGATATATTTGCACTAGGTGAACAGCGCTTAGCTGAATACATTCAGAGAATAGGCTTATACAAAAGCAAAGCCAGACACTTAATCGCGACTTGCCAAATTCTGGTTGAGCAGCATAACAGCATCGTTCCCAATAACCGCACCGAATTAGAAGCATTACCTGGCGTAGGACGTAAAACTGCAAACGTCATACTCAACACTGCATTTGGCGAAGCTGTCATGGCGGTGGATACCCATATATTTCGGGTATCTAATCGCATCGGGCTGGCGCCTGGTAAAACAGTACTAATTGTTGAACAAAAATTAATGAAAGCCATACCTAAAGATTATATGGTCAATGCACATCACTGGCTGATATTGCATGGCCGATACATTTGCAAGGCACGCAAACCTGACTGCACCCATTGCATCATTGCTGACCTCTGCAAATACAAAGATAAAACCGTATGATAGCCACCGGCATCGCAACGGGTAAAACCGCTGACCCTGCTATTGCAGCACAAGCAGTTGCAATGGCAATGGATAAGCTATCAGTTACTCACGCCAATAGTGTATTACTTTTTTTGAGCGATGCATTTGCACGAGACCCACAACCTGCACTGCTCGCTGCATCACGCCAGAGTCAATGCATACAAATCAGCGGTTGTAGTGCTGCAGGTATATTCACTGAACAAGACTGGGTACTTGACGCTCCTGCTGCCGCTGCCATGGTATTTAGCGGAAATCTGGGTCTAAATACTGCACACTCTCCTGAATCTGACGACTTATTGCTAGCACTGACAGCCCCTAACGCCATTAACCACAACTGGATTAAATCGCCAGGACAACGTTTCGGCGGCGTAGCCGGTGATGCTACTGGCCACGGCCTATACAAAGTTTGGAATAATGGAAAAATCAACACCGCAGGACACTGTGAACTATATTTGCCCAACACGACTGGTGCTATCGGCATATCGCACGGCATCCGCGCCTTAACTGCCCCTGTAACCGTTACCGAATCCAATGGCTACGATGTGCTATCTCTAGGCCGTCAATCTGCACTCAACCTGCTTGCCAGAGAGTTACCACTTGAGATTCGTGAGTTACCACGTATACCACTCCACCTCATCATGGCGGCAGAAGTCTACGGAGAGCCTGATTCGGCACTAATGGATGGTCGTTATCGTCTTATCCCTGTTATCGCCACCAACACTGACGACAGATCCGTGACGTTGGCATCTCGTTTAGCTGAAGGCAGCCAGATGTTCTGGGCTATTCGCCAACCACTCGCGGCAGAACGCAGCATGCGTGTTGCCGTTGATAGAACTGCGCAGATTTTAGGCCATGATCCGAAATTTGCGATTATCGCCAGTTCATCTGGACGTGGTCCTGGCTTCTATGGTGGCATAGATAAGGATTTACTTGCAGTGAAGTCATGCTTCCCCGACTTACCATTTATCGGCTTTTACGGCAATGGAGAAATTTGCTGGCTCAATGACAGCAACCAGTTATTAGAATACTCAACCGTTTTCGGACTTTTTGACTACAATGTTTAATCCAAGCAGACAGGACGCTCGCCAGTTTTATTTCACTACCTGGCGCAAATATCAAGATAAGCAACCTCTAGTAGGTGCAGAACTCATTGCTATTGATATTATGCTGACACATCCTGAATATCATGATTTACTAAATCAGCCTGAACGTTATGGCGAGCAGGACTACCCGCCCGAGCTAGGTGCAACCAACCCTTTTTTACATCTTTCCATGCACTTAGCGATTCATGAGCAACTATCCATCGATCAACCTGCTGGTGTACGTGGCCACTACCAAAAATTATGCGCGCTATTTCAAGACGAAATGCGCGCACAGCATGAAATGATGGACTGTTTAGCAGAAATGATTTGGCAGGCTCAACGACAGCAAACTGCCTTTGATCCTGCCATTTATTTTGAATGCCTGATTAAGAAAACCTTAACGACGCCATAAGTAACGATACACAAACCCCGGGAACGCAAGCACTATAAACATACTTGCTGTAACTGCATAAAACTCCCAATGCTGGGGATGTGCCACACCTGTCTTTTGTTCCAGCAGGCGACCTAAGAATCCCACAACAAAATACCAAATCACCATTTCCAATACATGCCATCCCAGCGCCTTATATTCCGTTTTCACTGGAATTACCAGCATCACTCTGTTGGTAAAAAAAGGAATATTGGCCGCAGCTAAAGCTACAACTAGCAATGCTAATACACTGGTATTCATAATGATTGCTGTATAGCGTAAGCACACAAAGCCATCAGCGGCTGAGGAAGTATGCCTAATGCTAATACACCTAAACCATTCGCACTCATCAAGAAAGCCACATCACCTTCAGGCTTAATCACATGCGTATCGGTTGCTTTATCAAAATACATAAGTCGAACTACGCGCAAATAGTAGAACGCGCCGATCAACGAGAAGATCACAGCTATAACTGCAAGCCAGGTATAGCCTGCATTTACTACTGCCTGCAATACAGACAATTTCGCATAAAAGCCAACGGTAGGTGGTACGCCTGCTAATGAGAACATGATGATCAACATCATAAACGCATACCAAGGATGACGCTGATTCAAGCCTTTTAAATCTTCCAGATTATCCGCCTCGAAACCTTTGCGTGAGAGCAGCATGATCATGCCAAACGCACCCAAACCAGTTATCGTGTAAGTAACAATATAGAACATCGCAGCACTATAACCATTGATATCTCCTGCGAGTAAACCTAACAGCAGAAATCCCATGTGCGAAATTGTCGAATATGCCAACATACGCTTAAAGTTGGTTTGTGCAATCGCAGTAATATTACCTATAGCCATAGACAACACGGCCATAATTATCATCATTTGCTGCCAGTCAGGAGACATAGACTGCAGTCCCTGCGCTAGGATACGCAACACAAAAGCAAAAGCGGCTATTTTAGTTGCCGTTGCAATAAACAAAGTAACTGCTGTAGGCGCGCCCTGATAGACATCAGGCAACCACATATGAAATGGTGCAGCACCAAGCTTGAATGCCAAACCTGCAATAATGAACACCAAGCCAAATACGAGTACAGTGTTATTAGCTACACCAGCCTGCAAGACCGTGGCAATTCTTGTAATATCCAAACTACCCGTTGCGCCATATATCATTGACATTCCATACAGCAACATCCCTGATGCCAAAGCGCCCAGTACAAAATATTTCATCGCGGCTTCACTCGATACTGCAGAGTCACGCTGCAATGCAACCAGCGCATAAAGTGACAAACTCATCAACTCCAACCCCATGTACAGCGTAAGCAAACTACTTGCAGAAATCATCACCATCATGCCCAAGGTAGCAAATAGCACCAGCACAAAAAACTCACCCTGGAACATGCCACGTGCATGAATGTATGAACGTGAATAAACCAACACAACAGCCACTACAAAATACAACATTAATTTCAACGTATCTGACAATAAATCATCAATAAACATGCCATGCATTGCATACGTTGGAACACCTGTTGCCGTTGTCAGCGTCAACCAACCACAGCCTAACAAAGTTAGCAAACTGAGTATGTAAGTAATAAAACGCTGTTCATCACTCAAAAACAAATCAATAAGTAGAATTAACGACACCGCTGCCAGCAAAAATATTTCTGGCAACAATGGCAACACATCCGTAAAAGCGAGATTCATCCGTATTCCTTCTTATGCTTTAAGGCAACTTACTGATTGCAACATGCGCAAGCAGATTATTAACTGAGGTATGCATGACTTCGGTATATGGCTTAGGATATAAACCCATAGACAATACCAGCACAGCCAAGATTGCAAGGAAACTAAATTCTCTCGCGCTCACATCTTTCATCTCATTTACATGTGGATTAGTAACTGCGCCAAAAATCACGCGCTTATACATCCACAAGGTGTAAGCCGCACCAAAAATTAATGTTGTAGCAGCCAAGAAGGCATACCAGAAATTAACCTTGATAGCACTCATGATCACCATAAACTCACCGATGAAACCACTCGTACCTGGCAAACCTGAGTTAGCCATAGAGAACAGCATCAGAAATGCCGCAAATATCGGCATCTTATTTGCCACGCCACCATAATCCGAAATTTGACGTGAATGCAAACGGTCATACATCACACCAACACTCAAGAACATCGCAGCGGAAATAAAGCCATGTGAAATCATCTGAATCAAAGCACCCTCAGTCCCAATCGCGTTGAACATGAAGAATCCCAAGGTCACAAAACCCATATGTGAAATCGACGAGTAAGCAATCAGCTTTTTCATATCCTGCTGCACAAGTGCAACCAGGCCGATATAAACCACAGCTATCAAGGAAATGGTGACGATAAAGCCTGTCATGTAATGGCTTGCATCTGGTGCAATCGGCAGATTGAAACGCAAGAAACCATAAGCACCCACCTTAAGCGTAATTGCCGCCAATATTACCGAACCACCGGTAGGTGCTTCGACGTGGGCATCTGGCAACCAAGTATGCACTGGCCACATTGGTACTTTTACCGCAAAGGACAGGAAAAAAGCCATGAACAGCAAAATCTGCGCTGACATCGCAATAGGTAAACGATGATAATCAAGAATTTCGAAACTACCACCCGATTGAAAGTACAAGTACAAAAATGCAACTAGCATTAACAGTGAACCGAGCAGCGTATACAAGAAGAATTTAATCGCAGCATAAACTCGACGCGGACCACCCCAGATACCAATCACCAGAAACAATGGTATTAACATTGCTTCAAAGAACACGTAGAACAAAATCGCATCCAAGGCTTCAAACACACCAATAATAGCGCCAGACATGAATAAAAATGCGGCCATATATTGCGACACTTTGGTTTGAATAACTTTCCAACCAGCAATCACGACCAAAATAGTTGTGAAGCTAGTAAGTAATACAAATGGCATAGATATACCATCTACTCCGAGATGATAATTGATATTGTATGTAGGTATCCATGGCATTAATTCTTCAAACTGCATATTTGCGGTCATCGTATTAAAGCCCGTATAAAGCGGTACAGTAACCGCAAAAGATACGATAGCACCTATCAACGCAATCCAGCGCGCCATGCTTGCATTACGATCCGACCCTGTTGCCAACACTAGCGCACCAGAAATAATCGGCACCCAAACGGCCAAACTTAAAAGTGGGTATCCAGCTAACATAAAATCCCTATTCTAATTGTATTGCTTTAAATTATGGTCAAGCTACGCGCACAAACCACGTCACCAAGGCGAACACGCCGATAATCATGGCAAATGCGTAATGATAGATATAACCTGATTGCCACTTGCGCGTGATAGTTGAAAACCAACCTACTAAATGTGCTGCTCCGTTAACGAAGAAACCGTCTATTATTTTCACATCTATTACACGCCAGAAAAAACCACCTAAAGCACGCGCTCCACCGGCAAAGAACCAGGCATTAAACGTGTCAAGACCATATTTATTATCCAATATATTATAGATAACAATGAAACGCTGTTTAATCGCTTCCGGAATATCTGGACGCTTCATATAGAAAAACCATGATAGCGCCACGCCAGATATTGCTAACCACAATGGCAAACTGGTCAAGCTATGCAACGCCATAGCAGTTGAACCTTGATAATCAGCTTTCAACTCCTCCATTGCTGGGTGCAATGTGTTATTAATAACAATGGCCCCATGGAAATAGTCTCCAAACAACATAGGCTGAATCGCAAAATAGCCTATTAATAACGATGGAATAGCCAGCAATATTAATGGGATGGTTACAACCAAAGATGATTCATGCGGAACACCACCGTGATGCCCATGATCATCATGTCCATGTTGATGCTCATCGTGACTGTGCGTATCAAAGCGTTCTTTACCGTGGAACACCAGGAAATACATGCGGAAAGAGTAAAAAGCCGTGACAAAAACGCCTGCTACTACCGCGAAATAGGCAAAACTTGCACCAGCCAAACCATGCTCCATCGCAATGTGTGTCGCCTCGATGATACTGTCCTTGGAGTAGAACCCAGAGAAGAATGGTGTACCTATCAACGCAAGCGAGCCTATCAGGGACGTTATCCAGGTAATCGGCATATACTTGCGCAAGCCACCCATATTGCGAATATCCTGGTCATGATGCATACCCATAATGACCGAACCCGCTGCTAAGAACAGTAAAGCTTTGAAAAACGCATGCGTCATTAAATGGAACACTGCGACTGAGTACGCTGAGGCTCCTAGTGCAACAGTCATATAACCCAGCTGTGACAATGTAGAGTAGGCAACCACACGCTTAATATCATTTTGGATAATACCCAAAAAGCCCATAAATAACGCGGTAATCGCACCGATTACAATCACAAAAGACAATGCGGCCTGAGACATTTCAAACATAGGTGACATACGCGCCACCATGAAAATACCCGCTGTCACCATAGTTGCTGCATGGATCAATGCAGATATAGGTGTAGGGCCTTCCATTGAGTCAGGCAACCAAACATGCAGTGGAAACTGAGCTGACTTACCCATCGCACCAATGAATAACAGGATACAAATCACAGTAATCAACGACCAGTCCATACCAGGGATGATACTGACGTGTGTCGAAGCCATCGCAGGCAATTGAGCGAATACAGATGCGTAGTCCAGCGTACCAAAGTACGCTAGCACCATGCCAATACCAAGCAAGAACCCGAAGTCACCTACACGGTTTACTAGGAATGCTTTTAAGTTCGCATAGATTGCTGTTGGACGAGTGAACCAAAAACCAATAAGCAAATATGACACTAAACCAACCGCTTCCCAACCAAAAAACAGTTGCAGGAAGTTGTTAGACATTACTAACATCAACATTGAGAATGTGAACAATGAAATATAGCTGAAGAAACGCTGGTAGCCTGGATCTTCTTTCATATAACCGATAGTGTAAATATGCACCATCAATGATACAAACGTCACTACTAACATCATCATTGCAGTCAGACTATCAATTAGGAAACCGACTTCCAGGCGTAGATCACCAGTAGTGATCCAAGTGTATACCGTCCCATTAAATACATGTCCTGCCTGCACATCCTGGAAAATCACCCAAGAAGCCCAACATGACACAGCGACACCTGCAATAGTGACGATATGCGATAGCGTGCGGCCTATAGCCCAGCCAAACAATCCTGCTACTATCGCACCAAACAATGGTGCAAGCGGGACTAAAAGATAAAGTTTTTGAATTTCCGTCATGGTTGATTCCTGTCAGATGCCTAACGCATCATTAGCCTTTAAGTTGATCCAAATCGTCCACGTGTATGGTACGCAAGTTACGGAACAGCACTACCAGTATCGCCAGTCCAATTGCCGACTCTGCTGCTGCCACGGTCAAAATAAAGAACACAAATATTTGCCCTGCTGTATCCCCCATAAAATGGGCAAAAGCGATGAAATTCATATTCACTGCCAATAGCATTAACTCTATCGACATCAATAAAATAATGACATTCTTACGATTGAGAAATATACCCAGCACACTGATGGCAAACAGAATGCCAGCCAATATCAAATAGTATGATAACGAAACCATGTCACGCGCTCCTTAAGACTTAGTAGAAGATGGCTGTTCAGCGGCCATACTTACGAGACGCACACGATCGGCACGCTTAATTCTGACTTGTTGCGCAGGATCTTGATATTTACTGGTTTTACGTTTACGCATAGTTAATGCAATCGCAGCAACAATGGCGACCAGCAATACTACAGCAGCCAATTCAAATGGATAGACATAGTCAGTGTAAAGCAAACGACCCAACTCTTTGGTATTGCTATAATTGGCTGCGTGTTGAGCAGGTGCAGGAACTATATCCAGACCAAAACTACGACTACCTAATACCACTGCCATCTCTATCACCAGCATTACTGAGACAAAAGCCGCTAATGGTAAATAATCCCAAAAACCTTCACGCAATCTGTCCAGATTAATATCCAGCATCATCACCACAAACAGGAACAGAACCATAACCGCGCCTACATATACCAATACCAAGGTAATAGCCAAAAACTCGGCTTCAAGCATCAGCCACAACCCTGCTGCTGTAAAAAAAGCTAACACCAGAAACAATGCCGCATGTACTGGATTACGTGTAGTAATTACGCGAAATCCCGCAAACAACAAAATTGCTGCAAAGCCAAAAAATACGATAGTTTCAAAATTCATTGTCTATACACCTTATCGATATTTAGCATCGGCAGCACGAGCCGCTGCAATTTGATCTTCGTGCTTGTCACCAACAGCCAACAACATTTCCTTGTTGTAATACAGGTCACCACGTTTTTCACCGTGATATTCCAATATGTGCGTCTCGACTATGGAATCCACAGGGCATGACTCTTCGCAAAATCCGCAGAAAATGCATTTGGTCAGATCTATATCATATTTCGTGGTACGACGAGTCCCATCATCACGCTGTTCTGATTCTATGGTGATGGCCATAGCTGGACATACTGCCTCACACAATTTACAAGCGATACAACGCTCTTCGCCATTAGGATAACGACGCAACGCATGTAAACCACGGAAACGCACTGACTGAGGTGTTTTCTCTTCAGGAAATTGCACTGTGATTTTGCGTGCAAAAAAATGCCGCCCAGTCAGGCGCATACCTTGCAGCAATTCCAACAACAGCAAGCTGGTAAAAAAATGTTTTATCGCTTTCATCAAATCACTCCATTATTCCACGCTTAGTGGAATAAATATCCGTAAGGGGTTTGCATCATTGCGCCGACAAACAGCAACCAGACCAAGGTAATAGGGATGAACACTTTCCAACCCAAACGCATAATTTGATCATAACGATAGCGAGGAAACGTGGCGCGGAACCATAAGAATAAGAATAAAACAAAACCTATTTTGAACATCAACCATACAAAACCTGGTATCCAGGTAAATGGCGCGATATCAAATAAAGGCTGCCACCCACCCAAGAACATGATCGAAGTCAATGCCGCAATCAAAATCATGTTGGCATATTCAGCCAGGAAGAAAACAGCAAATGCCATCCCTGAGTATTCAACATGGAAACCAGCGACAATCTCAGACTCACCTTCAGCCACGTCGAATGGTGCACGGTTGGTTTCAGCCACACCCGCGATCAAATAAACGATAAACATAGGGAACAACGGTAACCAATACCAGCTAAAAACTCCGCCCGTTTGGCCTTTCACAATGTCGACCAAATTCAGACTTTGCGCTGCCATTAACACCCCTACCAAAGCGAAACCCATGGCTATCTCGTAAGACACAATTTGAGCTGCTGAACGCAAGCTTCCAAGAAATGCGTACTTGGAGTTGGATGCCCAACCCGCAATAATCACGCCATACACACCAACAGAGGTCATCGCCAGGATATACAACAAACCTGCGTCAACATTCGCCAACACCATTTCTGGTGAAAAAGGAATAACGGCCCAAGCTGCCAGCGCAGGTGCTATGGTCAATACAGGCGCAAGCACAAACAAAAACTTATTCGCGCCACTCGGTATGATGATCTCTTTCATCAATAGCTTGATACCATCGGCTATCGGTTGTAATAAACCCTTAAAACCTACGCGATTTGGACCTATACGTACCTGCATGTAACCTATGACTTTGCGTTCAGCATAGGTCAAATAAGCTACAGCTATCATCAACGGACCAACAATGGCAATGATTTTGGCCAGATTCCACACCAGTGGCCAAGCAGCACCAAACAAATTTTCTAAAAAGGCCATGTTATGCGCGCTCCAACTTGATTTCACCCATCATTGCACCCAAGCCAGCTGTCAGGGGATGACTAGCAACCAGTCGAACACATTCATCGGCTACCGCGTTATCGAGCTCGCTGCGCAGGGTTAAACGTACACCTGCTTGCTCGACAACAACGAGTCCACCCGAAACCACATTCAGCTTCTGCATCAGCGCTGCATTCATACCAACACCGACAAATTCGCTATCTTGTGTTTTCTGCAAAGATTCAGCACGACGAACTATGGCATCGGCTTGATACATAGGGACTGTTCCAACACGATATACACCTTTGGCTATAGTTACATCACCAACATCAAGTGTAGATAACCCATTGCTCAATGCGGTCTTCGGCAAGTCTCCTTGTGGTAGGAAAGCTCCACGCACTTCTTCTACACTGTCCAAATCGAATCCATTCAGACCCATCATCGTGCCAAGCACTCTCAATACTTTCCAAGCCGGACGAGTTTCACCCAAAGGTTTAACTGCACCATTGAAAGTCTGAAGTTTGCCCTCTACGTTAATGAAACTACCTGCTGTCTCAGTAAATGGTGCAATTGGCAAAAGGACATCAGCATACTCTAACGCGTTATGTTTATATGCACTCATAGCAACAACCATATCGGCACTTTGCATCGCTTTTATCGCTAGTGCCGGATTATTACAATCCAACTCAGGCTCAACACCCAGCAACAAATAAGCTTTACGCGGGTTCGACAGCATCGCATCAGCATTTAAACCCGTTTTAGTACCCACAGGTGCTGCACCAGCAACATAAGCACCTATACTATTTGCTGCTTCACCCAAGAAACCTAAAGTAGCGCCAGTCATCTCTGCAATGCACTGTGCCAAGGTATGCAAATCTGCATATTGTTGATGATGTTGTGCCATGTTTCCCAGGAACACTGCTTTGCGCTCGCCACTATTCAAACTGGTTGCAATCGCAACGCTATTAGCGTCAGCAACCACACCAGCTAATTTTGCAAGTAATTCAGCAGGTATCGCCTTGCCTGTTTGCGCAGCCAATGCCAACAGAATTTGTGCCAGCGTTTGCACCATGGCTTGTGGAGCAACAATAGCCTTGTGAGCAACCTTCATTAACAAATCATCATCTACTGGATTTACCAGACTAAACTGCGCACCATGCCGTACTGCATTGCGCAAACGATGAGCCATTAACGGATGATCTTGACGCAGACTACTACCAATCAACAATATTCGGTTTAACGTGTCCAGATCAGCAACGGGCATACCTAACCATGGAGCGCCCATTACACGTGCATCGGCACTAAAATCAGCCTGACGTAACCGCGTATCCACATTACCTGAGCCCAAACCACGCACTAATTTCTGTAGTAAATATAATTCTTCTATTGTTTGATGCGGTGTTGCTAATGCACCTATGCTATCAGCGCCATGCTGCTCACGAATTTGTTTCAATCCATTGGCGACATACTGTAGCGCAGCTTGCCAGTCAACTTCTATCCATTTACCGTCCTGTTTAACCATAGGCTGAGTTAAACGCTGCGATGAATTCAAGCCTTCATAGGAAAAACGATCCTTATCCGATAACCAGCACTCATTAATCTCTTCATTTTCCAGTGGCAGAACTCGCATAACCTTATTGTTCTTAACCTGCACAGCCAAATTGCTGCCTAAGCCATCATGCGGGCTAACAGATTTGCGACGTGACAGCTCCCAGCTACGGGCGGTATAACGGAAAGGTTTGCTGGTTAACGCACCAACGGGACACAAATCAATAATATTGCCGGACAACTCTGAATCTATGGTTTTGTTGATAAATGGCATGATCTCGGAATGCTCACCTCGACCAACCTGACCCATTTCCATAATCCCTGCGATTTCCGTACCGAAACGTACACAGCGTGTGCAATGGATGCACCGTGTCATATCAGTTGAAACCAAGGGACCCAAATCCTTTTCTTTGACTACACGCTTTTCTTCTTGATAACGCGAAGAGCTACCACCATAGCCCACAGCCAGATCCTGCAAACTACATTCCCCACCCTGATCGCAAATTGGGCAATCCAGAGGATGATTAATTAACAGAAACTCCATCACGCCTTTTTGCGCTTTAACGGCATAATCCGATTTGGTAAATACTTTCATACCTTCGGTCAATGGCGTAGCGCAAGCTGGCATCGGTTTGGCAGCTTTCTCTACCTGTACCAAACACATACGACAGTTGGCCGCTATCGACAATTTCTTGTGATAACAGAAAGAGGGAATATAAACACCAATCTGCACGGCAGCATCCATAATTGTGCCGCCTGTAGGTACAGCCACTTTCGTGCCGTCAATTTCGATTTCTAGCATATGTTCACCTAAACCATGCACTTGCCATGTTCGATGTGGTACTCGAATTCATGACGATAATGTTTGAGCATCGCTTGTACTGGCATTGCAGCAGCATCGCCAAGCGCACAAATAGTTCGACCACCAATATTATGAGCAACGTCAGCCAGCAGGTCTAAATCCTCTGGACGACCTTGGCCATGTTCAATACGATGAATAACGCGATATAACCAGCCTGTACCTTCTCGACAAGGCGTACATTGTCCACAAGACTCTTCAAAGTAAAAATATGACAAGCGCTCCAACGCTTCTACCATACATACCGTTTCATCCATGATAATGACTGAACCCGCACCTAGAGCCGAACCCGCCTTGGCAATTGAGTCATAGTCCATAGTACATTGCATCATAATCTCAGCTGGTAACACTGGGGTTGAAGAACCACCAGGTATACAGGCTTTGAAGGTATGCCCAGTGCGTATACCACCCGCCATTTCTAATAGCTCGGCAAATGGCATACCCATATGCACTTCATAATTTCCAGGCTTGTTAACATGCCCAGACACCGAGAATATTTTGGTACCGCCATTATTCGGCTTACCTAACTCCAGAAATTTTTGCCCGCCTTCACGAATGATGTAAGGGATACTTGCAAATGTTTCCGTGTTATTGATGGTTGTGGGTTTGCCATACAAACCAAAACTTGCTGGGAATGGTGGTTTAAAGCGCGGCTGACCTTTTTTACCCTCAATGGATTCCAGCAATGCGGTTTCTTCACCGCAAATATAAGCGCCATATCCATGATGATTAAACAGATCAAAACTAAAATCTGTTCCCATAATCTTCTCACCGAGAAAACCTGCTGCACGCGCTTCCTCTAAAGCAGCTTCCATGCGTTCATATGTTTGCCAAATTTCACCGTGAATATAGTTGTATGCACGCTTTACACCCATAGTGTAAGCAGCGATTGCCATACCTTCTATTAATGCGTGTGGATTCAACAACATAATGTCGCGATCTTTGAAAGTACCTGGTTCACCTTCATCAGAATTACATACCAAGTATTTGTCACCCTGGTAATGACGTGGCATAAAGCTCCACTTCAAACCTGTTGGGAAACCCGCACCACCACGACCACGCAATGCTGATTTTTTAACTTCTGCAATAATAGTCTCAGCCGACATAGGCTCGGTTAGCACTTTACGCAAAGCACTGTAACCACCATTGGCAACATAAGTTTCCAACTTCCATGACTCAGGAAGGTGAGCCGTATTGAATATAACTTCTCCGCCTTTAATAACCATATCAGTTCAACTCTTTAAGAATAGCGTCGATTTTCTCAGACGTGAGAAAACCTTCCATACGATGATTATTGATAAGGCACACAGGCGCATCACCACATGC
The DNA here is from genome assembly GCF_009937995.1 of Sulfuriferula nivalis. Lineage (NCBI taxonomy): Bacteria > Pseudomonadati > Pseudomonadota > Betaproteobacteria > Nitrosomonadales > Sulfuricellaceae > Sulfuriferula > Sulfuriferula nivalis. The sequence goes on from NZ_AP021881.1 coordinate 2,653,345, forward strand.
ACCCATGCATTCACCTTCTTTCAATGTGAATTTGCCATCAGTCGTGGTTTCACCAAAACCACAATCGAGACGCTGCTTCACATGTTTTGCCAACTCAGGTGCACCCATCAGCATACAAGAAATATTGGTACACAATGTCACTTTGTACTTACCGACAGGTGCGGTGTCATACATATTATAAAAAGTCGCGACCTCGGCTACTGCAATTGCAGGCATGCCTAAATAGTTCGCTACAAAATCCATCGTTTCAGTTGCCAGCCAACCTTTTTCAACTTGCGCAATCCGCAGAGCTGACATGACGGCTGACTGACGTTGATCAGCTGGATACTTAGCGATCTCACGATCGATTTGGGCTAATGATGCTGGGCTCAACATTATCGGTCTATCTCCCCAAACACTATATCTTGCGTACCTATGATAGCGACTACGTCAGCAATCATATGGCCACGCACCATTTCATCTAGCGCTGCCAGATGTGGATAACCTGGGGCACGAATTTTAAGGCGATAAGGTTTATTAGCGCCATCAGACACCATATAAATACCAAACTCGCCCTTAGGGTGCTCTACCGCCGCATAAGCCTCACCTTCAGGCACATGCATACCTTCCGTAAACAGTTTGAAGTGATGGATTAGCTCTTCCATATTTTGCTTCATATCGTTACGGGACGGTGAAGCCACTTTGTGGTTATCCGTAATCACAGGACCCGCGTTTAGCTTCAACCAACTAATACATTGCTTGATAATACTGTTTGACTGACGCATTTCTTCCATGCGCACCAAATAACGATCATAGCAATCACCATTCACGCCAACAGGAATATCAAAATTCAACCTGTCATAAATTTCATAGGGTTGTTTTTTACGTAAATCCCACTCGATACCGGAGCCACGTAACATAGGTCCCGAAAAACCCAGTGCCATCGCACGCTCAGGACTGACCACACCGATACCTACGGTACGCTGCTTCCAGATACGGTTATCCGTAAGCAGTGTTTCATACTCATCCACATAGCCATCAAAACGACGAGTGAAATCCTCCAGAAAATCCAGCAAGGAACCCTGGCGATTCTCATTCATACGATTAATCGCAGTTTCATTATGAATCTTGGATGCTTTGTATTGCGGCATAGTGTCTGGCAAATCGCGATACACACCACCTGGACGATAATACGCAGCGTGCATACGTGCACCGGATACGGCTTCGTAGCAATCCATCAAATCTTCACGCTCACGGAATGCATACAAGAACACCGTCATCGCGCCGATATCAATCGCATGCGCACCCAACCACAGCAGGTGATTCAAAATCCGTGTTACTTCATCAAACATCACACGAATATATTGCGCACGCTCAGGCACTGCAATACCCATTAATTTCTCAATCGCCATGACATAAGCATGTTCATTGCTCATCATGGATACATAATCCAGCCTGTCCATATATGGCAATGATTGAATATAGGTTTTGCTCTCAGCCAACTTCTCAGTGGCACGATGCAGCAAACCGATATGCGGATCTGCACGCTCAATAACCTCGCCATCCAGCTCCAGCACCAGGCGCAATACGCCATGTGCTGCTGGGTGCTGAGGTCCAAAGTTCATAGTGTAATTACGTATATCAGCCATTACGCAGCATCTCCATAATTCGCTACACGTACTATACGCGGCGTAATTTCACGCGCATCGATACTGACAGGTTGATAAATAACACGCTGCTGTTCAGGGTCGTAACGCATTTCAACATTACCTGACACAGGAAAATCCTTACGGAAAGGGTGCCCTACGAAACCATAATCGGTCAGCAAGCGACGTAAATCAGGATGACCTTCAAACACAACGCCAAACAAGTCAAATGCTTCTCGCTCAAACCAGTTTGCTGCTGGCCAGACAGGTATCATGCTATCCAAAATAGGGAAATCATCATCATTAGCAAATGCACGCACACGTATACGGCGATTTTTATTGATAGATAGCAAATGGTAAACCACTGCAAAACGCTTACCCTGCCACAGACCTTCCTGATAATCAGAATAGTCCATGCCACACAGGTCGATCAGCTGCTCAAAACGCAGACCAGGATTATCACGCAACGCCATCATGACATCTCGTAAATCCTGTGCACGCACTTCTATCGTTAACTCATCCAGCGCCACCACCTGGCGAACCACTTTGGTTCCCAGCGCAGTCAACACGGTGACCGACAAACTTTCTAAAGATGGATTCATAAGAACTCGCTCTTAAATCTTAGCGCGCAATAGTATTAGTGCGCTTGATCTTGTTTTGCAACTGAATAATGCCGTACAGCAAAGCTTCAGCCGTAGGTGGGCAACCCGGAACATAAATATCGACTGGTACAATCCGGTCACAACCGCGTACAACAGAATACGAGTAGTGATAGTAGCCACCACCATTCGCGCATGAACCCATTGATATAACCCAACGCGGCTCAGCCATTTGATCGTAAACTTTGCGCAACGCAGGTGCCATTTTATTGCACAAGGTACCCGCAACAATCATGACATCAGACTGTCGCGGACTTGGTCTAAACACCACACCAAATCTATCCAGATCATAACGAGAAGCACCCGCCTGCATCATTTCCACAGCGCAACATGCCAGACCGAAGGTCATGGGCCAGAGCGAACCAGTGCGCGTCCAATTTATCAGTTTATCAGCCGTGGTCGTTACAAAGCCTTGTTCTAAAACGCCTTCTATTCCCATTCCAGCGCTCCTTTCTTCCACTCATATACGAAACCGACAACCAAAATAGCCAAAAACAAAACCATCGCCAAGTACCCAAACATACCGATTTCTTGCAGCACGATTGCCCAAGGGAACAAAAATGCGATTTCCAGATCGAATAGTATGAATAAGATTGCTACCAAATAGTAACGTACATCGAATTTCATACGCGCATCTTCAAATGCTTCAAAACCACACTCGTAAGGTGAAAGCTTTTCACTATCAGGATGATTAGGCGCAAGCAACCAACCCAACACCATTGGGCCAACACCAACTGCTAATCCAACCAGCACGAATAGCAAAACAGGAAAATAATTTTCAAGCATGGAAACTCCTAGCCACTACACAGCCCATCAGTTTAATTGCCATAAAAGCACTGCGTCAAGTTTAAAAAATTTGTTCAGATTCACACAAACTTTTTAAGCATTCAATCCCACAGCAAGCTGCAGCGTCGCGCTTGCGTGTAAATACTTGTGGTGCCGACGGCGAGACTCGAACTCGCACAGCTTTACGCCACTACCCCCTCAAGATAGCGTGTCTACCAATTTCACCACGTCGGCCTATTTGACAGGACGGATTGATAATCCGCCCCACGGCACATCCTTATTTAGGAATTTCACCAGCTTTTGACTGGCTATTGCCTGGAACTACTGAACCTGCAGGTGCAACAGGTGCAATCGCACTTGCTGGTATTACAGGTGGCATTACTTGCAATTTTTGTTGCGATTGCATTACGCCTGCAGACTGTACGCGATGCCCTGAATAATAGGTCAACACCAAACTAGTCACAAAAAAAACGGCCGCCAACACTGCAGTGGTACGACTTAAAAAGTTTGCAGATCCTGAAGAACCAAACAAACTGCCCGACGCACCACTACCAAATGACGCACCCATATCAGCACCCTTACCTTGCTGCAACAGCACCAAGACAATAACCGACGCTGCCGATAACAAATGCAAAATTAAAATTAAAGTTTCCAATGCATATCCTTATAACGCGCAAATATTAAACAAATATTAAAATTGCGCAGCCTTACATATCGCAATAAACTCATCGGCGACAAGTGAAGCACCACCAATTAAACCACCATCAATATCGGGTTGACTAAATAACTCGGCAGCATTCGCTGCTTTTACACTACCGCCATATAGAATCATCAAGCCCTGAGCAATGCCTGCATCCAAACCAGCAATCTTCTGCCGAATAAACGCATGTATAGCCTGCGCTTGTTCAGGACTTGCTGTCTTACCCGTTCCTATCGCCCAAACTGGCTCATAAGCAACAACTGCTTTAGCCAATGCTGACACACCAGCAACTTCTATAATTGCATCGATTTGTCGAGCAATAACTGATTCTGCACATCCTGATTCACGCTCATCCAATGTTTCACCCACGCAAAGCACCGGGGTCAATCCAGAAGTCAATGCCGCCATAAACTTTGCGGCAGCCATCTCATCCGTTTCACCAAATATTGCACGACGTTCAGAATGCCCTAACAACACATACTTACAACCGAAATCCAGCAACATTGAAGCAGCAACTTCACCAGTAAAAGCGCCTTTGGCATGCTTGCTAACATTCTGCGCACCCCAGGCAATCGCTGAACCTGTCAATTCATGCTGCGCTTGTGGGATATATGGTGCAGGAGGAAATACCGCACAAGATACGTTACGCAGCCCAACTAATTGAGTTCGCAAAGATAACAACAATGCCTGGTTATCCACCAAGTTGCCATGCATCTTCCAATTACCAGCAACCAGTTTTTGCCGCATCGCCATACCCCTACTCCGAAAACCCTAGATAGTACACACAACACCCCTCTTTGGTCAATCCTTAGTCAGCGCTAAGACTTGATTAAATACATTTCTTTATACTGTCACATTCTTGTAACATTCACACACTAACATGGTAAACAGTATCAGCAAATGATGTTTATCTCTGCTACTGGCAATACTGCAACTTCATCAATCTTTTGGGAGCACAATTATGAAATTGAATAAATTGACCACTCGCACTTTAGCGAGCACATTATTATTAAGCGCAGGATGGGCATTTGCTGCAAGCACCCAAGCTGCAGAAATCACCGGCGCAGGCGCAACATTTCCATACCCTATTTATTCAAAATGGGCTGAAGCATACAAGGCTAAAACTGGTGTAGGTTTAAATTACCAATCCATTGGTTCTGGTGGTGGTATCAAACAAATTAAAGCAAAGACAGTTGATTTTGGCGCGTCTGACATGCCTTTAAAGCCTGAAGTATTAGCTGAAGCTGGTTTAATGCAATTCCCAGCTGTTATTGGTGGTGTTGTGCCTGTTATCAACGTTGAAGGCCTGACCCCTGGTCAGATCCATCTAAATGGTCAAGTGTTGGCTGACATATTCATGGGTAAAATCCTGACCTGGAATGACCCAGCGATTGTCGCACTTAACAAAACAGCAAAACTTCCTTCTACACCGATTACCGTAGTTCACCGCTCAGATGGTTCTGGCACTACTTTCATCTTCACTAACTACTTATCCAAAGTAAGTGCAGACTGGAAGACAAAAGTAGGTAATGACACAGCAGTTGCATGGCCTGCAGGTGTAGGTGGCAAAGGTAACGAAGGTGTTGCATCTTTCGTACAACGTATCAAAGGTTCTATTGGTTATGTAGAGTACGCATATGCCAAGCAGAACAAAATGACTTACACCATGATGCAGAACAAAATGGGTACTTTTGTTGCACCTGACGACACCACTTTCCAAGCTGCTGCTGCAGGTGCTGATTGGGAACATGCACCAGGCTTCTACGAAATTCTGACTGATGAAGCTGGTAAAATGAGCTGGCCTATTACTGGCGCAACATTCATTTTGATGCATAAAGCTCAAGACAAACCAGAGAATGCTAAAGAAGTATTAAAGTTCTTTGACTGGTCTTACGCTAATGGCGATCAAATGGCTACTGATCTGGACTATGTACCATTACCAGACAGCCTGGTTAAATTAATCGCTAAATCTTGGAAAAATGATATCAAAGCAACAGACGGTAAAGCAGTCTGGTAAAATTCATTGCGGCACTTGGGGCCGCGATGAATCGAAGGGGAGCAAGTAGAACTTACTCCCCTTTTTTAAGCACTACAAGTGCCGCGTCACGCACAATATCTTAGATGGTACTACTATGAACAACACCTTATCTGATCGCAGAACTAAACGTTTCGTCATACAAGACACTTTATTTCGTAATGCGACTAAACTGTTTGCTTTTATCGTGTTAGCTTTACTGTTCAGCATCATCATTTCACTCGTAGTTGGCAGCATGCCATCTATTAAAGCTTTTGGTTTACATTTCCTTATCAGCGACCAATGGAATCCAGTGACCGAACAATTCGGCGCGTTAGTTCCCATCTTTGGCACTGTCACCACCTCCGTAATTGCATTGCTTTTGGGGGTACCTATTAGTTTTGGTATCGCGCTGTTCTTAACTGAAATCTCACCTAATTGGCTGAAGCGCCCGTTAGGTATTGCCATCGAACTGCTTGCAGGCATTCCCAGTATCATTTACGGTATGTGGGGTTTATTTGTCTTTGCACCATACTTCGCCGACAACATCCAACCATGGATGATAGACAAACTAGGCCCTCTCCCCATGGTAGGCTTTCTGTTTCAAGGCGCACCTATGGGTATAGGCATGCTGAATGCAGGATTAATCCTGGCCATCATGGTTATTCCATTTATTGCATCTGTGATGCGCGACATGTTTGAAATTGTCCCCCCGATGCTGAAAGAATCTGCCTATGGCTTAGGCGCAACGAAATGGGAGGTGGTACGTAATATCGTATTACCTTATACCAAAGTTGGTGTTGCAGGCAGCATCATGCTGGGATTAGGTCGTGCGCTGGGTGAAACCATGGCCGTCACCTTTGTCATCGGTAATGCGCATAACCTAAGCAGCTCACTAATGATGCCAGGCAACAGCATTTCTTCAGCACTTGCTAATGAGTTTACAGAAGCTGACGGCGTGCTCTATACCTCATCACTGATAGAGCTAGGTTTGATTTTGTTTATTATCACTTTAATCGTTCTTAGTATTTCCAAACTCATGCTACTGCAATTAAGCAAAAAAGAAGGAGCTAAGAGTTAATCATGATTACTCTCTATCAGCGTCGTAAATTAATTAACAACTTTAATCTATTTTTTGCATGGGTCACCATGTTTATTGGGCTAGCTGCGCTTGGCTGGATATTATGGACACTACTGAGCCACGGCATACATGGCATAAAGCTGTCGTTATTCACACAAAACACACCAGCTCCGGGTAGCGAAGGCGGCTTGCTCAATGCCATTGCAGGTAGTTTTCTGATGTCAATCACCGGTGCGCTAATAGGTACCCCTATCGGCATTATGGCAGGCACCTATCTCGCAGAATTTGGTGGACGCGGCTGGCTAGCGCCAACTACGCGATTTATTAATGACATTCTGCTATCGGCGCCGTCTATTGTTATTGGTTTGTTTGTTTATGCTGTGTATGTAGCAACCACCCACCACTTCTCTGGTTGGGCTGGCACTTTCGCATTGGCTTTACTCGTCATACCTGTCGTTGTACGCACCACCGAAAATATGTTGCGTTTAGTTCCACACACACTGCGTGAAGCTGCTGCTGCCTTGGGTGCACCGCAATGGAAAGTAGTTACTATGGTCACTTGGCGCGCTTCTAAAGCAGGCATGATGACTGGTGTATTACTTGCTGTGGCGCGCATCACTGGTGAAACGGCACCACTGTTGTTTACTGCCTTAAACAATCAGTTCTGGAGTAGCAACATGAATGCGCCTATGGCCAACTTACCTGTTGTAATTTTCCAAATGGCTATGAGCCCCTACGATAACTGGCATGATTTAGCCTGGTCCGGCGCATTACTTATAACTTTCACTGTTTTGTTACTAAGCATACTTGCGCGCGTACTCTTCCGCCAAGAACGCTCAGCTCATTAATTCCAATTAGAAGGCACAACGATGGACATCAAACCAAAAATCAGTTTGCAGAATTTAAATTTCTTTTATGGCAAACATCATGCGCTGAAAAACATTAATCTGGATATACCTGACCATCATGTGACTGCATTCATAGGTCCATCAGGTTGCGGTAAGTCCACATTACTACGGACACTAAACCGCATGTATGACCTCTATCCTGGCCAACGTGCCGAAGGTAAGATTTTGCTGGATGGCGAAGACATACTGCAAAAAGAAACTGATTTGAACAAACTGCGTGCACGTGTAGGTATGGTTTTCCAAAAACCAACGCCATTCCCAATGTCTATTTATGACAACATCGCATTCGGTATTAAGCTATATGACAACCCTAGCCGATCGGAACTTGATGACCGTGTTGAATGGGCGTTAAAAAAAGCTGCATTGTGGAATGAAGTAAAAGACAAACTTAACCAAAGTGGTTATAGCCTTTCCGGTGGTCAACAACAACGCTTGTGTATTGCCCGTGGAATAGCGGTTAAACCCGATGTATTACTGTTAGACGAGCCAGCTTCTGCTTTGGATCCTATTTCTACCGCACGCATTGAAGAACTCATACACGAACTCAAAACCGACTACACCATCACCATAGTCACGCATAGCATGCAACAGGCAGCGCGCGTTTCAGATTACACTGCGTATATGTATCTGGGCGAAATGATGGAATTTGGTAAAACTGATGTAATTTTCACCAATCCAACAAAAAAAGAAACCGAAGATTACATTACAGGTAAATTTGGTTGATATGTAGTTGATAAGCAAAAATAAAAAAAACCGCCGCAAATGGCGGTTTTTTTATTTCACAGCATTACGTACAGCAGTCGCAATTAATTCCGCTTGTTGCCGTGCCTGATCTTCACTTTGACACTCTACCATGACCCTGATCAATGGTTCAGTACCCGACGCACGCAACACTACCCTGCCCGTTGCACCCAGTACCTGCTCAGCTGCCGCTACCGCTTCTTGAATAAGAGGTGCCTTTAAATCTACCTTGCCCATCAAACGCACATTTAACAACGTCTGTGGATACTGCTGCATATCCGCTGTGTATTGCGCCAGCGTCATCCCTACATCCTGCAGTACTTGCAGCACCTGTAGTGCCGCAATAATCCCATCACCTGTCGTATGCTTATCCAAACACAAAATATGTCCAGAAGCTTCCCCACCTAACTGCCATCCCTGTTCTGCAAGCATTTCCAACACATAACGATCGCCAACCTGAGCACGCATAAACGGAATATTCAGCCGCTCAAGTGCATGCTCCATCCCCAGATTCGTCATCAGGGTTCCAACCACGCCGCCTTTAAATTTACCCATTTGCTGGCGATATTTAGCAATAACGTAAATCAGTTGATCACCATCATAAATTACGCCATCCCTGTCTGCCATCATCAATCTATCACCATCACCATCCAAGGCAATGCCGAAATCAGCACGATGCAATTTCACTGCTGCACTTAACGTTGCAGTATGTGTTGCACCGCACTCACGATTAATATTCATACCATTAGGTTGGTTGGCTATCGCAATGACCTCGGCACCTAATTCATGCAAAACCGGAGGTGCAACATGGTAAGTGGCACCTTGCGCGCAATCCACCACAATACGCAATCCACGCAGATCACTGTCAAAAGGAAATGTACTCTTACAAAACTCAATATAGCGCGCAGCAGCATCATCTATCCGTTTTACACGCCCCAAATATGCAGAATCCATGGTTTGCATCGGACTATCCAGCATAGCTTCTATCGCTAATTCGGTTTCATCTGCCAGCTTTTGACCAGTTGCTGAAAAAAATTTAATTCCATTATCTTCATACGGATTATGCGATGCCGAAATCACCACACCAGCCTGTAACCGTAATGCTCTGGTCAAATATGCTATTGCTGGGGTGGGCATAGGTCCGACCAAACGCACATTTACACCAGCCGCGCACAAGCCTGCCTGTAATGCGGCTTCTAACATATAACCAGAAATACGTGTATCTTTACCTATCAAGACCACGGGGTTTTCACCAGCACTCAGATGGCTACGATCACTGGCCAACACCTTACCCGCTGCATAACCTAAACGCATAACAAAGTCAGGCGTAATCGGTGCTACACCAACACGACCACGCACACCATCAGTACCGAAATATTTTCTACTCATGCTACATCCCCTATCATTTTCCATACCGTAAGCGCATCTCGACAAGCAGCCACGTCATGCACTCTAATTATGTTTGCGCCCTGTTTAACCGCATACAAATGCGCAGCCAAGCCGGCTGCTAACCGCTCTTCAATCGAACGCCCCGTTATCAAACCGAGCATAGACTTACGTGACATCCCGACCAACACTGGATAATTCAAAGTTACAATACGATCCAGATGTTTTAATAACTGCAAATTTTGCGTCAAGTTTTTGCCGAAACCAAACCCTGGATCTATGACAACACGGTCACTGGCAATACCAGTGGCTAATAACAATGCAATTCGAGATTTCAGGAAATCAGTAACTGTAACTACCACATCATCATAATCCGTAAGTGCCTGCATAGTCTTAGGATTGCCTGGCATGTGCATCAAGCATAACGCAACGTTGGACTGCGCCACCACCTCTAAAGCGCCATCGGCTTGCAACGCTTCAACATCATTTACCATATGCGCACCCGCAGCAATCGCTGCACACATGACTTCAGGTTTGCGTGTATCTACCGAAACCACCACACCACAGCCACGCAAGGCGGCAATAACGGGTATTACCCTTGCAAGCTCTTCATCAACACTGACAGATTCTGCTCCTGGGCGCGTAGACTCTCCACCAATATCAACAATATCTGCTCCCGCATCAATTAGCTCATGAGCTTGTGCAACTGCGGCATCCACCGTAGCATGACGCCCACCATCAGAAAAAGAATCAGGTGTGACATTAACTATCCCCATAATACGGGGATAGCTCAGATCCAATTGAATATCAGCACACTGTAATCGCATATTCATAAAAAAAGCCGAGGCAAACCTCGGCTTAATACACTCCCTAAATTGATTACACTTCAGCCGCGGGTTTTGCCGCAGGACTGACTGGCGCGCTAGGCGTACCCCCTTGTGGTGGCACAGGCGGTACCGAAGCTAAAGGTTTTGGTGGGCGCGGCTGTAAACCATCCATAATATCTTTAATTTGATCCGCATCTATCGTTTCCCACTCCAACAATGACTTAGTCATCATTTCAACTTTGTCACGATTATCTTCCAATATCTTGCGGGCAATCGCATATTGCTCATCAATTATTCTACGGATTTCTATATCAACTTTTTGCATGGTTGACTCAGAGACGCTCTTACTACGCCCACCGAAGCCTTCTGCTTCATTGTCGCTATAAACCATGGTGCCCAACGTAGGTGACATACCCCATTGCGTCACCATGCGCCGCGCCATATCAGTTGCACGCTCAAAATCATTCGATGCACCAGTCGTCATATTGTCCATGAATACTTCTTCGGCAATACGCCCACCGAATAGCACGGATATATTTTGCAGTATTTGTATTCTGTCCATACTATAACGATCTTCTGTCGGCAACTGCATGGTCAATCCCAGTGCACGCCCACGAGGAATGATGGTTACTTTATGCACAGGATCAGTTTTATCCAGCAGATAGGCAACCACTGCATGGCCTGACTCGTGGTATGCCGTGTTCTGACGCTCATGCTCGGGCATCACCATACCCTTACGTTCCGCACCCATCATGATTTTATCTTTGGCACGTTCAAAGTCATCCATCTCAACCAGACGCTTATTACTGCGAGCCGCAAATAAAGCGGCTTCATTCACCAAATTTGCCAAATCCGCACCGGAAAAACCAGGTGTGCCACGCGCCAGAATATCAGGACGCACATCTGGTGCAGCTGGGATCTTACGCATATGCACTAACAAAATCTGCTCACGACCGCGTATATCTGGCAAGTTCACATACACCTGACGGTCAAAACGACCCGGACGTAATAAAGCTGGATCAAGTACATCAGGACGGTTAGTTGCAGCGATAACGATGACACCAGATGCACCTTCGAAACCGTCCATCTCAACCAACAACTGGTTCAAGGTTTGTTCGCGCTCGTCATTACCACCACCCATACCAGCACCACGCTGGCGACCTACCGCGTCAATTTCATCAATAAAGATAATACAGGGCGCGTGCTTTTTCGCCTGATCAAACATATCACGCACACGCGATGCACCAACGCCGACAAACATTTCCACGAAATCCGAACCTGAAATGCTGAAAAATGGCACTTTTGCCTCGCCTGCAATCGCCTTAGCCAGCAAGGTTTTACCCGTACCCGGGCTACCTGCCATTAATACACCACGTGGCACGCGACCACCCAGCTTCTGGAATTTAGATGGATCACGCAAGAAATCAACCAGTTCCGAAACCTCTTCCTTGGCTTCATCGCAACCCGCCACATCCGCAAAAGTAATCTGGTTAGTAGATTCATCCATCATTTTCGCTTTGCTTTTACCAAACGAAAACGCACCACCTTTACCCCCACCTTGCATCTGGCGCATGAAAAATACCCATACACCGATCAACAATAACATCGGGAACCAGGATATGAATATCTGCGTCAGGAATGAAGGTTCTTCTTCAGGCTTAGCTTCAATCGCAACACCATTTTTAAGTAAGTCAGAGACCATCCAGGGGTCTGATGGCGCATAGGTACTAAAACGCTTACCATCATTTTTAATACCCTTGATGACATGATTTTCTATCACGACCTTAGCGATCTGACCTTGTTTCACTTCATCAACAAACTGGGAGTAATCCATTTGCGCTTGTGCAGCTTGGTGCGAACCAAATTGATTGAACACCGTCATCATTACCAACGCAACGACCAACCATATCGCAATATTTTTAAACATATTATTCATAAACTAGCTCCAGACTGAGCGATTGTAACTATCTCAAAGACAATGATTGATTCTAACGCGTTTCCTAGGCCGGCGTCACCGATGGACGCAAATTTTTGCACAACAAATAAACCTCACTACTACGATCCCTTGACGCTTTCGGCTTCCGGGTCAGCACCTGTTCAAACACATCTCGCATTAACTTTACGTACTCCTGAAAACCCTCACCTTGAAACACTTTGACCAAAAATTGACCATTTGGTTTCAAATAAGCACTTGCAAATTCCAGCGCAAGCTCACACAAATACATGCTACGAGCCTGATCGGCAGTGGCTACACCACTCATATTGGGGGCCATATCGGAAATAACAAGGTCCACTTTACGATTATTTAATGCCAGAGCTAATTGTTCCAATGTCGCCTGTTCAGTGAAATCACCCTGAATAAAGGTTACTCCCGGAATACTATCCATCTCCAGTATATCCATAGCGATAACTTGCGCACCCTTACGCATAGCCAGTTGCGACCACCCACCCGGGGTGGCACCCAAGTCCACTACTAAAGCACCATTACGTAGCAAATGATCGCGCTCGTCTATCTCGGCCAACTTGAATGCTGCACGTGAACGATAACCTTGCGCCTTAGCCAGTTTCACATAAGGATCATTAATATGCTCTCGCATCCAAGCTTTGCTGGTTCTACTAGGCTTCATCAGATAAAATACGGGTTTGGTTTAAGGAATAACAAGATGATTAGTATTAACGCGCTACAACGTCGCTATTTACGCGCCCAAGCTCATGCTCTGCACCCTGTCGTCATGATAGGCGACGCAGGACTATCCGAAGCTGTCATGCGTGAAATTGATATTAACCTAAAAAGCCACGAATTAATTAAAATTCGCGTACTAGGTGATGATAGAGACGCACGTGCAACCATGCTAACAACAATATGTGAAACTTTAGGCGCTGTAAACGTCCAGCACATCGGCAAACTACTTATCATTTACCGCCCGGCAGAGAAACCAAAACTGGCTTTACCAAAATAATTACTTAGCCGATTGCTTAATCAACAGCACCAAGCCTAGCAGGCTTTCTATAATATAAGCAATGCGGGAAACACCATGCCAATGTGCAAAGCGATCACTAAATATGCTTTGCATAACGGCTTTAGGCATGGCTTGTTCTTTCAAACTTTCCATAATGGGCTGTATACCAAACTGCATACCTACGGTAATAAGCAACATCAACAATACAGCCCAAACAAAAGCCTGCTTAAAAGCAGCCCCGCCAAACTGGTTGATACGGAAAATCAGCAAATACACAGCACATACGATGCCAACATAGGCGATTACCGTAAACATACTACCCGCCAAGTTACCCGCAAGCTGTTTATCATCCAACTGGATAAACAAAACAGGTGCAGCAATATACCCTATCGCCCACAAGCCACCTACCCACATGACCATGGCAATTTTTTCCATCAACATACCCAGTTTAGGCATTAGATGTACTGCACTTCCAGAATTTCATATTGACGAATCCCGCCCGGCGCCATCACATCTGCTGTATCGCCCTCACTTTTACCTATCAATGCACGCGCTATGGGCGACCCTATCGATATTTTCGCTTGCTTGATATCAGCCTCATCATCACCCACAATTTGATAAGTGACTTGCTCGCCCGTTTCCAGCTCTTCCAGCATTACAGTAGCACCGAAAACGATACGCCCTTCGGTGTCTAGTGTTGCAGGGTCGATAATTTGTGCGGTGGACAGTTTACCTTCCAGATCCGCAATCCGCCCCTCAATAAAACCCTGCTTTTCTTTCGCTGCATCGTATTCTGCGTTTTCTGACAAGTCACCTTGTGCGCGCGCTTCGGCAATAGCCTGAATCACTGCATGACGCTCTACAGTTTTGAGTTGATGCAACTCATCACGCAACATTTGCGCGCCTTTAACAGTTAACGGAGTTTTAATCATCATGTTCATCTTACTTTTCCTCAGGCATTAAGTTGCCCATGTAATCCCTGTAAATCATACACGTTCAATTCACTCATCGCCTGCATACCTATACATGCTGCTCTCGCACCTGCCAAAGTAGTGTAATAGGTAACTCGATGCGCTAACGCAGCACGACGTATTTCAACAGAATCACGCACAGCACGTTTATCATCGACCACATTAACGATAAAGCTAATCTCTTTATTTTTAATCATATCCACCACATGTGGACGACCTTCAGCAACTTTATTCACTACAGTCACCGCCATGCCACCCGCACTTAATGCAGACGCGGTACCACGTGTTGCATATAACTCGAACCCTAATGCCAGTAACTGCGCACCGATTTCCAGTATTTTCTGTTTATCCGCATTACGAACACTAATAAAGGCACGCCCATCTTTAGGCAGTTTCACACTGGCGGCAAGTTGTGACTTCACAAATGCTTCAGCAAATGTCTTGCCCACGCCCATGACCTCACCAGTAGACTTCATCTCAGGTCCAAGCAGGGTATCAACACCCTGGAATTTGGCGAAAGGAAACACAGCTTCCTTAACTGAATAATACGGTGGAACGACTTCACGTGTAATTCCCTGTGCTGCCAAGCTAACGCCTGCCATACAACGAGCCGCCACTTTAGCCAATTGCACACCTGTTGCCTTGGATACAAAAGGCACAGTCCGCGAAGCGCGTGGATTCACTTCCAGCACGTAAACAGTCTCGCCTTGCAAAGCAAACTGCACATTCATCAAGCCCACCACATTCAATGCTTTTGCCATCGCTACAGTTTGGCGGCGTATCTCATCCTGAATCTCAGCTGACAAGCTATATGGAGGCAATGAACAGGCAGAATCGCCAGAATGAACACCCGCCTGTTCAATATGTTCCATGATACCGCCAATAACGACATCCACACCATCGGACACTGCATCTACGTCTATTTCAATCGCATCATTCAAGAACCTGTCCAACAGCACAGGTGAATCATTGGAGACTTTAACTGCTTCACGCATATAGCGTTGCAAATCTTCTTCAGCACGTACGATTTCCATCGCCCGCCCACCTAATACATAGGAAGGACGCACAACTAACGGATAACCAATTTCCGCAGCACCTGCCATCGCTTCTTCAGCTGACCGCGCAGTACGGTTAGGCGGCTGTTTCAGGCCCAACCCCATCAACATTTGCTGGAAACGCTCACGGTCTTCCGCACAATCTATCATGTCTGGAGTAGTACCAATAATTGGTGTACCAAAGGCTTCCAGCTCGCGCGCCAGTTTCAATGGTGTTTGGCCACCATATTGAACAATCACACCTACCGGTTTTTCGATGCGCACGATTTCTAACACATCTTCCAAAGTTAACGACTCGAAATACAACCTGTCTGATGTATCGTAATCGGTAGAAACAGTTTCCGGATTACAGTTAACCATAATGGTTTCATAACCATCTTCACGCATCGCCAGCGCTGCGTGTACGCAGCAATAATCAAATTCGATACCTTGACCGATACGGTTTGGACCACCACCCAGCACCATAATTTTTTTACGATCAGTTGGACGTGATTCGCACTCTTCCTCATAGGTTGAATACATATAAGCAGTAGACGTCGAAAACTCGGCCGCACAAGTATCCACCCGTTTATATACGGGATGAATATCCAGCTCCCAGCGTCGCGCACGGACTTCATTCTTATCACTGTTTAGCAATTTAGCCAAACGACGATCAGCAAAGCCATTGCGCTTCAAACGACGAATTTCAGTCGCATCCAGATCAGCTAACTGTTTACCTTGCAAACTCGCTTCATCAGCTACCAGCGCCTGTATCTGCACCAAGAACCAAGGATCAATTTTGGTGAAAGCAAACACTTCATCCATACTCATACCGATACGGAACGCATCAGCAACGTACCACAAACGCTCAGGGCCAGGATTACCGATTTCCGCTTCAATAATGTCACGATCCAAACTGAGAGAATCCAGTCCATCCATACCCGTTTCCAAACCACGCAATGCTTTTTGCAATGATTCACGGAAAGTACGCCCCATCGCCATCACCTCACCCACAGATTTCATCTGCGTGGTTAAACGATCATTAGCTTGCGGGAATTTCTCAAAAGCAAAACGTGGGATTTTAGTGACTACGTAATCGATACTAGGCTCAAATGACGCTGGCGTTGCGCCGCCAGTAATATCATTCTGCAATTCATCCAGCGTATACCCCACCGCCAGTTTTGCAGCGATTTTTGCAATCGGGAAACCTGTGGCTTTCGAAGCCAAAGCAGACGAACGCGACACGCGCGGATTCATCTCGATAACCACCATGCGCCCATCAACTGGGTTAATACCAAACTGTACGTTAGAGCCGCCTGTTTCCACGCCGATCTCACGCAATACCGCAATCGAAGCATTACGCAATATCTGATATTCACGGTCAGTCAATGTCTGCGCAGGGGCAACGGTAATCGAATCACCGGTATGCACGCCCATAGGATCCAAGTTTTCAATGGAGCAAACGATGATGCAATTATCATTACGATCACGCACCACCTCCATCTCGTATTCTTTCCAGCCTATGAGTGACTCTTCTATCAACAACTCTTTAGTTGGTGAGGCTTCCAGACCACGTTCGCAAATCTCAACGAACTCTTCCCGGTTGTAAGCAATACCTCCACCCGTACCCCCCATCGTGAAAGACGGACGAATAATCGTGGGATAGCCTAACACCGCCTTAACCTGCAATGCCTCTTCCATGCTATGCGCTATCATGGAATGCGGTGAAGCCAAACCAATACGCGTCATTGCCTGCTTGAATTTTTCGCGATCTTCAGCCATGTCGATAGCTTCACGCGACGCACCTATCATTTCAACTTTGTATTTTTCCAGCACACCATGTTTAGCTAAATCTAACGCACAATTCAGTGCAGTTTGACCGCCCATAGTAGGCAATACAGCGTCTGGGCGCTCTTTTTCTATGATTTTTTCCAGCACCTGCCAGGTAATCGGCTCGATGTAGGTTACATCGGCCATGTCTGGGTCAGTCATGATAGTCGCTGGGTTAGAGTTCACCAGTATGACTTTGTAACCTTCTTCACGCAGCGCCTTACACGCCTGCGCGCCAGAATAGTCAAATTCACACGCCTGGCCTATGACAATAGGGCCGGCACCAATAATCAGTATGCTATGTAAGTCTGTACGCTTGGGCATAATTTTTCTAGCAAGATTAATGCAGCGATATATAACTCATTATCATCGCCACGAACAACATAAGCCGATGAACATTCATCGGCTCCAAATAACTTATCGCGCCTGCATCAGTGCGACAAATCGATCAAACAAATAGTCCACATCATGTGGGCCAGGACTGGCTTCAGGGTGACCCTGGAAGCAGAATGCCGGCACATCAGTTCGCGCAAATCCCTGCAACGAACCATCAAACAATGACACGTGCGTCACTTTCACATTCGCTGGCAAGCTATCCATATCCACAGCAAAACCATGATTTTGACTGGTAATAGAAACACGACCCGTTTCAAGATCTTTTACTGGATGATTAGCGCCATGATGACCAAACTTCATCTTCATGGTTTTTGCGCCTGATGCCAACGCCAACAATTGATGACCCAGACAGATGCCAAAAGTCGGGATACCGGTTGCAACCAATTCCGTAATGGCTGCAATTGCATAATCACACGGCTCAGGATCGCCTGGACCGTTAGACAAGAAAATACCATCTGGATTTAATGCCAGCGCATCTTGAGCGGTCGCTTGCGCTGGTAACACGGTGACTTTACAACCACGCGCTGCCAGCATACGCAGAATATTACGCTTAACACCATAATCAAACGCCACGACATGATAGGGTTGCTGCACAGGGGTAATAAAACCTTTGCCCAACGCCCATTCACCTTCCTGCCAGGTGTAAGAAACTTTAGTTGACACCACTTTAGCCAAGTCCATACCAGCCAGACCAGGGAAAGCACGCGCCAGACGCAACGCTTCAGCATCGTCAACTTCACCCGCCATAATACAACCCGATTGCGCGCCAGTTTCACGCAACACACGGGTTAAACGACGCGTATCGATATCGGCAATTGCAACAATATTTTGCGCAGCCAGATAATCAGCCAAAGAAGAAGTAGAACGGAAATTACTGGCCAGCAATGGTAAATCACGTATAACCAAACCTGCGGCATGAATCTGAGTAGATTCCACATCTGCAGGGTTAGCACCGGTATTACCAATATGCGGGTAGGTCAACGTAACGATTTGACGGGAATAAGAAGGGTCAGTCAGGATTTCCTGATAGCCAGTCATAGCGGTATTAAATACCACCTCACCAACAGTTGAGCCTAACGCGCCGATGGAAACACCGCGAAAAACTGTTCCATCAGCAAGCACCAAGATAGCGGATTGGGCATGCGACAAGGGAGTACTCCAGTGTAAGGCTTATACAAAGAAGCGGGCAAGGTTCGCACCACGCCCGCTTCTGCAAGAATTTCGTAATTTTACCGCAACTGGACGATAACTTCAATCTGCATTACATTATGCCCATGATCAATACCGCTATAATCACGCGCTTACAGCAGCATTACCCAGCACTGCAAACCCTGTCTGGCGAGCAACTTAACCTGCTATTACCTGACCCGCGCGTTATCTCGTTACCCGCAGGCACCATAGTATTTGATGAGAATCAAACCTGCCAAGGCTTTCCCATGTTGCTGTCGGGCAGCATACGTGTCATTAAAGCCGCCCCTAACGGGCGTGAATTACAACTATATCGCGTCCACCCCGGCGAAAGTTGCATACTCACCAGCAGCTGCCTATTGGGTCACAGCCATTACACTGCCCGTGGCATCGTTGAACACGATGCAGAATTACTGATGCTTACTACCAGCAACTTTAATCATCTCATTCAACACCATACCCAATTTCGCGATTACATATTTCACTTATTCGCGGAACGACTAACCGACTTAATGCAACTCGTAACCGCTGTCGCTTTTCAGAAACTGGATCAACGCCTTGCTGCCACCCTGATAAAAAGAAATGCGCCCATACTATCCACCCATCAAGCATTAGCTGACGAGCTTGGCAGCTCACGTGAAATTATCAGTCGCATCCTCAAGGGATTTGCTGATCAGGGCTGGGTATCATTGGGACGCGAACAAATTGAAATAGTGAACCAGACTGCACTAAAACAGCTGGCAGAATTTTAATTGATGCTATGTGACATTTGTCACAGACTATTCAACAGGATGCGCTAAACTAGGCACTTCATTAACCCTCACACAAGGAGCACATCATGGGCTGCAATACAGGTGGAATAGATCGTGTACTACGTATTATCGTAGGTCTGGCATTAATCGCATTAGCCGCAACCAATACAGTGGGTGCGTGGGGATGGATAGGCGTAGTGCCATTACTGACCGGCATATTCAGTTTCTGCCCTGTTTATACCCTGCTAGGATTAAACACCTGCAAAACCAAAAAATAATTCCATAGCGGCCTCTTGCATCATGCCAAGTGGCCGCTTTGCTTAAATCACGCCAATAACCACCAACATAATAAACGCTGCGAATAGGGCAAAATGACTCACTCCTTCAATAGCGTTAGTCTCGCCGTCATGTAAATTATTCATCACAGTCACAAAAGTCAGCAATAACACACCACCTTGTATCGGCGTCAATGCCATCACAATACGCTCACCATTCAGCAGAGCCAACGCCTCTATCACCGGCAAGGTCAACAACACTGTCGCCAACGATGCGCCCAGTGCAATATTTACCGTCGTCTGCATACGATTATTTTGCGCTGCCCGTAACGCTGTCAAAATTTCAGGGCTAGCAGAAATTAACGCAACCAGCACTGCTGGAATAGCCTTGGGCAAATCACTTCCATGCAAACCTGCATCCAGCAATACCGACATCACCTCAGACAACAACCCCACTAGCACTATCGCCACGACCATAATTGACACATGCAAACTATTCGGGCTATGCAACACATCATGCACCTCATCGCCAACGCCACTGGAGTATTCAAAAAAGGTACGATGTTCCACCGTCTGCAAGCGTAAAAAAGCGATATACATCATCGCCATCACCGCAATGGAAAACACAGAATAAATTTCCCACTTAGATTCAGGTACAAAATCAGGAATAAACATCCCCACCCCTATCGCCACCATCAACATCGCAATATAGGAGTTTGCCGAATCCAGATTGTATTTGGCACTACCATGCTTCAACCCAGCTACGATTGCTGCCAGACCCAATATGCCATTAATATCAAACATCATCGCCGCAAACACCGTATCACGCGCCAGCGTAGGATTCGGCTCACCCTGCAACAACACCACCAGTATCACCACCTCAACCGACACCGCCGCCAGCGTCAAAATCAGCGTGCCATAAGGCTCGCCCAACCGCAACGCCAGGATTTCCGCATGATGACTAATCCGGAACGCCACTGCAATAATCGCCGTCAATATCACCAGCAATCCAGTCCAGAGCAAACCACCACCCTGCGCTACAACCGCGTGCTCAAACACATATCCCAACCCCAGAACAATAAGTGCCACAACGACAGGCAGTTCAGATTTAAGACTTTTCATGAGTTTGGATTCCATTTCGATATTTACAATAACTAGCGAGCACAGTTTAACACAGCCACAATATTGTCATAATGTTAGAATTGACCCCTTGCTTTTTCCACACACTCCACACCTGTCACCTAATGTTCACACTAACGTCGTAAACTGACATCTCATTGTAATGTAAAGTTAAATTGAGGTTGTTTAATATGTCGGCAGCGCAAAATAGTGTCAGCGAAATTAGCTCTCTCCTGCAAGAGGCTACAGCTTTACGCACAGCATTAATTACTGTTCAAACGCAGTTACTCGCCAACTGGCACGCTCATCTTAATCTTCCACACTACTTGCCCAGCGCTGCGAATCTGGCGGCTTATATTGGGCTGCGTCGTAATGATTTGCGCGCATTACAGATTCGATTAGCGCGCGTTGGTCTTTCTTCATTAGGCCGCTGTGAAAGCCATGTGCTGGCGACACTGGATGCGGTGTCGTATGCGCTCGCCATGATGGATGGGGCGACAGCGCTGTATTGCCCAATAACTGACATTAACCACACCATGACACGCGAACAGTCATTGCTCCGTGAAAACACAATATCGCTATTTCCGCGCACCGATAATAAGCCTGGCACGCTGATGATGGTCACCATGCCCAGTGAAGCTGCGGACGACTTTGCACTGGTGCGCGACATGATCAGCGCAGGTATGGATTGCGCACGCATTAATTGCTCACATGACGACGCAGCAAAATGGGGCAATATGGTCACCCACATACGCCAGGCCGCTAAGGAAGTTACACGCGAGTGCCTGATCATGTTCGATTTAGCAGGGCCTAAACTACGAACCGGCGAGATGTCGCCTGAACCGCCTATCCTGCACATCAAAATCAAGCGCGATCAATATGGTGACATTATCGCGCCGACCGAAATCGTACTTGATGGCACAGGCAACCCCGGCACATCTGCCAGCACCGATCCAGCTGGGAAAAACCACCCCGCCAGATTAAGCGTACCGGCCAAATGGCTACAAAGGCTAAAGGCAGGCGACACCATCAAATTCCATGATGCGGGCAAACGCAAACGTGAATTTATCGTGACATCATGCCTGGCAAACAACGAAGTTATCGTAACCTGCGCAAAAGGCGCTTATATTGCACCAGACACTGTACTGGAACATGTGAGCAACAAATACAAAGACAACAAAACCACCACAAGCGAATTCAATGCCCCACCAGCTCGGATACATGTAGAGAAAAACGATGTCATATTACTCATGCGCGCCCAACAGTCAGGTCAACCAGAACAACGTGACAAACGCGGCAACATCACCCTGCCCGCCCGCATAGCCTGCACCGCCCCAGAAATATTTGAATTCATAAAAGCAGGACATGCCGTATGGATAGATGACGGACGCATAGGTTGCCTGATAGAAGAAATCGACGCGCAGGGCGCATGGTTACGGGTAACGCAGGTAAAACCTGGTGGTGAACACATAGCCGCTGAAAAAGGCCTGAATTTCCCCGACAGCAAACTGGTCTTACCCGCACTCACCGCAAAAGACATCAGCGACCTGGATTTTGTAGCACAGCACGCAGACATCGTCGGGTTATCATTCACCCAGCAAGCAGACGACGTTGATCAATTACGTGCCGCCTTAATCCAGCGCAACGCCGGCAATCTGGGCATAGTAGCCAAAATAGAAACCCGTGCAGCAGTCAAAAACCTGCCTGAAATCATAGTACACGGTGCAGGCAAAGGCGCATTCGGCATCATGATTGCACGCGGCGACCTGGCCGTAGAAATCGGCTATGAGCGGCTGGCAGAAATACAGGAAGAAATATTATGGCTATGTGAAGCCGCCCACATCCCCGTCATCTGGGCCACACAAGTACTGGAAAGCCTGGTAAAACAAGGTCTGCCGTCACGCGCAGAAATCACCGATGCAGCAATGTCAGAACGAGCCGAATGCGTCATGCTTAACAAAGGCCCCTACATCGTACACGGCATATCCGTGCTAAACAGCATCATTACCCGCATGCAAGCGCATCAGGATAAAAAGACCCCGCAATATCGTGCGTTGCATTGGTAATGCAGCTTAAGCGTAAAGTGACAATGGGTGGCTATCGACTGTCAGGCCCGACACCTTCATTCCGCTAACAACGGGCATGCTTTTCATGATGGTAGCTAACTCTGAACTTCAGTCACGCTAAACAGTTCATAAAAACTACCGGCTTTGCCGGGGAATGCATACTAAGTAATAGAAAACGTCGAAACCAATATGTTTAAATTTCTCGAATCTCTTATCCATGGTACCAGAGCACACAAGGCGACAGTGCCCCCTGCAGGTCTGCTTGCTTTCTATTGGCATTTCATCAGGCAAACACCATGGTTTTACGTGGCTATGCTAGCCGGCAGCCTGAGCGTTGTCTTGGTAGATATGACGCTTCCTATTTTTATGGGCAAGTTGGTCTCGTTGATGAGCGCGCCAGATCCAACCACCGCGCTGGCGGCACAAACTACGGGGTTGTGGATCATGCTAGTGGTGGTGCTCATTGTAAGACCATTTCTCCAGTTCGCTGATACTGCGATACGTCTCAATGCGTTGATTCCAGGTGTCACCACTCTGATACGCTGGCAAAGCCATTGGCATGTAGTACGTCAGAGCTTGCTATTCTTCCAGAAAGATTTTTCCGGACGTATTGCCAACCGTGTCCTGCAAACAGCACATTCGTTGCGCGAAAGCGTGATATTGGCCATCCGAGGGGTATTGTATTTTTTTAGCTGGGGTATTTTGACGCTGATATTGATCTCCGGCTTCAATTGGAGACTATCCCTGCCTACTCTAATCTGGCTACTGGCGTATGTGGCCTTCCTGCGATTTTTTGTACCGCGTTTGTGCGAGTTGGCCAAACAAAGCGCGGATGCAGACTCAATGGTGACAGCACGCGTAGTCGATACCTATTCCAACATTCTGACCGTCAAACTATTTGCCCGCATCGTTGATGAGGATGCCTACGTGCGCGAGGTTATGGACGAACATCAGGTAGCCAGCGCCCTGCATATGCGTATGGAGACTCGCTTTGAACTCACACTAAGAATGTTGAATGCGCTGTTATTGGCGAGCACGGCAGTGATAGGAGTGAGTCTTTGGAAGCAGGGGCTGATTAGCACCAGTCAACTAGTGGTCGCATTGCCCCTAGTCTGGCAAATCACCAATATGGCCAGCTATATAGCCTCTAGCTCTGCAAGTATTTTTGAGGGTATAGGTACGGTACAGAGCGGCATAGAAACCATTGCCGTCCCCCATGCCCTGATTGACGACACTGCTGCTAAACCAATTAAAGT
Source organism: Sulfuriferula nivalis (assembly GCF_009937995.1). Lineage (NCBI taxonomy): Bacteria > Pseudomonadati > Pseudomonadota > Betaproteobacteria > Nitrosomonadales > Sulfuricellaceae > Sulfuriferula > Sulfuriferula nivalis. The sequence goes on from NZ_AP021881.1 coordinate 2,677,919, forward strand.
TACGCAAGGGGAGATTCGTTTTGAGCAAGTGACTTTCGCTTATGACGTAGGTAAGCATGTACTCAATAACATCGATTTAACTGTGCATCCCGGTGAGCGAATCGGATTGATTGGACGGTCTGGTGCGGGTAAATCGACGCTGGTTAACTTGTTGTTGCGTTTTTTCGATATCGATCAGGGTCGTATTACTATCGATGGGCAGGATATTCGGCACATCACGCAAGAAAGCCTGCGCACCCAAATTGGGCTGGTCACACAGGACACCTCGCTGCTGCACCGCTCAATTGCAGACAATATTCGCTATGGTCGTCCGCAGGCAACGCAGGCAGATATTGAAACGGCGGCACGACAAGCACAGGCTCACGACTTCATTATGCAACTGCGCGACTGGAATGGCAGAGAAGGCTACCAAGCTCATGTTGGCGAGCGTGGTGTGAAACTTTCTGGTGGGCAACGCCAACGTGTGGCGATTGCCCGCGTTATCCTCAAAGATGCGCCCATCCTATTACTCGATGAAGCAACTTCAGCATTAGATAGCGAGATTGAGGCTAGCATCCAAGAGCAACTAGTGGGCTTGATGGACGGCAAGACGGTGATCGCCATTGCACATCGACTATCTACCATCGCGCATATGGATAGACTAATTGTACTCGACCAAGGCCAAATCGTTGAGCAAGGCACACACCACGAGTTACTGCAAAAGAACGGACTCTATGCGGCACTATGGCAATATCAGTCAGGAGGTTTTCTTGCGGATGCGTTGCCCGAGGGCATGAGCCGCATCCAGTAGGTTTTGTCTAAATAGTTGAATTTTAAAACCTGAGGGGAGTGTCTGACATTTGACATTTTTACCCTGAATATAACTAGCAGGGATTCCAGCCTGAGGACTTAATAAACCACATTCACCGCATCATTACCCATATTACGAGCACATCAAGATAAAAAGACCCCGCAATATTGCACGTTGCATAGGTAATTGGTTCAACCCCACCCCTTTCTGCGCCACCGTGTAGTGGTGAACAATACGGGGGCAGTCGGCGAGGACTAATGTAATGGACGCTCCCTTCCTAAAATGGCATCTCGGTGCCAAAGTAGTGATTGCACCATCACCACGCAACCAGAAAGGAGTGTCCATTATGAAGATTACGACGATTGGAATTGATTTGGCAAAGACTGTATTTCAGATTCACGGTGTAGATGAACATGGCAAGGTGATCTTGCGTAAACGGCTTAATCGATCTGAGATGGCCGTATTCTTTGCCAAGTTATCACCTTGTCTGATCGGCATGGAAGCCTGCGGCAGTGCGCATCACTGGGCCAGGAAACTAAGCCAGTTCGGTCATGTTGTAAAGTTGATGGCACCACAATTTGTGAAGCCATATGTCAAAACCAACAAGAACGATATGGCTGATGCTGAAGCCATTTGTGAAGCAGTAGCACGACCCAACATGCGCTATGTTGCTGTGAAAAATATCGAGCAACAGGGGGTGCTATCGATCCATCGTGCGCGTGCCGGATTTGTAAAAAGCCGAACCGCACTAGCCAATCAGATACGCGGATTGCTCGCTGAATTTGGCATTGTAATCCCGCAAGGCATTCGCTCTATCATGAAGAAAATGCCATCAATACTGGAAGATGAGGAAAACGGTTTGCCAGGTGTGATGCGCAATCTCATGCGCGGATTGACTGAGCATCTGAAGGGGCTGGACACACTGGTTGCAGAATTGGAAATACAGATTCAGCGGTGGCACCGTGAGAGCGATGCCAGTCGGAAGCTGGAATCTATTCCTGGCATTGGCCCGATCACAGCGAGCGCGATCGTGGCAACTATTGGCAATGCAAGAGAGTTTAACAATGGTCGCCAGTTGGCTGCATGGTTGGGTTTGGTACCCAGGCAACACTCAAGCGGGGGCAAGCCAACACTGTTGGGGATTAGCAAACGGGGTGATGCGTATCTGCGAACTTTGCTGATTCATGGTGCGCGGTCGGTGATCCGGGTTGCAGAAACGCGGATGGATGGTGATAACTGGCTGCGTAAGTTGTTGGCAAGGCGAAACAGGAATGTAGCGTCGGTGGCGTTGGCCAACAAGAATGCACGGATCATCTGGGCACTGCTGGTGCGTGAACAGTCATTCCAACCTGGTTATGTTACGACAGGCAATTGGGCTGTGACATCTTCAGACTAAGAGGGTATCAGGGCACTATAGTTGAAATAGCAGGTTCAAAGTGTAAGTTCCACAGATTGCTCAGGCAATCATGATGTGATGGTTAGACAGGTCAGACCGTGAGTGGCGTAACCTGCCTCAGACAAGGCACTTCGAGTGCGCAGGACTATAAGGTTCTACTCAGCGGATTCCATCAGGGACAGAAGCAAAAGCTTCACCTAAAGTCCGGATGTATGGCTGCAATCTTTACCTTTCTATCATCATCGATTGAAAGCTTGGCATAACTGGGAGCGTCCATGTATGTCTGAGACCGCAGGCCGAGTTCCGCAGCCGCCCGTTTTGTTCGTCACTACACGGGAAGTCGGCAGGAATGGCGCAGTAGGCTGCCATTCTCTTAGCTTACTTTCTCTTGGGCAAGCAAGCGTAAGTAACTTGCCATCAGACAACCCCGACCAGAATCTGCAAGCAAATTAGTAATTTATGAATTTATGACTCTGGTCATAGAAATAACAAATATCTTGTATTTCTTTAGCCTGCTTGTATTTTCCAACCACAAGCCATTCTGGATTGCGATCTGCCATGCTGATGTATGTTGTCCCATGCCAGATAAACGGCTGTAAAACAAAAAACCCCCCAATACTCGCATGATCAAAATTTTTACGGAGTTCTTCGGTATTCGTTTTTTTTAGATATTTTGGGAGATGCTTGAGTTTGTATGCCAATATTTGCTCTTTTAGCAATGTGGGTACATTTTTCAAGTGATAAGAGTAATTAGTGTCATTGCCAAATAGAAAGTCAGGTGTAGATGACAACGCTTCTAATCCACCTTTACCTGGTTTGAGTTTTGAGAGCACATTACTTTCCATTGGAAAGATATATAGCACATCATTAAAATAGTTAAATTCTTGCATCGTTGATTTGACGACTAATTCATTTTTCCCATCATTGTTGATATCAAAAATGGCTCGCTGAACGAAGGAGTATGAATCATCATTTAAACTATCGATACTTAACCAGTTAATCTGGGTAAATACTTCATGTGAATCATAATTAATACGTCCATATGTATCCATATCTTTGTTGTACAATTTAAGCATAGAGTCACAAAGCTCTTTCTCCTTGCTCATGACTAATACATAAGGGTCAGCCTCTGCTGCTTCATTTGTAATTAGCAGTAACATAAAAATTAAAAATATGCGGCTTATAATCCACTTATGAATATTAAGCGATAGAGTGCCTTGGTGCTTCATGTTGCCATTCTCCATTTTGAAACCTTATGGTCTGAACATACATTTAACATTTTCCTCATGAATATACGTAGCTGGAGTTCTAGCTCGAGGAATTAATACACCACATTCACCGCATCCGTCCCCAAATACCCCCGCAACGCCCCTAACAAATCATCATGCAACGACACCCGCCAGCTATCGCCCAAAATCAGATCCGTCTCTGCATCAGGCAAAGTCAAATGACAGATCACCTGACAAGCTTCCGCATCACTGCGGAACGGGTCTAACTTGGCTTGCAACTGTTGCACACTGGTTGTGGGGCTAACCCGCAGGCGCAGGTTCTTAGCATAACGAGTTCGTGCGCTGGCGACGTCGAACAGTTTGTCAACGTTGATACGCAAACCACCAGAATAATCATCCTTGCTGACTTTGCCTTCGACCAGTAGCAACTGGTCTTCTTTCAGGCTATCACGGTGGCGTTCGAACATTTCGTTGAATATGGGGACTTCTACCGTGGCTGTGCCATCATCAAGCAACACAAATGCCATTTTGCCGCGACGCGTCACCTGCGTACGCATGGACACAATGACACCTGCCAACAGCACGGGGTTATGGCTGGGCGCCAGTTTATCCAGCCGCACTTTGAGCAGCGATTTTAATTCGGCGGCATAGGCATTGAACGGATGACCACTGTAATAGAAACCTAGTGCCGTTTTCTCTTGCAGCAACTGTTCTTTTTCCGACCAGCGCGGCACTTCGACCAGACTCATCCGCGTTTCCGGATGGCTGTCAAAATCATCAAACAAGCCTACCTGATTGGCATTCGCCGCTGCCTGATTTGCCATGTCCAACGCCACGCCGACCGAAGCCAGCAATGATGCGCGATGATCATTCAGCCCATCCAGCGCACCCGCGCGTATCAATGACTCCAGCGTGCGGCGATTGACGCTGCGTTTATCCACGCGCGTGACCAGATCAAACAAATCCGTAAATGCGCCATCTGCTTCGCGCGAAGCTACTATTGCTGCAATTGCTGCCTCACCCGTGCCCTTGATTGCTCCTAGCCCGTAGCGTATTTGTCGAGTATTTTCCGGAGCGAAACGATAACCCGAGCGATTAATATCGGGCGGCAATATTTCCAGCCCGGTTGCCAGCGCGTCTTCGTAGAAGTTTTTAACCTTATCGGTGTCATCCATATCCGCCGACAACGTCGCCGCCATGAATGCAGCAGGGTGGTGTGCTTTCAGATACGCAGTGTGGTACGCCACCAGCGCATAAGCTGCCGAGTGTGATTTATTAAAACCATAACCTGCAAACTTTTCCATCAAATCGAAAATATAGGTTGCCTGTTTGGCATCTATATTTTTCGCCACCGCGCCATTAACGAAGAGATCGCGGTGCTCGGCCATTTCCTCGGCTTTTTTCTTACCCATCGCGCGCCGCAGCAAGTCCGCACCACCAAGGGAATAACCGCCCATCACCTGCGCGATTTGCATCACCTGTTCTTGATAAACGATGACACCGTAAGTCGGCTTGAGCGTCGCTTCCAGTGACGGATGCATGTAATCGACCTTGGCTTTACCGTGTTTACGATTGATAAAGTCATCCACCATGCCTGACTCCAGCGGACCGGGACGGAACAGCGCCACCAGCGCCACCACGTCTTCAAAACAGTCAGGCTGCAAACGCCGTATCAAATCTTTCATACCACGCGATTCCAGCTGGAATACCGCCGTGGTCTTGCACGCCTTGAGCAGGTTATAGCTCGCTCTGTCGTCCAGCGGCAAAGTTTCCAGACTGAACGGTGCTTTACCGTCCGCGGACAATTGCGCCACATAGCGCATCGCCCAGTCCAGAATAGTCAGAGTGCGCAAACCCAAAAAGTCGAATTTAACCAGACCCGCTTTTTCAACGTCATCCTTATCAAACTGCGAAACAGCCGAATCCGAACCCTCTGCCTGATACAGCGGACAGAAGTCGGTTAGTTGTCCAGGCGCAATCAGCACGCCACCCGCGTGCATACCGACGTTGCGTGTCAAATCTTCGAGCTTGCTGGCCAGCGCAAACAGTTCGCGCACATCCTCTTCGTTGTCATAACGCTCTTTGAGCTGCGGCTCCATCTCCAGCGCTTTCGCCAGCGAGACGGGTTTGACGCCTTCTATCGGTATCAGTTTCGATAGCTGATCGCACAAGTTATAAGGCAAATCCAGCACGCGGCCGACGTCACGGATAACTGACTTGGAACCCAGCGTACCAAAGGTCACAATCTGCGAAACCGCGTCGCGCCCGTATTTATCCTTGACGTAATTGATGACGCGGTCACGACCATCCTGACAGAAGTCGATATCAAAGTCGGGCATGGATACCCGCTCAGGATTCAAAAACCGCTCAAACAGCAAGTCATAAGGCAAAGGATCCAGATCAGTAATGTTCAGCACATACGCAACCAGCGACCCAGCACCCGAACCCCGTCCAGGACCGACAGGCACGCCATTCTGTTTAGCCCAGTTGATAAAATCCGCAACAATCAGGAAGTATCCCGGGAAACCCATCTGAATAATGGTATTCAGCTCAAAATCCAGGCGTGCCGCATACTCAGGATAACGCTGCTCTCGTACCGCTGCATCGGTATATAACACCTGCATACGTGCAGCCAGCCCTTCCGCTGAACGCTGCCGCAAATAATCATCCAGCGTCATGCCATCAGGCGTAGGAAACTGCGGCAATTTACTTTTGCCCAGCTCCAAATTCAGCGAACAGCGTTTGGCGATTTCCACCGTGTTCGCGCAGGCATCAGGCACATCGGCAAACAATGCCAGCATTTCTGCCTGCGTTTTAAAATATTGTTCTTCAGTAAACGCTTTCTGCCGCCGCCTGTCGCCGAGCAATGCACCTTCGGCAATACAGACCCGCGCTTCATGCGCCTTAAAATCATCGGCATCGAGGAACTGGATAGGATGTGTGGCCACTACTGGCACAGCTAACTCCGCAGCCAACGGCAAGGTCAGATTCAGGCAATTTTCCGCTTCTGGCTGCCCGGTGCGCTGAATTTCCAGATAATAACGATCAGGGAATAACACCGCCCAGCGCTGGGCTGCCAGCCGGGCTTCATCCAGATTGCCCGCCAGTAACGCCTGACCAACATCGCCCAACTGCGCACCTGACAACGCAATCAGACCCGTGGTATCTATCTCATTAAACCAGGCTAACCTTATCTCGGCACGACCGCGCTCACGGTTTTCCAGATTCGCGCGCGTCAATAATACTGACAACGCCCGATATCCAGCGACATTCTGCACCAGCAAACCCAACCGACTGGGTCGGTCACGATCAGCTTCATTGGTTATCCATACATCGCAACCCACAACAGGCTTTACACCCTTGCCGCGCGCCGCCTGATAGAACTTGAGCAAGCCAAACACGTTGGACAAATCGGTCAACGCCAATGCAGGCATACCATCCTGCACCGCCCGCGCTATCGCGTCATCAATGCGCACGATACCGTCAGAAATAGAAAACTCCGAATGGAGCCGAAGATGGATGAATTGGGAAGAAGACATGGGCACATTTTAACTCAGAAACACGCACCGAACGCATACTCAATGTGCAACATGGGCTGCAACTTACAGCGCAAACAAAGTTAAATGCAATTAAACATAGACATCGACAACAGGGTAGAACTTAATGATTATGCATACTGTCGAACTTGGCTTAATTGCTGTATTAAAAATACATACCCAACAAAAAGGAGATCGCTATGGATCGAGCAGCTGGCGCCATTATGGGTGCACTTATCGGCGATGCCCTGGGCTTGGGTTGCCACTGGTACTATGATCTCGCCGAGTTGCGCCGCGACTGTGGCGTATGGATTAGTGATTACACTACGCCAAAAGCAGACCGTTATCATGGCGGCATGCGCGCCGGACAATTGTCGCAGAGCGGACTCATCATGGTCATGCTGCTTGAATCTGTGGTTGAGCATGGCGAATATCAGGAAGACGATTTCACCCGCAGGCTGGATGAAGAACTGTTCCCGTTATTAAATGGCAGCCCAGTTTACGGCCCCGGTGGCTATACCAACCAGTCTATCCGCGAAGCTTACCGGCGGCGCGTGCAGCAACACAAATCCTGGCGCGAAACTGGCGGCCACGCCGACACCAGCGAATCGGCAGAACGCGCCATCGTACTGGCGGTCAGATATGCCAAACAGCCTCATTTATTGGCTCAATTTGTCAGTGCCAATTGCGTGCTGACTCAGGCCGATGAAGCCATCGTCGCAATGAGCACAGCTTACAATGCCATACTGTCCTTACTCGTAACCGGGGAAAAGCTGAGCCCAGACATCTCGAACAAGCTCATGCAACTGGTGCACAGTAATGAATTGCCGTTCCATGCAGTCACAAAAAGTGATTTTTCCGCACCCCAGCGCGGCGATCCGGACCCACCATTAGCTGGGCGCTTCTCTTCTCCCGACGCTTTGTTGACGCCACATTACATGGCTCTGGCAGCGCTGGATCCGGGCATCCAGATCGAACCAGCCTGGAAAGCCGCTATCGTATACGGCATGCCTTGTGCGATTTACCGAATAAGGTTAGATTGTGATCGCGAAGCGAGCCACAATCTGAACCGTTTGTTGGACAAGCCCGGCATGGCTGGGGCGGGTGTTGCTTGAGCGCTTATGGAAATATCTTTTTGACTATGCTGGCATAACTGGACGCGTTACGCATCCCACCCGCCATTTCACGACCTTCACGTTGCCATTGCAGCAACTTATTCTATTCAACTCACCGTTTTTAGTCGGCTTTTCGGGCATGTTAACCCAATTTCAGCCTTCTTCAGGGCGAGCACGGCCATACCTGCCTAGTCTGGCAGGTGGGCGGTGTGGGCTGGTTTAGCGCATGGTCTCCCACCCTGTGTCATCTGCTCTGTGTTCCCGTTTTATAGATGGGGCTGATGTGGCTAGCGGTATCGCTTTGATACGTGTGCGCACTATCTTCATCACCCCACCGCAACATTGGCAACGTATCGCTGGTCTGGGTTGCGCTGGCGGCGGATTGTTCCGTCGCCATAGGTGGGTCAGCTGTAGCTGGGTGAGTAGTTTGCTATTGGGATGCAGGTAGCCAAAGTTGCGGGCGCGGCGGTAGCCTTTGGGCAGAATGTGTTGCAGTATCAGTCGCAGGAAGGCTACACCACTCAAGGTACGGGTTTCCATTTGTTTGGTTTGGCTGTTCCGGTAACGGAAGGTGACCTGACCATGCCGGTCGGAGAGGATGTCTTTCTCCTGTATCACCCCCCGATACAGATAGCGCCCAAGGTAGATCAGAGCGTGCTGTCCAGTGCCGACGGCTTTGCAATCCACCACCCAATCGGTCGGGTAATCGTTTGGCAGGGTGAGTCCTGCTTGTCTGATGCCTGCCAGTAATTTGGCACGAAATACTTTGGCCAGGGCTTTGTGGTTAAACAGGTAGTTGCCGTGTTTATGACGCATGCGTCGCTGTTTGGGGTTAAAGGCGACAGCGGGCATGACGAGATGCACATGGGGGTGATAGTCCAGTCGGCGGTTATGGGTATGCAGTACAGTCACCGCCCCTGCGCTGCCGCGCAGCTTGTTGTCGTTTTGGCTGAAGGTGTTGACTGTTTCCCACGCGCAGCGTGTGATCAAGTCATACATGACGCGCTGATGTTGCCAGGCCAGTGTGCGCAACTGGGCGGGCACGGTGAAGGTGAGCATGAAGTAGTTGGCGGGGATGGATTTGTGTAATTGCTGGTCTATCCAGCGCTGTGATTCGTGCGCCTGGCAATGCGGGCAATGCCGATGACCGCAGGAATGTGGCAGGTAGCTGGGTGTTTGACAATCATCACAGGCAAGTTGCATCCTCGGGCTCATCTGGCTACGGCAGGTTTGAAAGGCGGTTAAGGCAGCTTGCTGGCTGGGCAATAGGTGATGACCGTGTTGTGCAAGCAGTTTAGCTGCGTAGGTTGCTACGATGTGCGCCAGTCTGATCATTTGACTTTGCCCCAATGAATGTGGAATTTCTCCATTAATTGATTAAGGCGAGTGTGTGCGCTCTGATGGCGTTGTTCGGTGAGGTGGGTGTAGCGGATGGTGGTGAGGATGGACTGGTGTCCGAGTATCTGCTGAATTTCGAGTAAATCGATGCCAGCTTCTATCAGGTGGGTGGCATAGCTGTGGCGCAGGCTGTGTGGTGTAATTCTTTTTTTAAGCCACAGTCACGGGTCACTTGACCCAAGGTGGTCTGGATACCACCACGATCCAGCGGGGTGCGTGCCAAGTGCGATTTGGCAAGACCGCCGTGTCGATTAGGAAAGAGCAAGCTTGGGTTGCGATGGGTGAGCCAGAAACGGCGCAATACCTGCAAGGTGTTCTCTGATAACGGCACCAATCGATCACGGTTGCCTTTGGCGTTGCGTACTTGCACCCGCATCCGATCCGCATCGATATCCCCTACCTGCAAGCGTAAGCCTTCGCCTAATCGTAAGCCCAGGCTGTAGAGGGTGAAGAAGAATACGCGGTAGCTCAATACGCGGGTGGCCATGAAGATTTGTTGTGCCTGGGCGACGGTAATGATGTCGGGCAGGCTATATGACTTGGGTGGTTTAACCAGATCCGCACCTGGCCAGGGTTGGCTGAGTACATGGGCATAATAGAACTTCAGTCCATACAGATCATGTTTGAGCGTACTCCATGAATGGGTATCCAGGATGCGAACAAAATAGTCGGTTAATTGTGGCTTGGTGAGCGCGTCTATCTGGTCATTAAAATACACCGCTGCGCGCCGTACGCCGTGTGAATACAAGGCGATGGTTTTAGGCTGCATGCCTCTGAGCTTGAGGCAATTCAGCAGTCGCTGGTGATTGTGCTCGAAGTGCGCGGGGATGGGTGTGGGGGCTGTCAATGTCGTCTCCTCGTGGTACAGTAATCAAAATTCCATTGCTGGGGGAGACGAAATTATGCTGCGTAATTTGATGGTTCGGGAATATTTCTCCGCGATAGCGGCTTCGTTCAACATCAGCTTCCAGCGGCCTATTACCTGGCAGCCCGCTTTGCCGACGATTTCGAAGCCGCTGTACTCCACGCCATTAACGGTGGTGGACAAAACATGTCCCGCGCCATGCTGACAGGCGCTCTGGTGGGCGCACAGGTTGGGCTGGAAGGTATTCCCCAGCGATTCATTGACGGTCTCGACAACGGTGCGGCATTATTGGCGCTCGCAAAAAAACTGGGAACCCAGCTTTAAACGTTATAATGCTGAGTAATCAAATTGCTACATTCACATATCATGGCCAACATATTAAATATCGCTGCATATCGCTTTGTCGAACTCGACCAACTACCTGAACTACGTGAACAGTTCCGTAATAAAACAGCTGCACATAAACTCAAAGGCACTATATTACTCACGCCCGAAGGCATTAATATGTTTTTGGCTGGCATCCCTGATGAACTGGAAGCGTTTATCAGCTGGCTGACTGCTGATGCGCGTTTTGCAGATATCGAAATCAAACGCAGCTGGTCAGACGAAATGCCGTTTAACCGCATGCTGGTCAAACTGAAAAAGGAAATCATCACCTTCCATCAGCCTGGCTTTGACCGCACTGCTCATCCTGCGCCGCAATTGCCTGCCAGCGAATTGAAAAAATGGTATGACGAAGGTCGTGAATTCGTTATTGTCGATACGCGTAATGATTTTGAGTTTCAGGTAGGCACATTCAAAAACGCAGTGAACCTGCAGCTTAATACCTTTGGCGACTTTGCCGCCGCGACCAAACAACTGGACAACTATCGTGACATTCCTATCGTCACCTTCTGTACCGGCGGCATACGCTGTGAAAAAGCTGCACCTTATATGGCTGGAGAAGGATTCAATCAGGTGTATCAACTGCAAGGTGGAATACTGAAGTACTTTGAAGAATGCGGCGATACGCATTATGACGGCGAATGTTTTGTGTTTGATAAGCGTGTTGCGCTGGATGGTGAACTCAAACCGACTGCAACCAATATCTGCTTTGCCTGCCGCACTGTACTTACACCTGAAGAACAAACCAGCCCTGATTATGTAGTGGGTGTGTCATGCCCACATTGCATAGGCAAGGTTCAGTCTTCTACGTCTACCATGGCAGGAAACAGCACTTCGGTATAACCAAAGTCACGCATATCTTTAATGCGCATGGGGTAGAGCACGCCCCACAGGTGGTCAACTTCATGCTGCACCACCCGAGCATGAAAGCCTGAAACGGTGCGGTCTATGGCATTACCATATTGATCAAATCCCTGGTAGCGCAGGTGGGTATAACGTGGCACCAGACCACGCATACCTGGCACGGATAAGCAGCCTTCCCAAGCTTCATCCTGCTCCTCGCTCAAAGCGGTGAGCACAGGATTAATCAGTACGGTTTCGGGTACAGCTTCTGCATCAGGATAACGGGGATTATTGCCCACACTGAATATCACCACTTGCTGGCTCACGCCTATCTGCGGCGCGGCCAAACCTGCACCATTCAGCGCCGTCATGGTATCGCGCAAATCTGCTATCAGACTATGCAGTTCAGTGGTATCAAATTCAGTAATGGCAGACGCCTGCTGAAATAACAGCGGCTCGCCCATTTTTAAGGTGGATTTAATCGCCAATTACAGCTCCACTTGTGTACCAAGTTCAATTACACGATTAGTCGGGATATGGAAAAATGCGGTTGCACTGCTGCCGTTACGCGCCATACTAACAAATAGTTTTTCCCGCCAAATCGCCATACCTGGCACTTTGGTCGCAATCAACGTTTCACGACTGAGGAAGAATGAGGTTTCCAGCAGATTAAATTCGTTACCCTTAATCTTGATACGACTCAATGCTAATGGGATATCCGGCTCATCCTTGAAACCATAGTAAATAGTCACCCGATAAAACTCATTTTTGAGCGACTCAACGATCACACGTTCGGTCTCTGGCACCCAAGGCTCATCCTTCACTTTCACGGTCAACAACATCACCGTTTCATGTATTACCTTGTTGTGCACTAAATTATGCAACATGGCATGAGGCACGCCATCTGGATTAGTGGTTAAAAATACCGCCGTACCGGGTACGCGTATCGGTGGATGATCCAGTATGCCGCGCAAAAATGGAAGTAACGCAATGGAAGCACTTGCCTGACGTTCGGCCAGTATTTCTTTACCACGCTTCCAAGTCGTCATCAACGTAAACACCAACAAACCGATGGCCAGTGGGAACCAGCCACCTTGCAAAATTTTAATGGAGTTCGCACTGAAGAATGCCAAATCTATACTCAAGAAAAACAGCATGCCTGTCAACGTCACAGCCCAGCTCCATTTCCACATCCCACGTACAACGACAAAAGCTAAAATCGTGTCTATCGCCATCGTCCCGGTTACCGCAATGCCGTATGCCGATGCCAGATTACTTGAGCTCTGGAAACCCAATATCAAGGCAACGATACCTATCAACATGGCCCAGTTCATCACAGGGACATAGATTTGCCCGATTTCACGCGCTGAAGTGTGCACAATATCCATGCGCGGCATAAAACCCAATTGCGTCGCCTGTCGGGTTACCGAAAACACGCCGGAAATCACTGCCTGTGAAGCGATCACTGTCGCCAGCGTTGCCAACCCGACCATAGGATACAAAGCCCAGTCAGGTAGCATATTGTAAAAGGGGTTAGCAGCTGAAGCCGGGTCTTGTATTAACAACGCACCCTGACCAAAATAATTCAGTAATAGCGTAGGTAATACAAACAAAAACCACGCCGCACGGATAGGATGCTTACCAAAATGCCCCATATCTGCATAGAGCGCTTCGGCACCTGTCAGTGCCAATACCACTGCACCCAGCGCAAGGAATCCATGCATCTTATGCTCAATAAAAAAATTCGCAGCGTACATAGGATTCAAGGCTTGCAACACGGCGGGATACTGGAAAATTTTAATTACCCCCATTATGCCCAGCGTTAAAAACCAACCTATCATGATCGGCCCAAACAATATACCGACCGTAGCCGTTCCCTTACGTTGTATAAAGAATAACCCACCCAACACCCCTAAGGCGATGGGAATCACGAAAGGTTTGAAAGCTGGCGTGGCTATTTCCAATCCCTCAACCGCTGACAACACGGAAATTGCCGGGGTAATAAGACCATCACCAAAAAACAGCGAACCACCAAACAAGCCCAGCATTAGCAAAGGCCAACGCAGCTTAGAATCAGTAGAGACCACTCGCTGCATCAAGGCTATCAGCGCCATAATACCGCCCTCGCCCTTGTTATCCGCGCGCATAATAAACACGACGTATTTAAGTGACACGACGATCAATAACGACCAGAACACCAGCGACAACACACCCAGCACATTTTCATGACTGGTACTGATACCATGTGCCGGATTAAATACTTCTTTCAGGGTGTACAACGGGCTAGTACCAATATCGCCGTATACGACACCAATAGCAGCAATAGACAGCGCGGCTAAACTTTGTTTATGGACAGCTTCATTCGGATTTGCAGGTTGCATGGATAACCTTAACGAGAATAAGTTCTAGCGCGTCACGGCAGGAAGTGCACGACGCAGATAATAAACCATAGACCAGACTGTCAGCACTGAAGCCAGCCAAATCAGCCAAGTGCCAATATATTGAATATCCAGACCAAATAATGACTCATGAAATAGCAATAAAGCTATCGCTATCATTTGTGCGGTCGTTTTAAGTTTCCCCAACATCGACACCGCCACGCTTGAACGCGCCCCAATATTCGCCATCCACTCACGCAGCGCAGAAATAGTGATTTCACGACCGATAATAATCAACGCGATAAGTGCATCAACCCGTCCCAATTGCACCAGCACGATTAACGCCGCTGCTACCATGAGTTTATCCGCGACGGGATCAAGGAAAGCACCAAAATCTGAAGTCTGGTGCCACATGCGCGCCAAGTAACCATCTAACCAATCAGTCACTGCTGCCACTGCAAACATCCCCGTGGCAGCCATATTCACTTGATGTTCCGTCAGCCAACCTGCTGGCAAATAAAACACAGCCACCACCAGTGGTATCAGTAGAATGCGTAACCAGGTTAGTAAATTTGGTACGTTAAGCGGCATATTGCATCAACAAAATAGAATGTACGCTTATTCTAACTCAGAAAATGCTTATCACTAAATCGGGTTAGCAAACCTGATGTTGTCATGCAATGCCATCATCACTATCCGTTATACTGATTCCAACGCATACGAAATGGAAATTTGATGAAAATCTCGAGTTTATTTATTAGCTTATTCGCTGGATTAACGCTGAATGTGGCTGCCGCTGCAGACCTGTTAAAAACCGGGGACGAACTGCCAAAATTAACGCTAACCGATCAATTCGATAAAGCAGGTGCTATTCCCACAGCCACTAAGCTTATCGTCTTCATGGCTGACCCGACAGCAGGTCGCATGATAGTGTCGTACATAGACAGCAAGAGCTCAGCCTGGCTTGCACAAAAACATGCGGTAATTTTAAGTGATATCCACAAGATGCCAGCGATGATGAAATTATTTGCTTTCCCTGAGTTACGCAGCAAATTTTATAGCATCATACTGGGTCGGGAAGAAGCTGATTTGGCAATGTTCCCACATCAGAAAAGCTGCGCTACCGTGCTGGCAACGCAGGCCAACACCATTACAACTATACAATATGCATGTAGCGAAAAAGAATTAAGCGTACAAATGGAAGCTCATTAACCTGCCGCAGATAAACCGCAGCATTGGCGGGTCACAGTGCCTATTAGCGCAACGCCTGATAAATCTGTTCGGCTAGCTTCAGGCTAATACCTTCCACCTGTGCTATCTCAGCCACACCCGCATTTTTCAATTCGCGCATACCGCCAAAAGTTTCCAGCAATTTTTGTCTGCGCTTTGCTCCCACCCCAGCAATATCTTCCAGTGATGAAGTTACACGCGCCTTTGCCCTGCGGGCGCGATGACCGGTGATAGCGAATCGGTGCGCTTCGTCGCGGATTTGCTGTATCAGGTGTAGCGCGGGATCATCAGGCGATAAACGCGTAGCCTGACCGTCAGTGCTGATCAATTGCTCCATACCCGCCTTGCGCTCCACGCCCTTGGCCACACCGATAAGCATGATGTCGGTGATACCCAGATCATCCATTACCGCCTTGGCAATGTTGAGTTGCCCAGCACCACCGTCGATCAATATCAAATCAGGTCGCTGTGCATCGGTTTGCTGTATTTTGGTATAACGTCGTGTCAGCGCATCACGCATGGCAGCATAGTCGTCGCCCGGGGTGATACCGCTGATGTTGTAGCGACGATACTGACTGTTCTGCATAGCTTCGAGGTCATAAACCACACACGACGCCACCGTCGCTTCGCCCATGGTATGACTAATGTCAAAACACTCTATGCGTTGTAAATTTGGCAAATTCAATGCCGTTTGCAACGCCGACAATCTCGCACTTTGCGTGGTTTTTTGAGCAACCTGGCGAGTAATTGCCAGTTGCGCGTTATTCACCGTCATTTGCAGCCAGGTTTTACGCTCACCTGTCGGTTTGCTCTGGATACGCACCGCATAACCCGCTTGTGCGCTCAACATCTCTACCAGTGCAGGCTCATCGACCTGCTCCGAGACGACAATCTGCGCAGGCACGGCGCGCTCAGTGTAATGCTGCGCAATAAAAGCCGTCAAAGCTTCTTGCGTACTCACATCCTGCGCGTTTTGTGGAAAGATACTACGGTCACCCAAATGCCGCCCACCGCGTATCATCAACAAGTTGACGCACAGCAAACCATGTGCGGCAACGACTGCAATCACATCCGCATCCGCCTGACTGTTGCTGGTGACAAATTGCTTCTCACGTACCGCAGTCAGACTCTTGATCTGATCGCGATACAACGCCGCTTCTTCATAATGCATCAACTCTGCCGCGTGTTGCATCTTGACTGTAATCGCCTGTAGCACTTCATTCGCTTTGCCCGCTAAAAATAATGCGGCATTATTCACGTCAGCAGCATAATCTGCTTTGCTAATCACCCCCACGCATGGCGCGGTACAACGCTGAATCTGATGTAATAAACATGGCCTTGAGCGATTATTGAAAACACTGTCTTCGCAAGTACGCAGACGAAATACTTTTTGCAGTATATGAATACTTTCGCGCACGGCATAACTGTTAGGAAACGGTCCGAAACAATTATCCTGACGCTGCGGCGTACCACGAAAATATGCCAGTCGAGGATAATCGTGGCCAGATAACAGCAGATACGGATAAGACTTATCATCACGAAATAAAATATTGTAACGCGGTGATAAGGCCTTGATGAGGTTGTTTTCCAGCACCAAGGCTTCCGATTCCGAGCGTGTCACGGTGATTTCCACCGCGTGGATTTTGCCCACCATCAGTCGTATGCGTGGCGATAAATCATTTTTTTGGAAGTATGACGATACACGCTTTTTTAGATCACGCGCTTTACCCACATACAATACATCTCCCGTCTCACCCAGCATCCGATACACGCCGGGTAAATTCGGCAAGGTAGAAAGTAAGTGCGTACTATCAAACTCAGCCATTGTCTGACTTAATTTTCGCAAAGACCGCCTTAAACATCTCCGGCGTCAGTCGGCGCGTATTGGTGTTATAGCGACTGCAATGGTAACTATCATACAAACGCTGTCCACTGGCGAGTTCATGCACCGCACCGTGGGCAAATTTATGTGCCTTGGCGGGGACGCCGCAAGCCATCAACACCGCAGCATGCGCCACCGCCCCCAGTGCCAGTATGCTGATATTGGCTGGCAAGCCCGCCAATTCGGCTTGCAAATAATGATTGCACTGGCGTATCTCCGCCGTTTCTGGCTTATTCGCAGGGGGCAAGCACTTCACTGCATTAGTAATACGGCAACCCTGCAACACCAGCCCATCATCTACACGCGTCGACACAGGCGCGCTGGCATAACCAAACTGATGCAAAGTTTCGTATAGTAAAATTCCCGCATAATCGCCAGTAAATGGTCGCCCAGATCGATTTGCACCATGTAACCCTGGCGCCAACCCAACAATCAGCAAGCGAGGTTCGACGTCGCCAAAAGCAGCTACAGGGCGCGCGTAATAGGTCGGATAGTCAGTACGTACTTGCGCCAAGAAACCCGCCAGACGAGGGCACTCCGTACATTGCGCATCAAATACCGCACTCATACACCACCACTCAAACCACAGTTATTACTCGCATCCTTAGCCCATAAATCACTGTCATCTTGTCCGATTGCTACAACCCGACGCACCGCTTCAACATAACGCGCTTGCTCGCGCAGCGCAGTCATATCCAGCGGATGCGAGTGACCATGCAAACGTGCGATACGGGTAATGTTGGTCGCCGATTGCTGCCAGCGCAATCCATGCAATACCGCATCCGCAGCTGCGCAGTTATTGCATACCAACGCCATATCACAACCCGCGTCCAGCGCAGCTTGCGCACGCTGCACAATATCACCTGCTACACTCGCGCCTTCCATCGACAGATCGTCGCTGAATATCACGCCATTAAATCCCAACTGTCCACGCAGCACACGCTGTAGCCAGTGCTTGGAAAAACCAGCAGGCAAACTGTCAATTGCCGGGTAAATCACATGCGCAGGCATAATCCCTGTCATCCCATCTGCCACCAGACGCACAAACGGGATCAAATCCGCATGCTCAATTTCCTGCCAGCTACGTTCGTCGACAGGAATAGCCAGATGCGAATCGGCGCGCACATAACCATGCCCGGGGAAATGCTTACCCACACTACCCATGCCCGCCTCTTTCAACCCCAGCATCAAGGCATGCGCCAAGTCAGCCACCACATCAGGCTGCACATGAAAAGCACGATCACCGATAACACCGGACTCACCATAATCCAGATCAAGCACAGGCGTAAAACTCAAATCCACACCATGCGCGCGCAACTCTGCCGCAAGCACATAGCCACAATCCTGCGCCAAATGCCGCGCTTGCGACGGATTATGTTCCCACACCCGCCCCAGCTCACGCATGGCTGGCAGCACAGTAAATCCAGCACGAAACCGTTGTACCCGACCACCCTCGTGATCAACAGCTATCAATAAATGTGGATGCCGCAAAGCGCGTATCTCGCTAGTCAAGGCGATAAGCTGCGCGGGTGATTCGTAATTACGCTTAAACAAAATCACGCCACCGACTAAGGGATGCAGCAATCGCTGTTTATCATCCTCAGTCAAAGTCAGCCCTGGCACATCCACCATCACTGGCCCTAAACTCATACCCGCTCCAATATCACAAATGCCACTACTGTATCCATTTCGTCTGTTATCGATAAATGACTGGAAATTATCCCGTGTGCCGTTAACCATTCTTGCAATGGCGCGGCAAAACTAAATTGTGGCTGCCCCAGTTTAGTATGAATGACTGAGATATTGGCGAAATTCACTGGCTCCCGCAAACCCGTGCCCGTCGCTTTTGACAATGCCTCTTTGGCGGCAAAACGCTTCGCTAACAACCTCGCAGGATCCTGATGCTGTGCAAATTCCTTCAGTTCATTCACTGCCAACAATCGCGCCGCCGCACGTTCACCATGCCGTGTCAGCATCGCTGCAATACGCGGTATGCTGACTATATCCGTCCCTATTCCGTAAATCACACACTCACCTTAACCAGTACGCCACCCGCGGCAATCCGCGCCGCAAACTCATCCAGCCATGCACGCGGTAACGCCGCCAGACGCGCCGCTTCAGGTTGTTGCGAATCACGCGCAATACCGTACAACAACACCCCCTGCAACCTCACACCCAACGCTAACGCCTGCTGGATAAAATCCAGATAAGCCGCTTGTTCCTGCGCAGACGGCGGCTCATTATCCATAGCAAACACACAAGTTTGCAACCAGGTCGGGCACAAGCCCGCTGCAATTTGCAAATTAGCCAACATCCGCGCAGGCGCTATTTCAGTATCATTAATCCGCCGCAAGCCTTCTCGGGTCGCACTATCAACCTTAAACCACACCTCGCCACCTACCGCGGCCATTTCACGCAAACCCGCCTGCACGTAAGGCTTATCCATCAAGCTGCCATTGCTGATCAACACCAGCTTGATTTTATCTACCAAATCAAATGCCGCCATCACTCGCGCGATCACCGCCACCACCTCTGCAAACGCCTTGGCACTGGTGGGTTCGCCATTACCCGAGATTGCAATATCATGCAGCACACGCATATTCTCAGGCACAGAGGTCTGCATAAAGTCACCATGTACAATGCTAGACAACATTGTCGTCAGTTCCTGTTCCAGCGAAATCAAATCTATCTCAGGCGCAGCCCCACGTTGCAAGTCAGGCACCTGGCAATATGCACAACGCCAGTTACAGGCGTTATTCGGGTTCAGATTTATCCCCACCGACACCCCACCTGCACGACGAGATACCACGGGATAAACGTAAGTCATCCCCGCTGCGTCACGCGAATGTTGGGTTACTGTTAATATTTCAGAAGACAGGGGCATAGAGGGCATAGTAGAAGATTCGTCCCACATTATGACAATAAAAAAGCCCTTAATCAAAAGGGCTTTTTTATTTACAGTTCGATGGCGGAGGCTGTGAGATTCGAACTCACGGAAGGTCTCCCTTCGGCAGTTTTCAAGACTGCTGGTTTAAACCACTCACCCAAACCTCCTCGTCATTGCGACTAGGGCGACATTGTAACGCATATGGGTAGTTTCAGCAATTATTGCTTGTCACCACTATCACCGCCATACGATTACCATTTGTGTCACATTCCTCCGAAAACCGTCACTGCATCACTTCAAAATAATTCACCAGAATAAACAACATATTGAATAATATAATAATTATTATTGGCACGGCTTATGCTGTTAGTTCACTGAATAAAACACACTAATAATTAATAGTTATGCTTAATCATTTTTTGGACAAATTTTTGCAAAAGCCCGATATAGAAAGTATTTCGCCTATATCAACGGTTGGTGCAGCTCAAAAATGGGTATTAGGTCTAACAAAATTACATGAGTATGATGCACATCAACAAATCATCAAGATACTCAAATTATACAATCAAGGCCACCCTCCGTTTGATCCGCAGCGACTGCATATACTCAGCATTATTGAACAAGCAGGCTCTAAATATCAGCACGGTCTGATTACGCAATTTCTTACTAATCACGCCAACCTGGAATATGCGGGTAAATCGCTCTGGAAAGAAATTGTTAACTTTTACTGGCAAATGGCGCTGTCTTATCAAGTGCTGACGAATGCAGCATTACATGGTGGCGAACAAGGTAGCGCAGCTTTATCAGGACTGGTTTTACGCAGTATTCATTATCAAGGTAAATTAATACAGTGGCGGTATTTGCGTTATGAATTACCCACTGCGCAGATTTGGCATTCCATCCACAAGTTATATCGTATCGCTGAGCAGCATGGTTTTGCGCACGAGAGTCTGGTACTTAAAGGCAGCGCTTATTGCAGCTGCGAGCAGGCCTATGCACGCGTTTTACTACTTCATTTGATGCATCCGGTTGGACTGAGCCCTAACGAATTAGAACTGGCTGCGTATTGGGCATGGAAATGGCGCGATGCGCTCAAGCTTGATAAAAAATATCTCGGAAATGAACACACCTATTGTGTGGCACTAGCCGATAGCCTGCCACCCCAGCCTACCTATGGCAATATCATCGAGCTTGAGTCGGCTCGTTATTTTTCCATGCAGGCTGTCATCAATCAATTAATTCAAGCGCAGGCAATGCTGACGCAACGCCAAAAGAATATAAAGCTATATGGCGTACCCTTTTCCGACGATCCTAACTTGCTACTTAATCATATTCATACTCAATTTACCTATGTTGAGGGCAATCCAGCGCTAAATCAGGTTAACCTGCTCACGGAAATCAACATTATTGGATGTAAACCGGAACTAATACCTGCGCTGACCCAGCCTGAGATGGTCCAGCCGTTATTGGCCTACCATGAAGCAGCTGGACATCCCATTGAACATTATTATCGTTTGAACTTGCCATCCAATACTTTGGAATGCCCAATTCAGCAGCATGATCTGGTGCTTATTTATAATGAAAGTAAAACTAAGATTGCCAGCGTTGCCGCTGTCAGATGGATGGAAATCAGTGCCAGCAAAATTACCACGCTAGGACTCGAACAACTGGGGATTACTCCGCAATTAGTAACCTTATGTGAGGTACGAGACGTATTTGCACCCAGAACATTTATGAACGAACACAATGAATTGGCATTCCCTGCCATGTATTTATCGCAATCATCCAACCTCGTTGCATTGCATGCTATAGACGGCAAATATTACGATATGTTAATGGATGATTACGTTTACCGAATACGCATCCATGCACGACTTGAGCATCAATATGATTGGCTACGCGCCAAATTCAATATGCTCACTCGCACTCACTTAACACGTCTTTCAACATCACCTATATGAAATTCGAAGTGCCCTTTACGCCGGTCTTCAAAATACTGGCGTAGGGTTTTTTCTATGGTGAGAAATGCAATTTCATCCCACGGAATTTCATCTTCGCTAAACAGCCTGACTTCCAGACTTTCTTCTCCGGCAGAAAAATTCAAATCCAGCAATTTAGCGCGAAACATTAAATAAACCTGGCTGATGTATGGCAAATTGTACAGCGTGAACAAATGCGATATTTCCACGCGCGCGCCCGCCTCTTCCCAAGTTTCTCGCAATGCGCCCTGTTCAGTGGTTTCGGCGTTCTCCATGAACCCTGCAGGTAAAGTCCATTTTCCATATTGCGGCTCTATTGCACGCTTGCACAGCAGTACTTTATCTTGCCATTCAGGCAAACAACCAACAACCATCTTGGGGTTTTCATAATGGATGGTCTCGCACGTTGTACAGACAAACCGTAGTCGATTATCCCCATGAGGAATACGTTGTTTCACTTCACTACTGCAAACACTACAAAACTTCATAACGTCTCCAATAAAGTATGGCTAGACATTAAACGCTGAGGAATCAACCTGCCATCAGCCTGTAACTGCACCAAGCCCAAAAACTGTTGTAGATGGTAGGCACGCAATAAGCCATTTTGTTCAATCTCAACCGAAATTAATGGGTGTTGTCCTTGCATCAACAACTTTGCACTGGGCGCATCTATCTGTATTGCTGGAATATAATTAACCAGGCCATCGGCAGCTGCCAAGCGTGCATCACGTGAGGGCGCGTCATCCAACTCTAATTGTGCAAGGGTCACAGCCTGTGCCAACTGGAAGCCACCACTAGCCAATCTTGTTAACTTTGTTAAATGCGCACCACAGCCAAGTTGGTTACCTATATCTTCAGCTAATGTACGTATATAGGTGCCTGCACTTACGGTGACAGTAATATCAACGGTAGCCTCATCCAAATCCAAACTGTTAATCTCGATTGCTTTTATACTGACTGGACGCGCAGGACGTTCTATCGTAATACCTGCTCGCGCATATTCATACAAAGGCTTGCCTTGATGTTTCAAGGCTGAATACATAGGTGGCGTTTGCATCCTGTCGCCGATAAAGCTGGCAACGGTAGCTTGTATCTGCTCAGCACTAACGTTAACAGGCAGGCTTTGCAGCACTTCACCTTCAGGATCGCCAGTTGTGGTAGTAACGCCTAATTGCAGTAGTGCACGATAACATTTATCGGCTTCGAGTTGATATTGGGAAAACTTAGTAGCTTCGCCAAAACACAATGGCAACAAACCATCCGCAAACGGATCAAGCGTGCCTGTATGCCCTGCCTTTTCAGCAGTATATAAACGTTTGGCTATTTGTAATGCGGTATTAGAGGTAATGCCGACAGGTTTGTTCAGGAGTAGTACGCCATCTATACGGCGTTTAATACGTTTAACTGGTGCGTTCAAGATTACTCATCATCAGCAGGACGTGATGAGTCTGCCGCAACCGCTTCGTCAATAATGCGTGATAATTCCGCACCACGTGCAACTGAAGTGTCATAAACAAATGTGAGTTGCGGCACGATGCGTAAACGCATACGCGGCCCCAGCTGTGAACGGATAAAACCAGCGGCGTGACCTAAAGCTTTGGCAGCTTCAAGTCCACGCGCTTCACTCTCAAACACAGTAAAGTAAATCTTGGCGTGTTCCAGATCATGTGTAACCACGACCTCAGTAATCGTAACCATCCCCACGCGCGGATCATGTATCTCTTTGCGCAGTATATCCGCCATTTCGCGCTGAATTTGCTCAGCGACACGACGTGAACGTGGGTAGTCTTTAGCCATAATTACAGTGTACGAGCTACTTGAACAATTTCGTATGCTTCAACTTTATCGCCGACTTGCATATCGTTAAAGTTTTTCACAGACAAACCACAGTCGTAGCCAAATTTAACTTCTTTAACGTCATCTTTAAAGCGTTTCAATGAATCCAGTTCGCCATCATGGATAACCTGCCCCATACGCATAACGCGTACGCGCTGACCGCGTTTGATAACACCATCCAGCACATGGCAACCCAATACCGTACCCACTTTAGAAATCACATAAACTTCACGGACTTCAACTGTACCCGTGATATTTTCTTTCAAATCTGGTGTCAACATGCCAGACAAGGCAGCTTTTACCAAATCGACAACTTCGTAAATAATTGTGTAATAACGGATATCAACGCCGAGTGTTTCCGCTAGCTTCCGTGCAGTTGCATCAGCGCGCACGTTAAAGCCGATAATCACAGCTTTAGAGGCAGCAGCCAAGTTAACGTCAGATTCAGAAATAGAACCCACAGCATTGTGCAAAATATCCACTTTCACTTCATCAGTCGAGATCTTTTGCAACGAAACGGATAAAGCTTCTGCCGAACCCTGTACGTCAGCTTTCAATATCAATGGCAGGCGTTTCGCTTCACCTTCACCCATTTGTTCCATGATACTTTCCAGTTTAGCCGCTTGACGTTTAGCCAAGTGCACGTCACGGAACTTGCCTTGACGGAATAACGCGATTTCACGCGCTTTACGCTCATCTTGCAACACCATGGCATCTTCGCCAGCTTTAGGCACATCAGATAACCCCTGGATTTCGACAGGAATAGACGGACCTGCTTCTAAAATAGTTTTACCATCTTCGTCCAACATCGCACGAACACGACCGTAAACCGCACCAGCCAGCACCACATCACCACGGCGCAACGTTCCTGATTGCACTAACAAGGTTGCTACCGGACCACGGCCTTTATCCAGACGCGCTTCAATAATTACACCACGTGCTGGCGCATCTTTAGCAGCTGTTAACTCCAGCACTTCGGCTTGTAGTAATATAGCTTCGATCAGGCCATTAATATTCGTGCCTTTCTTCGCTGACACTTCGACAAACTGGGTATCGCCACCCCAATCTTCAGGCACTACTTCTTGCGCAACCAGTTCCTGACGAATACGCTCGGAATTAGCTTCTGGCTTATCAATTTTATTAACAGCAACCACTATAGGCACACCGGCTGCTTTAGCGTGATGTATCGCCTCTATGGTTTGTGGCATAACACCATCGTCTGCTGCAACTACCAAGACGACCAAGTCCGTCACTTGCGCACCGCGGGCACGCATCGCGGTAAAGGCTTCGTGACCAGGAGTATCAAGGAATGTCACCATACCATGATCTGTTTCTACGTGATAAGCACCAATATGCTGGGTAATACCACCCGCTTCTCCGCTGGCAACACGTGCACGACGTATCGCATCCAGCAACGAAGTTTTACCGTGATCGACGTGACCCATCACCGTGACCACAGGTGCACGATGGGTCAACTCTACTTCATGCGCTTCATCATCTTCCAGGAATGATTCTGGTGTATCCAACGGTGCAGGTTTCGCCACGTGCCCCATTTCTTCAACCAATATCATGGCTGTTTCTTGGTCTAGCACCTGGTTAATCGTAACCATACTACCCATTTTCATTAACGCCTTAATTACTTCAGCGGCCTTGACAGACATCTTATGCGACAACTCAGCAACGGTAATCGTTTCTGGCACCAGCACTTCCTGAACAATAGGTTCAGTTGGCGCATTAAAGTTACTCGATGGATCCTGTTCTTTATGATGTTTACCACCACCCTTGCGATTGCGCCAAGCATCACCACCAGTATCACCACGCGATTTAATACCGCGTTTTTTCGCTTGCATATCATTCCAGGCAGTATCTGCTTTACCAGCTGGCGATTTAGCTTTTTTATCAGCTGGCTTAGGCTTATCACCTGTCTTAGGTGCTGTCTTATGTAACGTACCTTCTTTTACTACTGGCTTCGCAGCAACTTCAGGCTGAGCAACCGGAGGTGGATTTTTCGCTGCTTCAATCGCAACCTGCTGAGCTTCCATCGCCTGCTTACGCTTGGATTCACGCTCTTGTTTAATCCGTATTTCTTCTGCCTGACGCTCGTGCAAAGCAGATTTACGACGTTCTTCGTCCGCACGGCGCGCCAATTCCTGCTCGTCCAGCATAGGCTTGACGATACGTTTGCGTAATACGACAGGTTCAGCAACACTATCTGCTTCAGAAGTAGCGACTGTTTCCGCAACTTGCTCTGCTTCCGCAGGAGCAGTTTCTTCCTCAACTGCAACAATCACTTCTTCCACTACAGGCGCAACTTCTTCTACTACGGCTTCAACTACAGGTTCTGGAATCTCAACTACTGCGGGCTGAATTTCTACAACATGCTCATCAATTTCTTCGGATACCGATGCAGTATCTTCCACAGGCATATTTGCTGCAGGATTTACCACGCCAGGCTCACGTTTTACCAACACACGTTTTTTACGCACTTCTACCTGTATGGTACGCGCGCGGCCAGTACTGTCTGATTTTTTAATCTCGGTGGTTTCACGGCGTGTCAGTGTGATTTTGCTTTTAACATCGCTCGCGCCATGTTTTTTGCTTAGATAATCCAGCAATCCTGCTTTATCTTGTTCGGTAATCACATCCACAGCCGCTGATTTTTCTACGCCAGCTGCACGCAACTGCTCCAACAATTTATCTGTGGAGAGCTTTAGTTCTTGGGCAAATTGTTCTACATTCATAATCAGGGCTGTCGAAGCTTTCTCTACTAAAATTATTCAAACCATGGCGCACGTGCTGCCATGATCAGTGTAGAAGCACGTTCAGCATCCACACCTGTCATTTCCACCAATTCATCCACACCTAATTCGGCTAATGCTTCTGAATCAACGATATTATGTGTTGCCAACTTACGCAACACTTCATTATCCATACCATCCAGTGTCGCCAGATCCAGCGTCACACTTTCAACTTTTTCTTCACTGACTATGGCATCGGTTAATAATGCATCTCGAGCACGAGCGCGAAGCTCGTTTACCAGATCCTCATCAAAACCTTCAATTTCCAGCATTTCACCTATAGGCACATACGCAACTTCTTCTATGCTGTTAAAGCCTTCAGCTACCAGAATATCCGCAACCTCTTCATCCACATCCAACTTTTCAACGAATAAGGCGCGTACTGCCAATGCTTCAGTTTCATTCTTTTTGCTGGCTTCTTCAACTGTCATGATGTTCAGCTCCCAGCCTGTTAATTCCGAGGCTAGACGCACATTTTGACCGCTGCGACCAATTGCTTGCGCAAGCTGATCTTCTTCCAGCACGACATCCATACTATGTTTCTCTTCATCGACCACAATACTGCTAACTTCAGCAGGAGCCAATGCATTAATCACAAATTGCGCAGGCTCAGGCGACCACAAAATAATATCTACACGCTCACCTGCCAACTCGCCTGTCACTGCCTGTACACGTGAACCACGCATACCAACACAAGTGCCAATTGGGTCTAAACGCTGATCATTAGACTTGACTGCAATTTTAGCACGCGCACCAGGATCCCGTGCCGCACCCATAATCTCCAGCAAGCCTTCTTCAATTTCAGGCACTTCAAGTTCGAATAGTTTAGCAATGAATTCCGGTGCTGTGCGTGACAATATTAATTGCGGACCACGACCACCACGTTCTACACGTGCCAGATATGCGCGCACTCTATCGCCCACACGCAAATTCTCTTTCGGTATCATTTGATCGCGCGGCAACAAGCCCTCAACACGACCTGACTCGATAATGGCGCTACCGCGCTCCATACGTTTAACCGTACCGGTAACCAGAAACTCTTTACGATCCAGAAAATCCGTCAAAATCTGTTCGCGCTCTGCGTCACGTATTTTTTGCAAAATAACTTGCTTAGCCGCTTGAGCACCAATACGCCCAAACTCTACTGCCTGCAACGGTTCTTCTATCACCGCACCGACTTGCAAGTCCGGATGTGAAACCTGTGCATCAGTCCACGCTATTTGACGACTAGGATATTCGTGGTCGTTATCTTCAACCAGATCCCAGTGACGGTACGCATGGTACTCACCGTTATCACGATTAATCTCGACACGGATGTCAGCATCTTCGTGATAACCTTTTTTAGTAGCCGAAGCCAGTGCTTGCTCTAACGCACCAAACACGATTTCCTTGCTTACATTTTTCTCTCTGGCTAACGCGTCAACCAGCAACAAAATCTCGCGGCTCATACTCAACAACCTCCGGCCATACTTATCATTAAATATTAGGGACCAAACGCGCAATGTCTATATTGGAAACATCCAATTTAAGCATAGCACCATCCACTTCCAGTTCAATCTGTGTATCGCTTGCACCGCGCAGCACGCCGACGAAACGGCGTTGCCCTGCCAATGCAATACGCAACTTAACCTGCACCTGCTCACCCATAAAGCGCTGATAAGCCGCCAAAGTTTTCAATGGCCTATCCATACCCGGTGACGATACTTCCAACCGCTCATATTCTACGTTTTCAACCACTAGCCAATTGCTCAAATGGTTACTTACCAACGTACAATCTTCTATGCTAATGCCAGCCGGTTTATCAATAAAAACACGCAGCAAACCACTTTTAGACGACATAGACATATCGACCAATTCATAGCCTAAACCTGCCAACGTAGCTTCTATTAACGACTCTAACGACATGCGCCACCCAAAAACAAAAAAAGGGCCATAAGCCCATAAAACATCTCGCGGCTTTCGAAAACCCAAGACAAAATGTACTACAAATAAAACTGGTGCCCGGAGCCGGAATCGAACCGGCACGCCGATTTCTCAGCGAGGGATTTTAAGTCCCTTGTGTCTACCTATTCCACCACCCGGGCGGTTGGAGGCGGGGGTCGGAATCGAACCGGCGTCCACGGCTTTGCAGGCCGCTGCATAACCACTCTGCCACCCCGCCAAACAATCAGCGTACCACCTTCATTACCAAACAAATTAAAAAGGGAAAGCGCCATGCTTTCCCTTTATTAAGCGCAACTAATTAAAGATACACTTTTAATTTGGAGCGGGAAACGAGATTCGAACTCGCGACCTATACCTTGGCAAGGTATCGCTCTACCAGCTGAGCTATTCCCGCGTTAATGAGATGCGTATTATAAGGATATATTACACACTGTCAACACTTTCCTTACATCTGTTTACTTCTGGGAAATCGAAAAACGCTCAGTTAATGCGGTTAATCCGAACATAATCAACAACTCACGCAACCGTTCCGCAGCACGTTTACCTGGTAAATTTTTATAACTGGCAATAATCAATTCGTTCTTCATTGAATGCTCCCAACCTACCAATTCCGTCACTGTCACCTGATAGCCATGTGCTTCCAGTTGCAAACAGCGCAGCACATTGGTTAAATGGCTACCCAGTTCGCGAGTATGAATAGGATGCCGCCACAACTCAGCTAACGCACCTTGTGCCAGTGACTGCGCCTTGCCTTTACGCAACTCCGCAGCCACCTCTGCCTGACAACAAGGCACCAGCACCATATGTTTTGCCCGTTTCTCCAGACCAAAACGTATTGCATCATCGGTTGCCGTATCACAAGCGTGGAGCGCTGTTACTATATCCACCTGCGCTGGCAACAAAGGTGAGGTTATAGAATCAGCTACAGATAAATTCAGAAACGACATTCCCGCGAATCCCAACTGCTGCGCTAATTCACGTGAACGCAACACCAACTCTTCCCGCGTCTCTATGCCAAATACATGAGCAGCATCATCACGCTGCTTGAAAAACAAGTCATACAAAATAAATCCCAGATAAGATTTACCCGCACCGTGATCAACCAATTGTACGTTCTCCCCTACGGCTGCCAATAAGGGTTCTATGAATTGATACAGATGATAGACCTGCTTTAGTTTGCGTCGGCTGTCCTGATTCAGCTTGCCATCACGCGTCAGGATGTGTAACGCCTTGAGTAAGTCTATGGATTGATTGGGTTTGATCTCTGGAATAACTAACATGACAACTCTGCATTAGATGAATTAAAGGCTATTGTAACCGCAAAGCAAAACCGCTTTGAGTTAGAATAGGGTCTTTTACAATTAGGCATACATTCATGGATAAGCTGTTTTTACGTGATTTCAGACTGCAAATGATAATAGGCATTTACGAATGGGAACGTAAACTACCGCAAACGGTACAGCTAGACTTGGAAATAGGGCTGGCGAACAATCACGCCTATCTGACTGACAACGTTGCTGACTCCATCAATTACGCCGAAGTCGCACAACGAATCAAGGACACGGTTCTGCAAAAAGAATTTCAACTGGTTGAAACCTTGGCCGAGCATATTGCACAACTCATACTCACTGAATTCAAATCGCCCTGGACTAAAGTTTGTGTCACCAAAATTGCAGTAGTACCAGGCATACAGCAACTTGGTATTTGCATAGAACGCGGCAATCCAGCTTGAGTACTGAATATATTGCATACTCCTGCATCACCCTGCTTATCGCCTATTTTATCCGCGGCATTTCCGGGTTTGGTTCTGGCCTAATCGCCATTCCTATTTTAGCACTATGGCTGCCACTGACATTTGTGGTGCCTTTAATGCTGCTGCTGGATTTTTCTGCATCCATATTACTGAGTGGGGTCAATTTGCGCCAGGTAAACTGGCGTGAAGTACGCACCCTCATACCGCTCAGCATAATCGGCATCACGCTAGGAACACACCTGCTCACCAGCCTGCCTTTGCAACCCATGCTGATCACGCTGGCAATTTTTGTTGCCATCTTTGGCATACGCTCACTACTCAACCTGCACGGCGAAAAAATTATCTCACGGTGGTGGGCAATCCCTGCGGGACTCGGTGGCGGCACTATAGGCGCCTTATTCGGCACAGGTGGCCCACCCTACATCATTTATCTGGGACATCGTATCAGTGACAAAACGGCATTACGCGCAACTTTTTCAGGCCTGATTTTAGTAGAAGGCTCATTGCGTATCGGCAGCTTCGCTTATGCAGGCTTATTCTCGGATACGCGCTTATTCTGGTCATACTTCGCAGCCATGCCTATCGTCGCCATTGGCCTGACTCTCGGAAATCGCGCCCACATCGGGCTCACCCGTGAAAAAATGATGAAACTGATAGGCGTATTACTACTAGGCAGTAGCATAAGCCTGCTGATAAAAGCGTTTCATTAAAGCGCTACCCTCGAGGGTGGTGCTTGGCGTGCAACTGCTTCAGTCGTTCACGTGCCACATGCGTATAAATTTGCGTAGTCACAATATCCGCATGCCCTAACAGCAACTGCACCACACGCAAATCTGCACCATGATTCAGCAAATGCGTAGCAAAGGCATGACGCAACACGTGCGGTGACGGTGGCTTAGCCATACCTATCTGCCGTGCACGGCGCTTGATCAAATACCAGAACGCCTGTCTAGTCATCGCGCTGCCACGCTCAGTGACAAACAAATCATCAGTCACTCGCCCATGCAATAAAGCCTGACGTGCGGTTGTCAAATACAACGTCAGTGCATCTGCGGCCATTTCACCCAAAGGCACCAGACGCTCCTTACTACCCTTACCGACGACCTGCACCACACCCATATCCAGATTAACCTGACGCAGCGAAATACTCACCAATTCAGACACGCGTAGACCCGTGGCATAGAGCAACTCCAGCATCGCCCGGTCACGCACCGCCATCGCATCATCACCCGCAGGCGCAGCCAGCAAAGCCTCGACTTCCACCTCACTCATACTTTTAGGCAAACTATGCGGAAGTTTAGGCGTATCAATTTTTAAGGTAGGGTCTATCGCAATCCGCCCGTCACGCAACGCTAATCGATAAAAGCGCTTTAACGCTGATAACTGACGCGCTGTACTGCGTGGACTGGTACGCATCTGATAGCGCGCAGACATATAACTCTGCAAATCCGACTGCTCCACACCTAGCAAAGATTTCCCATCCAGCCAGGTCGCAAACTGTGTTAAATCACGCCGGTAACTTTGCAAGGTATTAGCCGACAAGCCGTCTTCCAGCCAGATCAAATCACAAAAATTATCAATCAGACTTTGATTATCCACGCTCATGATTCAACAACCATTGCTTGTAAGCCAGCACAAATTCATCACGACTATGCATAAAACCACCCGCGCCGGCCTTACCGACAACACGATGACATGGTATGAGTATGGGCAAAGGGTTCGCACCACAAGCCTGCCCTACAGCACGTGGACTGGATGTAATTTGCGCTGCGATTTCACCATAATAGCGTGTACACCCGACAGGAATCGCCAATAGCGCCTGCCATACTCGGGCTTGATGCGGGGTCGCTGAATATGACACCAGCACATCGGCTAACGGTTGATATTCCGCATTTTGCCAATATTTATCCAGCGCCTGCGTTAGCGCGAATATATGTGGATGACCGTTTGCCAACAGCGGCGTGGCCATGGGCAAAAAGTCGATACGCTGGATACCAGACTGATCAAACATCACCCCCAAGTGCGCGAATGGAGCAGCTATGACAGCCTGATATTGCATGGTTAAAAATCAGCCAGCGCGTCAGTTGCCAAGGCACGCTGAGCCGCAGCATCACTACCCGCCAATACTGCCTGGTATTGTTGTTTTGCATCCAGCAACAGCCCCGCCTTTTTCAGTCGCGCAGCTGCATCGAGGCGCGCCTGCCATGCCGCTTCATCGTGCGCATTCTCCGCCGCATTCAATAACCAGGTAGCGGCTTCCTTATCATTACTAGAAATTGCACCCAAACGTTGCATGGCTACCCGCTGTTGCGCCGGGTTCAGCACTGGTAACAATTTAATGAGCAAAGCGCTGCTATCTTGCGGCATCTGCAATGCCACATTCAGCATCTGCCAGCGCACACTTTCCACCGCAGTATCCGCAAGTGGTATCCATGCATACACGGCATCCGCCACCAACGGCCACAAACCCTGACGCGCAAATAATCGTGCGCGCTGTACTTGCCAATCTGCCACAGCCACCGCTTGTGGTGGTGCAGGTAAATCGCGCCATAAATTTACTGCCACAGCGGGCTGATTTTCTGCCCATGCTACCGCACCTAACTGATAACGCGTATCAGCGTTAAATACACTGGCTGGCAAATTAGGCCAGGCTGACGCAAACAAACGCAACGCTGTCCTGTCCAGTTTTGCCGCATGCAATTGCGTCAATAATTGCTGCTGTGCGGTTTGGCGTAAATTTGCATCTTTAGCACTACGCGCCAGATACGCCCACACTGCACGCGCCATCATAGGATTGGTTGTTTCTGACTCCTTGGCCAGATCAGCCCAGCCCGCATCCGAACCAAACAGCAGCAGACGCACATTACCTAATGTTTGCGTCAAACTGCGATATTCTTCCCAAATTTTATCGGCTGTAATTTGCGCTTCAGGCAAATTCAGCAGACGCTCATCTATCTGCGCCAACAAATCAGGCGCATTGTATGCACTGACTAATTTGCGCAGCAACGTTAAACGCGCCGCATCTTTCGCCGCAAGAATAGCGGCCTGCAAACGCAGCTTACTTTGATCATCAGTAAATTGCCCAGCTGAGATATCTATTAATTCAGCAACAGCATCAGTATCGTCCAGTTGGCTGCGCGCCCACTTTAATTCATCTGCCCGACCCGCTTGCAACATCGCCAGTGCATAGCTTTGCAACAAAGCTTTATCTTTACCAAAATCTTGCTGATAGCGCAGCATCACACTGGCAACCTCGTTACCCAAAGGCGGTAGCAAATAACTTCGTACCACCGCCGCACGAGCCTGTTGATATACAGTGGTATCCAGTGTTCTATCGGCTAATAACGCAGCCAAATAAGAACGCGACAACACGCCATTTCCTTGTTGCAGCGCCGCATGTGCTGCCGCCTGATTACACAAACGCGCCACATCCGGCGGTGCATTTTTCGGCAATGTCGATGCTGCTTGCAATATAGCTTCCGCATCATCCATTTGCGCCAACAACTGCCATTTCAAACGCAATTCGTCATCACTGAGATTAGCCCCTTGCAATTGCTGCAGCGCTAACTGAGGTGAATTTAACTGCGCCAGCTGCTGTGCATCCAGACCACTTTGCGCATGAGCTGTAATTGCACCCATACCCGCAAGCATTAAACCGATTAAAAGATTAGAGAGTCGCATTTTTGAGTTAAAATTAAAGTTTAGTTTTCAAGATGATGCTAGAGATGGACATTAAAACCTATATGCACCAAGTTGGGCAAGCGGCACGCACGGCTTCTCGTGCTATCGCCCGCGCCGACAGCAATGCAAAGAATAAAGCACTACTAGCCATGGCTGATGCAATAGAGCGTGACAGCGCCATTTTGCTCGCTGCAAATGAAACTGACATGACGGCTGCACGCGCAAATGGCCTGGATGCCGCGCTGCTGGATCGTCTGTCACTGAATGCAAAATCAGTTGCAGGCATGGCAGAAGGTTTACGCCAGATCGCCGCACTGCCTGACCCAGTCGGCGAAATCACCGATTTAAAATACCGCCCTTCCGGCATACAAGTCGGCAAGATGCGCGTGCCATTAGGTGTCATCGGCATAATTTATGAAGCGCGTCCAAATGTCACCGCTGACGCTGCTGGTCTGTGCCTGAAATCAGGCAATGCCGCGATACTCCGTGGCGGCTCTGAAGCACTGCACAGCAACCAAGCCATCGCCGCCTGCGTGCGTGAGGGACTGGCTGCTGCTGGCCTGCCTGAAACTGCCGTGCAAGTCATTAACACCACTGACCGCGCTGCAGTAGCTGAACTGATTACCATGCGCGAATTCGTTGATGTCATCGTGCCACGTGGTGGCAAAGGGCTGATAGAACGCCTGATGAATGACGCCCGCATTCCTGTCATCAAGCATTTGCATGGTGTTTGTCATGTGTATGTGGATGACAAAGCTGATATGGATAAAGCCATACGCATAGCAGACAACGCCAAGACCAGCCGTTACGGTACCTGCAATACCACAGAGACTTTGCTTGTTGCCAGTGCAGTAGCCGCTGAATTCCTGCCAAAAATCGCCGCAATCTACGCCAGCAAAAATGTGGAAATGCGCGGCTGTGAACGCACACGTGCTTTGCTCAAAGATATCGTCACCGCAACCGAAGAAGACTGGCATACAGAATATTTGGCGCCCATCATTTCCATCCGCGTCGTGGATGACATGGATGCCGCTATCACCCACATCAATCATTATGGCTCGCAACATACGGATGCCATCATCACCGAAGACTACACTCGCGCCCGTCGTTTCTTGCGTGAAGTCGATTCCAGCAGTGTGATGATTAATGCTTCGACACGTTTTGCCGATGGTTTTGAATATGGGCTAGGTGCGGAAATCGGCATTTCCACTGATAAAATCCACGCGCGTGGTCCTGTTGGCCTGGAAGGCCTGACATCTCAAAAGTGGATAGTTTTGGGCGACGGGCACGTGCGTGGCTGAAGCGCCCATCGGCATTTTTGGTGGCACATTTGACCCGATACATTTCGGTCATTTGCGTTTAGCGGAAGAAATGGCAGAACAGATTAATCTGGCACAAATCCGCTTCATTCCAGCAGGCACACCGCCACATCGCAGTATGCCGCGTACGGATGCTGCACATCGTTTGGCCATGGTGGAACTGGCAACCGCCAATAATGCGCGCTTTGTCGTTGACACTCGAGAAATGGTCTCGCCCAGCCTGTCGTATACAGTAGATACCTTACACTCATTACGCGTATCATTTGGCACAACTCAGCCATTATGTTTACTTTTAGGTGCAGATGCTTTTCTAGGGCTTACAAACTGGAATCGCTGGCGCGAATTGTTTGATTTAAGTCACATTGCCATCGCCCATCGCCCAGGTTACCCGCAGAGCACATGGAAAGACAACATGCCCGAAGCTTTACGCGATGAGCTGGAAAAACGTTTAGCCCACCCAGATGATGTCAAATCATGTGCAGCAGGATTGATCGTCATGCGCCCGATTACCGCATTAGACATCTCGGCAACTCATATTCGTGATACCTTACGCGGTGGACGCAATCCTCGCTATTTACTCCCTGATGCAGTTTTAGACTACATCCACACCCATCAACTTTATTTACCGGAAGCTACATGAACACAGAAATGAACACAGACCAGATCGCCGCAGCCGTGGTGACCGCTATCGAAAATATCAAAGGACAAGATATTGTTGTACTCGATGTATCCAAACAAAGCGCATTGTTCGAACGCATGATAATCGCCAGCGCAGAATCTACCCGCCAGACCAAAGCAATTGCACACAACGTTCAAGTTGAATTAAAAGCATTAGGCGTACCCGACCAAGGTATAGAAGGCTTAACTTCAGGCGAATGGGTTTTGCTTGATTTGGGTAGCATTGTTGTCCATATCATGCAGCCTGCAGTTCGCCAGTACTATGATTTGGAAGCTTTGTGGAGCGCTGCAGCAGATCAACGTAATCGCCGCACCAGCTAAATCATGAAGCTAAACATCATCGCTGTCGGTCAAAAAATGCCGGTCTGGATAGCAGCAGGCTTTGACGAATATGCCAAACGCATGCCCCGCGAAGCGATGATAAATCTGATAGAACTAAAACCAGAAAAACGTGCCACAGGTAAGACAGCCGAGCAAATTAAAACAGCAGAGCGCGATCGAATTATTGCAGCCTTACCCAAAGACAGCACAATATGGGCGTTAGACGAACATGGTGAACAACTCACCACTGTCGCACTGGCTCAGCATTTTAACGACTGGCAAAGTGCAGGTCGTGATACCTGCTTTATTATCGGTGGTGCAGATGGCTTGCACGAAGACATCAAGCAACGAGGCAATAAATTATTTGCATTATCTAAACTCACGCTACCACACGGCATGGTAAGAGTGCTCCTCGCAGAGCAACTTTACCGTGCATGGAGCATTACTCAGAATCATCCATACCATCGTGAATAATACCGCCAAGCGCATCTACCTTGCTTCACGCTCCCCCCGTCGCCGCGAACTATTGACGCAAATGGGGGTGCATTATGATGTATTGCTATTACGCGAATCAGTTGGGCGCCTGGATGTTGATGAAACGCCCATGCCGGGTGAATCTCCGGCCGAATATGTAGAACGCATTGCCATTACCAAAGCACAGGTAGGCTGGCAGCGTGTCTGCCAACGCAATTTGCCCAGGCATCCCGTATTGGGTGCAGATACCATGGTGACACTGGACGACACCATTTTTGGCAAGCCTGCTTCACCCGCTCATGCCAAAGAAATGTTGGCACAGCTGTCAGGCCGCATCCACCAAGTTATGACGACGGTTGCGCTGTGCTATCAAGACACGCTCACCCACCTTACCAGCATATCGGAAGTACGATTTAAAACACTGACCGATGCGGAAATCGCGGCTTATGTCGCCACTGGCGAACCGCTGGACAAAGCTGGGAGCTACGCCATCCAAGGCCGGGGAGCAGTTTTTATTTCCCATTTAAGCGGCAGCTATACCGGCGTAATGGGCTTACCCTTATATGAAACAGCCAATTTATTACAATCTTATCTGACAACAAAATCCCTATGAGCGAAGAGATACTGATTAACATCACGCCACAAGAAACCCGAGTTGCTGTCATGCACTTGGGCGTGGTGCAAGAGTTGCATATAGAACGCAGCAGTCAACGCGGTTTAGTCGGCAATATCTATTTTGGTAAAGTTTGCCGGGTGCTGCCTGGCATGCAATCAGCTTTTATTGACATCGGTTTAGAGCGGGCTGCTTTCCTGCACGTAGCAGACATTTGGGAAGAGAGACAAAATGGCAATGAAGATCGCCCCATAGAGCGCATACTGTTTGAAGGTCAAAGCATCATGGTGCAGGTTATCAAAGACCCGATAGGCACTAAGGGCGCACGGCTTTCCA
Organism: Sulfuriferula nivalis; assembly: GCF_009937995.1. Lineage (NCBI taxonomy): Bacteria > Pseudomonadati > Pseudomonadota > Betaproteobacteria > Nitrosomonadales > Sulfuricellaceae > Sulfuriferula > Sulfuriferula nivalis. Next base: position 2,715,584 of record NZ_AP021881.1, read on the forward strand.
CACAAATGAGCTTTGCAGGTCGCTTTCTGGTTTACTTGCCGCAAGATTCGCATATTGGCATTTCACAGAAAATCGAAGATGAAACTGAGCGCGAGCAGCTCAAACAAAAGCTACAAAGTCTGATCCCAGCCGACGAACCAGGCGGTTTTATTATCCGCACGCTGGCTGAACAAGCGAGTGAAACAGAATTACAGGCCGACGTCGATTATCTGCGTCGTTTGTGGGCAGACATACAGACGCGCGCCCGCACTGCGGCACCCAAGACCTTGCTGTACCAAGATTTGAATCTGGCATTACGTGTGCTGCGCGATTTTTCTAACGATGAAACTTCTCGCATACTGATAGATTCACGTGAGAACTTCCAGAAGATGCAGGAATTTGCGCAGAGCTATACGCAAGAAGTGCTGCACAAACTGCATCACTATGCCGCAGACCGGCCACTGTTTGATTTATATGCGGTAGAAGCCGAAATAGAAAAAGCGCTCGCCAGACGTGTTGATTTAAAGTCGGGCGGCTATTTGATTATTGACCAAACTGAAGCGCTGACTACCATAGATGTCAATACGGGCGGTTTCGTAGGCGTACGCAATTTCGATGACACCATATTTAAAACCAATCTGGAGGCCGCTCAAACCATCGCCCGGCAACTGCGTTTACGCAACTTAGGCGGCATCATCATAGTCGACTTTATCGACATGGATAATCGCGATCATCAACAAGAAGTGTTTCTGGAATTCAAAAAAGCCCTGTCACGCGACTATACGCGCATGACCGTACATGATTTCTCGCCACTGGGTCTGGTTGAAATGACGCGTAAGCGCACGCGTGAAAGCCTGGCGCATATTCTTTGTCAGCCTTGCCCTACTTGCCAGGGACGAGGTGAGATAAAAACGGCCAAGACTATGTGTTATCAGATATTACGGGAAATAGTCCGTGAAGCACGGCAATTCAATGCCAAAGAATTCCGTATATTAGCTTCACAAACTGTCATTGATTTATTCCTGGACGAAGAGTCACAGAATCTTGCGCAACTGGGTGATTTCATTGCCAAACCGATTTCATTACAAGTAGAAACCTGCTACTCGCAAGAACAGTACGACATCATACTGATTTAACCTAGAAACGGCAGTTGGACACGTTGAAGTGTGCGTGCATCGCGGTGCAGGGCAAGGCGCGAGAAACCTGAATGGTCATTCCATTCAGGTGCGGAGCAACGCCGCCATGTGCCGTGAGGGGTGTGTAATTCAACGTGTAGCGTAGTCACCAAACAAGTGACAGGCGAACCCCCAAAATAAACGTTAAGTATGATGATGTTAACTCAAAAAATTAGCGGTCAACTGCCGTTTCTAGGTTTAAGTTAACAGGGCAGCCGAAAGCTGCGCTGTTGTACAACATGCAAGAAAAAATGCTACAAGTCCCAATCCAGCATATCGTTTGCGGCCACATCTTCTGCAATTTGTGATTCGGGCTGACTTAACACTGCCCACACTTCTTTAAGCCAGATAATGTCACGATAAACATCCAGCCTGAAGCCCTGACGCGTTCCATTCCTGTCGTCATACAACAATTCACTCAAATAATCATGACATTCATGGCTAGGCCACAAGGCTATAACTTTAGTAAGCACATGCGGCATTGTCAGCAACCCTTCACCTTCCTGTTCAGGAAGCAAAATATCATCCCAAGTAGGTGAGACCAAATTAAAACCCGCATTAAAGGCAACTAGCGCTTCATCGAATGCCTGCCTGTTGTCTTGCTGCCGGTAAATTCCTAATAACATTAGCCAGACTGAAGGTCTATTTCTAGGGTGCGCCTCAATATCATCAGTCAACACTTTAATAGCTCTATCTGGATAACCCAACTCCAGAAACACCTCTGCTTCTTCGGTAACCCGCATTAAGTTTGATACGGACAGACTGTCTGACGTCATTTTTTCCATGTTGGATTTCCCAACCGACATGGATTTTCCGGGCAAATCTTCCATTAAAAAATCATCCCGGACAGCGATGTGCATGTCTTCATCCACATCATCACCGACAGCAACAGTCGAATGCGATACAGTTGACACAACGGGCTCTGGCAGCGCTATTGCCTGATCAAAATCCGGCAATTGACGACGTCTTCTAAACATAAATACATAAACCAGCAACAGTATAACTACGCCAGCAACCAGCATCCACACCACAAACAGGGATGAAGAAGAAGCCGGTATCACTGTTGCTTGCTTCGGTGCACTAGGCGTTTTAGCCCGCTCACTTGCAACATGAGCCTGCACAATTTGGCTACGCAACTGCGCCAGTTCCTGTTTTGCCTGTGCCAGCTGCTTTTGAGTCGCAACAATATCATCCTGTAAATTATCTACTGTGCCAGTATCACCACCAGCATCTATCGACAACTTACTACGCATACGCTTGAGGTCACTTAACTGCTCAGCGGTCAATGGATGCTGACCAGGCAGCCACTGCAGATCAGAACTCAGCTTGAGTTCTGGCGTTGCAGTTGCGATCTCGGTACGCATGCTACTGACATAATGTGATGCTGGTCGAGTCCGACCCTCAGATTTTACACGGGCAGAATGTATTGGGTGCACAGGGGAGGCTATAGGAGATTTTATCGCTGCATTTGTTAACTCAACAGATTGCACTACTGGCGTATCAACAGGGCTGCCTACATCCAGCAACACCATATATTCACGCTTCACTACGCCTGTACAACGTGACTCGATCGCAAAAGCCACCACAGGATCATTAACAATGTAGTTAGTCGTCAATCGCAAAAAAGCGGTGTCATCATCGCGCCGCTGTACCATTAACTTCGCCTTCAAAATCGTAGGCAATCCACTATCATCACGCCCTGTTGCAACTAATGCAAAGCAACCACTATCCAATTCTGCAGGCGTAGCTGAAATCACCGGTATTAACAAATTTAATGGTTGCCCCAATGCCGACTTAAGCTGAGCCGCGCCCAGACCTATCGCAAATGCAGGAGTAATACTCAAGCCTAGTAATATAAATATTCCGCACAGCCTGCTGGGTATACCCGATAACTTGGCTACGACAAATTTCATCTGATCATTAATTATTGTTTTCATCTATATCGCCGATCATTCTATGATTACGCCAAGCCACACATTCAATATCCCAAACATAGCTACACCGCTGCATACAGAATCAGCCCCATGCTCACGCTGATGAGGCCGCACATACACCGATATCATTCAGTTGCTGCACGATCATGTTAATGCTTTGCTGCTGCAATGCCAATCCGGTTTGCTGCGACTTGAGTGCAATTGTCCTGGCTTGCAAATTATCCAGGTTGGCATGCACCTGTTTGATATTCTCAATCCGAGTTTCTAACAGTTTCTTATGTTCACGAATACGCATCACAACGGGATCCAGACTACGCCGTAACCAGGCATCGACCTCAGTTCTTGCCAACACGAACATCCCTTGCGCTTCTGCAACCAGACTCAAATAGAATTTTTTAACCATGAAGCGTTTTTCCAGCATCAAATTCGCTGGATCCCTGCCAAACTGCTCCACTTGATGCAACAACACACCCAATTTTTGTCTACAAATTTCCATATTTAACTGCGGTGGATTCAGTAAAGGAAAGCCATGTTCCTGATGGAAACGCAGATAGGCCGCATCCAGCAACTCAACGATTCTGATTGAGCTTGCCTCAACATCATGAAAACGCAACGCAATCTTCGCAAACAAATCCTCCATGCCTCTGACCAGGCCGGGTGTAGTCCAACGATCTTCTAGTTCCGCGCGCCCCGCCACCAGCATTTGTTCCAGCACATCTTCAGACAGCTGATTAAGCAATACTCTTCCCTGTTCCTGAATCACATTGCGCGTCACTTTGAAATTCATCGTGGTTCCATCATAAGCTGATTTTTCTTTAATCAACTTATCACGCAGACCTGTCACTATTTCACGATTTTTTCCTGAAAAACTATTCAATTGCTCAATATCCTGCTGCACACCATCCAGCTGCATGGCTACACCTTGACGTGACTGATTAGCCATCGTTTGTATCTCACCGCAAACCGATTTATACAAAATAGCCTGACGCGCAGGAATAATGTCATCAACCAGCAAACTTTCCAATGCAGCAATCCCTGAACGTGCAATCAGAGCTTTATCACCACGAATTTTTCCTACCAACGCCTTTTGCGCAGACAATGCCAGTACCTGATTTTCGCGTAAATTCAGCTCATGTGCAGTTTGCGCAATTTGCTTTTTAATTCCTGCGGCAATTTCATCTTCAGATTTTAAATCGTCCCATAACATATCAACCTTATTCAAAATTGCTACGTGATGATTAGCATGATGACGTACGCTATTTTCCCATATTTCCAGATCAGACCGCGTAACACCCGTATCCGTTGCCAACAGGAACAAGACGCCATGCGCACTCGGAATGGTGTTCATCGTTAACTCAGGTTCCGCCCCTAGCGCGTTTAATCCAGGGGTATCCAATATAGCCAGCCCACTTTTCAACAAAGGATGCGGGAAATTAATCATGGCATAACGCCAGGACGGCACCTCCACTTTACCGTCGGTCGAGCGTTGCGCATCATCGGCATTAAATAAGCCCAGTGCCTGAGCATCTTCGATAGAGATACGTTTTACGTCTGCCAACGCACTTAAAGCCTTACTCACCTGCGTTACATCAGATGGATCCAGCTTAACCGTGCTCCACTCTATTGGCTTACGTTTTAACGATGAAATCGTATCATCACGCAGACGTGTTTCTATGGGCAATAATCGCAAATAGGGGTCACTATCGGCATCAAAAAACAATTCCGTTGGGCACATCGTCGTGCGACCGACATCAGACGGTAACAATCGCTGTTTAAAATCAGAAAAGAACAGGGCATTGATTAACTCTGATTTGCCGCGAGAAAATTCTGCCACAAACGCCAACATTAATTTATCGCGTTTTAAACTTTCTGATAAATCATATAAGCGCAAATTCTGCTCTGGCGCATCATCGGTATATTTTTCCAGCCACTGACGATAAGATTCCAGCGCTGCCAGTATTCCATCACGGCGCTGTTGATATTGCGCAACCCCTATGTCTAACCTGCTATCGCTCATGCCCAACCCCAATTTTTTATTATCGCTTAGTTTGTTACATTAACTGACGAGCTAACATCGCCAACCAAGCAAGTGGAAAAGCCACTAAAAACTGCATCACTAAAAAAAAAGCCACAGGTGATAAATCCACATTGCCCACCAACGGTATCCAACGGCGGAAAATACCCAACACTGGTCGAGTCAAAGAGTCAAACACCACCATGTAAGGCGAGTAAGGATTAACCAACGACAGCACAGCCACCACCGCAACCAGACCCATCAATACGTAACACATTAAACTCAACAAGGACACCAGTGCCAGCAAACCGAATCCCAACAGCACAGACGCTCCTACCACCGCAAATGGAAAACCTGATAACCAGCCCAATGCAAAGGTTAACAACAATTGCAAAGATATCGCCAATAACAAGGTGCCCATATCCAGACCGAATAATCCTGGCACTATCCGCCGAACCGGCTTCACAGCAAAATCCGTAAATTTAACGATAAATTGAGAAAACGGATTTTTAAATGGTACTCTCACCCATTGCATATATACACGCAACAATAAGGCAATCAAAAACAAATTGATCACGTTTTGCAAAATAAAAGCAAGTGCTTGATTAATCATAGCTTACCATAGTACAGAATCTATGCCTCCCCTAGTGTTTTAGAGCGTTGGGCCGCAGCATGTACGGCCGCCACAATAGCTTCAGGAACTGCATGCGTCTGCATCGTCAAAATTGCCTGCTCAGTTGTTCCTCCCTTTGACGTCACCCGCGCACGTAACTGCGCCAGGTCCTCGCTACTATTCGCCGCCAATTTGGCCGCACCCGCAAACGTTTCCAGGGTCAGCTGCCGTGCTACATCGGCTGTCAGGCCTAACTCCATACCTGCCTGCTGCATCGCTTCCATAAACATGAACACATAAGCTGGGCCGCTACCGGACACAGCCGTTACCGCATCCATCAATGTTTCCTCAGTCAGCCAAACCACGCTGCCTGCGGCTTCCAGTATCACCCCGGCTTGCAGACGTTGATGGGCATTAACCGCAGATGCTGCAAATAATGCCGTCACACCCGCACCCACCATCGCCGGCGTATTCGGCATAGCGCGAACAATAATAGGATAATTACCCAGCAATGCAGATAAATTCGCAATGCGTATTCCGGCTGCAATCGACACTACGACTTGCGAGGTCAGCATAGGCGCCAATGCAGCTGCAACCTCAGGTAATTGCTGTGGCTTCACGGCCAACACTATCACATCAACAGCCAGCATAGCAGACTCCAGTTGCGCTACCACGCGCACACCAAACTCACTACGCAGGCGCTGCTGTGCCTGCTCGTTATGTTCAACAACCTGGATGTGACCTGCTGTCACCCCTTCCCGCAGCAAACCCGAAATCAACGCCGTGGCCATATTGCCACCACCTATAAATACCACCTGCATGACTATCCTTCTCTTTTCCCAAACAACGCCGTCCCCACACGCACGATAGTCGCACCTTCAGCGATCGCCGCTTCCAAGTCAGCTGACATACCCATCGACAGCGTATCCAATTGCAAACCCATATTATTTAATTCTTCAAAACGTGTTCGCACCAGCGCAAATTGCGCTCGTTGCTTATTTTCATCCACTTCTGCACGTGGTATTGCCATTAAACCGCGCAAATGCAAGTTAGGCAAATTTTGTACAGCCCTTGCCAGCGCTGGCACTTCCGCCATGCTAACACCGCTCTTGGATACCTCACCACTTACATTCACCTGCAAGCAAATATTCAGTGGTGCAGCATGGTTCGCACGCTCGTTAGACAGACGTTGCGCAATAAGCAACCTGTCCACGCTATGCACCCAGCTAAAATGCGCAGCAATTTGCGCTGTTTTATTACGCTGAATAGGGCCTATAAAATGCCAATCTAATGCCAAATCGCGTAAAGCCTGAATTTTAGCCACACTCTCTTGCACATAACTCTCGCCAAAGGCATGCTGACCCTGCTCTGCCAATGCGCGAACTGACGCTACAGGCTGCAATTTACTCACTGCCAACAAGGTAATTTCATTCACATCTCGCTCAGCATTCTGTGCCGCCTGCGCAATTCTTTCCTGAACTGCTTGCAATGTGCTTTTTACTATGTCCATAATACCTAAAATTCAAAATAACGAAGAGGAATATACATTAAATGGAAATATCTGAATTACTCGCATTTGCTGTTAAAAACAAAGCATCCGACTTACATTTATCCGCAGGTTTACCGCCTATGATACGCGTCCACGGCGATATTAGACGCATTAATCTGCCTGACATGAACCATCAGACCGTACACGACATGGTGTACGACATCATGAACGATGGTCAGCGTAAAATCTACGAAGAAACTTTAGAAGTCGATTTTTCATTCGAAGTCCCGACACTAGCGCGTTTTCGTGTCAACGCTTTTAACCAGAACCGTGGTGCAGGCGCAGTATTCCGTACCATTCCAAGCAAAGTCCTGACACTGGAGGATCTCAACGCCCCCAAGATTTTCAAAGACATTGCTGATACCCCTCGCGGTATCGTATTGGTCACCGGCCCAACGGGTTCTGGTAAATCGACCACGCTGGCGGCGATGGTCGATTATGTTAACGAAAATGAATATGGCCATATCCTGACCGTTGAAGACCCTATCGAATTTGTCCATCAAAGTAAAAAATGCGTAATCAACCAGCGCGAAGTCGGTCCTCACACACTGTCATTCTCAAATGCATTGCGTTCCGCATTGCGTGAAGATCCGGACGTTATTCTCGTCGGCGAGATGCGCGATCTGGAAACCATACGACTCGCGCTCACCGCTGCTGAAACAGGCCACCTAGTATTTGGTACGCTACACACCAGCTCGGCTGCCAAAACCATAGACCGTATTGTAGACGTATTTCCAGCGGCAGAAAAAGAGATGGTACGTTCCATGCTATCGGAATCTATCCGCGCCGTTATTTCCCAGACCCTGCTCAAAACCAAAGATGGCACAGGTCGAGTTGCCGCTCATGAAATTATGATAGGTACACCTGCCATACGTAACTTGATACGTGAAAACAAAGTGGCACAAATGTACTCGTCTATCCAGACCGGTCAGAATGTTGGTATGCAAACGCTGGATCAATGCCTGCAAGATTTGGTCAAGCGCAATATTATTTCCATCGGCGAAGCACGCTCACGTGCCGCTAATAAAGATATGTTCTTAGGATAATCCATGGAAGCACTCAAAACTGTACACGACCTGCTCAGACTCATGTTGAGCAAACGCGCATCTGATTTGTTCATCACGGCTGGTTTTCCCCCTGCCATCAAGGTCGATGGCAAAATCGCGCCTGTATCCAATCAGACACTCACTCCTTCACATACCCGTGAGCTGGCGCGCAGTATCATGAATGACAGGCAGTGGCATGATTTTGAACATACGCACGAAGCCAATTTTGCTATATCACCTGAGGGGATAGGTCGCTTCCGTGTGAACGCATTTGTCCAGCAAGGTCGTATAGGTTTAGTCCTGCGTACCATCACCACACTCATTCCCAAACTTGAACAACTTAATCTGCCCCCCGTACTCAAGGACGTGGCTATGGTAAAACGCGGTTTGGTTATTTTTGTCGGTGGTACAGGCTCTGGTAAATCAACATCATTGGCAGCCATGGTTGGGCACCGTAACGAAAATGCCCAGGATCACATCATCACCATCGAAGATCCTGTTGAATATGTACACGAACACAAAAAATCCATTATCACTCAGCGTGAAGTCGGCATAGATACCGACAACTGGTTCTCAGCCCTCAAAAACACCCTGCGCCAGGCACCTGACGTCATCCTTATCGGTGAGGTACGTGACCGCGAGACCATGGAATACGCCATCGCCTTTGCCGAAACAGGTCACCTGTGCTTCACCACGCTACACGCGAACTCGGCCAACCAGGCACTGGATCGTATTATCAACTTCTTCCCTGATGAGCGCCGTCAGCAATTGCTCATGGATTTATCACTGAATCTGAAAGCTTTTGTCTCCCAGCGCCTGATCGCCCGTAAAGGCACAACCGGACGAATTGCCGCTGTTGAAGTATTGCTAAACTCGCCGCTCATTTCCGAACTGATATTCAAAGGTGAAGTCCATGAAATCAAGGCGATTATGGCAAAGTCACGGGAAATGGGTATGCAGACTTTCGATCAATCACTATTTGATTTGTATGAAGCTGGACTGATTACTTATGAAGATGCGCTACGCAATGCCGACTCACTCAACGACCTCAGACTGAAAATAAAACTGGAAGGCCATGAAGCCAAAGGGCGTGATGTGATGGATGGAATACAGAGTCTGAATATTGTCTAAATAGCCCTGCGATAAAAAATCCCGCTAAACTTCTTAGCGGGATTTTTTTATTTACGTGCAGAACCTGCCACTATCTTGTATTCAAACAATCGACACTCTAGCGCGCCATTGAACAACGGCGTACGTTTGGTTGCATTCAGCCGTATCAGCTTCGGCAAATTCATATCAGCCGACAGAATATATGCATTCCAGCCCGTGCATTTCTGCTTTAACCAGTTGCCTAACTGCGGATAAAATTCCGCCAACTCAGACTGTTCTCCAATGCGTATCCCATAAGGCGGATTGGTCACAATCACGCCATGGTCAGCAGGTGCAGGAACTTCAATCACATTACCCTGCTTGAGCTGAATTACACCTGCCAAACCTGCCGCTTCCAGGTTTACCTGCGCATCACGCAAGGAGTCGCCAAACATATCGCGCCCAAAAATAGGTTGTAAAGTTGCAGGTAATTGGGCGTCTATCGCTGCCTGCTTAATTGGCAGCCAGACTTTAGGATCAAATCTTGTCAGCTTTTCAAAACCAAAATCCCTGTGGCTACCAGGCGCAATATTCAATGCTACCTGCGCCGCTTCCATCAATATGGTCGCACTTCCGCACATAGGATCGAAAAACGGCGTACCAGGCTGCCAGCCAGACAATTTCACCATGCCGGCTGCCAGATTCTCATTTAACGGTGCAGCACCTGCCTGTTTACGCAGACCACGTTTAAACAGTGACTGTCCCGAAGTATCCAGATACAAGGTACACTCTGTTGCGGTCAAAAATACATGAATACGCACATCGGGTTCACGTATATCGACATTCGGACGCTCTCCTGTAGCTTCGCGAAAGCGGTCACAAATCGCATCCTTGATACGCAACGTTGTAAATTCGAGACTTTTCAGTGGTGCTTTTTGCGCCGTCATTTTCACGACTATAGTTTTATCCACGCTAAACATAGTCGGCCAGTCAAACGATAGTGCACCATGATAAATATCTTCCTCATCACGATACTCGCCACCACCTACCCGCAGCAAAACCCGACTAGCCAGACGTGAATGCAGGTTGGCGCGATAGCACAGCTCATACTCACCCGAAAACGCCACACCACCATAAGTTGGGGCAATAGCTTGCGCACCCAATTCCCGCAGTTCTTCACCTAATAAGGCTTCCAGTCCACGTGGACAGGTTGCGAAAAATTGTTCTAGCTTTTTGCTCATGCAAACTCCGGTTTCAATACCACTAAAAATACCACCACAAATAAAATCAACACAGGCAATTCATTAAACCAGCGATAAAACACATGGCTGCGTTTATTCTCATCACGCGCAAACACTTGAACCAGATGCCCACAATATAAATGGTAGGCGATTAACACACCGACCAATGCCAATTTAATATCCAGCCAAGCGCCTGAATAACCATAGCGCAGCCACAACCAGGTACCAAATATCAGTGCCAACACCCCCAGCGGAGTCATGAATTTATATAGCTTACGCTCCATCAACTTAAATTGCGCAATCGTTGCCGCATCGTTTACCATGGCATGATTAACGAACAAACGCGGCAAATAGAACAAGCCCGCAAACCAGCTCGCTACAAAAATGATATGTAATGCTTTAATCCACAACAATTTAACACTCCTATGCTGAAAAACTTAACCACGCACCCCTGGGTAAAAAAATTAACACCCAGCCCATTCACGGCCGTGTTACTCATGCTCATCGTTTATTTCTGGTTCAGACCACCCGCCTGGGTCAGCGAAGAGCATCGTCCTGTTGATAATTTCAGCGTCACGACGACTGATAACCGGGTTATTGCATTATCTGATTTACGTGGCAAAGTCGTCATCGTCAGTTTCTGGGCAACCTGGTGTCCCTATTGCCGTCATGAGATGCCAGAGATACAATCATTTTACCGCGACTGGCATAACAAAGGCGTGGAAATATTAGCCCTCTCGATTGAAGACGATCCTGCACTGGTCGCCCAGTTTATGCGTCAGGAAGCTTACAGTTTCACCGCTGCAATTGCTGATGCAACAACACAGCAGGCATTTGGCAAAATTGACAAGGTGCCGATGTCATTCATTATTGATAAAAAAGGCGTTATACGTCATAAAATTGATGGCCAGGTTTATTACGGCCGGCTTGAAGATTTAGTGCAGCCCTTGCTCAAGGAATAGCAGCCAGCTGACGCCTGTAAGCGATTATTTCACGCTTGTAATATAAATAATCCATTTCCAGTGCACGATAACCCAAACGCGTCAGCACCGCTGATATTTGCCCACGGTGATGCACCTGATGATCCATCATATGTGAAAGCACATCACGTACCCACATAATTTCATGCTCACCCTTACTGGTCAGATAAGCCAGCTCGCTTTCAAAAAACGTATCGTCACACTCCTCCAACCAGAGTTGCAATTCACGTAAATTAGCTTGTGTCGTTTCTATCAACTGATCCCAGTCAGGATAAGTAATCTGACTAAAGTCGACGTGCCCTGACTGACCACGCAGCCGTGCAAACCACAGCTTGTTGACCAGCAACAAATGATCAACGGTATGATGAATACTATGAAAAAACAGGCCTTGTTCCTGCAGACGCACAACAGGATCCAGACAACCTAGCGCAGCGAACATCCTGTCATTCGCCCATAACTGGTAATCCACTTGTACAACAAAATAGCTACGCCAGGCATATTGTTCATTCATGTTTTCACCCCATCCAAACGCTGCCGCAATTTTGCAAAATCCAAGTCGCCGATAGTTTGTTCTGCGATATGACCATCAGCATCAATCAGAAAGGAGGTTGGCGTTAACTTTACCTCACCAAATGCGTGTGCAATATCGCCTTGCGTATCCATCACCACAGGAAATGGCAAATGCTGCTCAGCAGCAAATTGCCGGACATTCTCGGCAGGATCATAATTCATCGCCACGGCCACAACTTCCAGACCTTTACTATGATAACGCTGATATACATCGACCAGTTGCGGCATTTCCTTGACGCAACCGGGGCAACTTGTCGCCCAAAAATTCACCACCACCGTTTTACCACGGTATTGCGCCAAGTCTAATGTCTGACCAGATAAAGTGGTCATCGTTAACGCAGGCGCACTGGCTTTTTGCGTCAAGCCCATATAAACCAATACCGCCAACACCCCACCCAGCACAGCATAAATAATGAACTTATGATATTGTTTACTACCCATTTAGCAACCTTTCAGGAATACAAGCATGTCTAAAATTATCGGATTTCTCCTGACTACTTTCTTCAGCACCTCACTGCTAGCTGCAAATTTAGACAGCATCACCGATACACAAGCGAATAGTGGCTTAAAACAAGCATTAGAACAAGGTGCAGTCAAAGCCGTTAGTCAACTCGGGCGTACAGATGGTTTCATGAACAACCCACAAATTAAGATACCACTCCCGCCCGCCATGCAACAAGTCGAAACCATCATGCGCACTTTAGGGCAGGGACGTGCCTTTGACGAACTTGATCTCACTATCAACCGTGCTGCCGAAGCCTCAGTGCCTGCTGCGAAAAACCTGCTCGTCAGTGCAGTCAAAAAAATGACACTCACCGATGCCAAAAACATCCTCATGGGTGGTGATACTGCAGGCACAGAATACTTCCGCAAAAATTCGCAGACTCAGTTACAGCAGACTTTTCTTCCCATTGTGACTCGCTACACACAAAAACTGGGCTTGGCACAACAATACAACCAACTCGCAGGACAAGCGGCACAATTTGGTCTGGTTAAACAGGAAGATGCCAGCATAGAACGCTATGTCACGCAAAAAACGCTGGATGGTTTATACCTCACTATAGGTAATGAAGAAAAGGCGTTGCGTGCCAACCCTGTTCAATATACTGCAGGCATGGCCAGCAAATATGGCAGCAGCATCCTCAAGACGGTATTTGGGGCGCTGCAATAATGGCACACGTCTTATTCATCCTCACCGCCGCCGAACAATTACCCTTGCTTGACGGCAGCAACATGCCCACAGGATTCTGGGCGCAAGAATTTGTGCCCGCACATCATTTGTTTCTCGAACATGGCCATCAAGTCAGCATCGCCACCCCCAAGGGCAAACCGGCTGCGCTCGATGAAAACTGCTTCGCACCCGAATTTCACCAGCATGATTCAGGTCGCATTGCCAACCTGCGCGAGCAGCTCGACGAAATTGATGGCTGGCGTACCCCATTGTCATTGGAACGCCTGGCTCTGACTGGTATTAAGTACGATGCAGTATTTTTCCCAGGCGGTCACGGCCCTATGGTAGATTTAATCGACTCAGCAGCAACGGGCACACTCGTCAAGCGCACTCTGGCCAACAATGGACTCATAGGCGCTATCTGCCATGGCCCAGCGGGTTTAGTACCCGCACAGCACGAAGACAATTGGTTATTAGCAGGTTACCAACTCACCTGCTTTAGTCCAGAAGAAGAACAACTTGCTGGACTCGCCACGCAACTCCCTGACTTACTCGCTAACCGTATTACTCATTTAGGTGGATTATTAAGCTTTGCACAACCCGGACAAGAGCATGTTGTAATTGACCGTCAACTCTACACCGGACAAAATCCTGCATCAGTCGATAAACTAGCCTATCACATGGCGCGCAAACTCAAAAAAATGGGTACGCTGGATAAAGATGCCTGTGTTACACCGTGTGATTAATCCAAATATTACAAATCTGAACGATAAATTAATACGCATGTCTTAATTTGGTGCGATGATGTACAGATACGCACCAAATAGTCGCAAAATTGCAGTATCAATTAACAATGCGAAATTAAATCTATATTAAACATATAGATAAATAACTCCATAATTGGCACGCTCTTTGCGATTATCCAATCACAGACAAAAGCAAAGAGTACGATCATGGATGAAATTACGCCTGCAGCACCAGTAACATTAATATATGATGAAATGTACACCAGTGAAGGCGCCGCACGACATCATTATCAAAATATTGCCCGTCAGTTATTCAGCTTGCCACTTGATGCTCTGGCGCAAAAGCAACGTGAAGCTGAAATGTTATTCCGACGTCTGGGCATCACCTTTGCTGTCTATGGCGAAGCTGCTGGTGCAGAACGTCTCATTCCTTTCGATATTGTACCCAGAGTCTTTGGCTCCAAAGAATGGGCACGTCTAGAGCAGGGTTTAAAACAACGCGTTACTGCTTTAAATGCCTTTCTTCACGATATTTATCACGAACAGAATATTATCAAAGCAGGGGTTATTCCTGCTCATCAAATACTGGATAACAAACTTTATTGCAAAGAAATGCAAGGCGTAGATTTACCTAATCAAATATACGCTCACATCGCCGGTATCGATTTAGTACGAGTCACCGAAAACGATTTCTATGTATTGGAAGATAATCTACGCACACCTTCTGGCGTGTCATATATGCTAGAAAATCGCCGTACCATGATGCGTTTATTTCCTGATTTGTTTGCAGGTCATTCGGTCGCACCGGTCGAGCATTATCCACAAATGTTGTATGACACGTTGCGCGAATCTGCATCGCCCTACATCAGCGACCCTGTAATTGTAGTCATGACCCCAGGTGCATATAACAGCGCCTATTTCGAACACGCGTTTCTAGCCAGCCAGATGGGCGTGGAACTGGTCGAAGGCAAGGATTTGTTCGTACACGACGATAAAGTGTATATGCACACCACCGAAGGTCCGCAGCAAGTGCATGTTATTTACCGCCGAGTTGACGATGATTTTCTGGATCCCACGGTATTTAATCCCAACTCTGCACTAGGTGTACCTGGCCTGATGAAAGCCTATCGCGCAGGTAATGTCACCCTCGCCAATGCTGTAGGCACTGGCGTTGCTGATGACAAGTCAACTTATCTGTACGTACCAGCAATGATAGAGTTTTACTTGGGTGAAAAACCCATCCTTTCCAATGTGCCAACATGGCGGTTGGAACTGAAAGACGATTTAAGTTATGTCCTGGCACATTTGCCTGAATTAGTGGTGAAAGAAGTTCAAGGCTCTGGTGGCTATGGCATGTTGGTAGGTCCAACCAGTACACCAAAAGAAATTGCCGACTATCGTGATCGGATTTTGGCAGATCCTTCCAACTTTATCGCACAGCCAACGCTGGCCTTATCCACTTGCCCTACATTAGTAGAGGCGGGCATTGCGCCACGCCATGTTGATTTGCGCCCATTTGTACTATCAGGTAAAGAAATACGACTGGCACCTGGCGGCCTGACTCGTGTTGCATTGGCTGAAGGCTCATTAATCGTCAACTCGTCACAGGGTGGCGGTACTAAAGATACTTGGGTATTGGAGGATTAACATGTTATCACGCACAGCAGATCACTTATTCTGGATGGCGCGCTACATTGAGCGCGCTGAAAATACCGCCCGGGTATTAGACATCACCCATAAAACATCACTACTTCCCGACGACAGCGAAGGCGCAGAAACGCACCTGTGGTATGCACCGCTCAACATTGCTGGCTGTGCTGAAGGCTATTTAGCCAAGCATGAACTGGTTGAAGCGGAAGCTGTCAACCGCTACATTGCCTTAGATCCTGACAATCCATCAAGCATCTATAGCTGCTTAATGTCAGCACGTGAAAATGCCCGCTCGGTACGCGGAGCCATTAACGCGGAAATGTGGGAAAGTATCAATGCTTCCTGGCTAGAAATTAATCGCATGATACCCACGTTAGGAAAAGACTGCCCTACTTGCTTCTTCGAATGGGTCAAGGAACGCTCACACCTATTCCGTGGCGTCACATTAGGCACCATGCTCAAAGATGATGCCCTGAATTTTATTCGTCTTGGCACCTTCCTGGAGCGCGCCGATAACACTGCACGCATACTGGATGTGAAATATCATATCCTGTTGCCTAGCGTTCACGATGTCGGCGGTGCCGCAGACTACTACCAATGGGGTGCATTATTAAAATCTGTCAGCGCCTTTGACGCTTATCGCAAAGTTTATCGTGATGTGATTACGCCACAAAAGGTAGCGGAATTACTCATTTTGCGTGCAGATATGCCGCGCTCACTGCACGCCTGTTTAAATGAAGTTGAAACCACACTGGAAATCATCAATGGTTTTAGCGGCAGAGAAGCACGCCGTCGCGCCGGAGAACTCCATGCGGCGCTGCACTTTGGTCGTATTGAAGACATTACGCAGCAAGGTTTACATGAATATTTGACTGAGTTTTTAGAAAAAGTTGACTTGTTAGGTCAGGAAATTCACACCAGCTATTTAGCCCGACGTGAAGAATTTGCACCATCACCGATGCAAAAAATGCTGATGCAAGTACAATAATCATGTATTTAACCCCTTTATGAAACCCAAGATGACATATTGCGTAGCCCTTAAACTCAATGCTGGCCTGGTATTTGCCTCCGATTCACGCACTAATGCTGGTGTTGACCAAATTGCCAGTTTCAAAAAAATGCGTACATTTGTAAAAGAAGGTGATCGCTCCCTCGTCATTTTGAGCTCAGGCAATTTGTCCATCACCCAAAGTGCAGTGAACTTAATGGAGCAACGTGGGCGTCATCCTGAACTGGAAAACATCTGGAATGCGGAATCCATGTTTGATGTTGCTACCCTGCTCGGGGAATGTATGCGCGAAGTACGTGAGCGCGATGGCACGTTTCTCATACAAAGCAATGTTGATATCGGGGCTAATTTTATTTTGGGTGGCCAGATCCTTGGTGAGCCACCACGTCTGTTTCTGATCTATGCCGAGGGCAATTTCATCGAAGCAACTGAAGCAACTCCATTTTTCCAGATAGGCGAAACCAAATACGGCAAGCCTATTATTGACCGCGTGATTCATGCTGAAACCTCGCTCATGGAAGCCATTAAATGCGTGCTGGTATCATTTGACTCCACTATGCGCAGCAATATCTCTGTTGGCATGCCCATAGATTTGGCTTGCTATACCGCTGATAGTTTGTGCCTCGATCGTCAATACAACATTACCCAAGGCGATGCTTATTTTGCCAATATCAGTCAACGCTGGAGCGAAGGCTTGCGTGGTGTATTTGCCTCACTGCCTGATCCAGAATGGGGTTGTCCAATCTCCAAACCACTATTCCCATCATGACTATACGCGCCGCACTACATCACCAGACTCATTACAAGTTCGATCGCCCTGTCGTATTATCTCCCCATGAAATACGACTGAGGCCTGCTGCACATAGTCGCACACCCATTACCGCATATTCGCTGAATATCGAACCTGCGGATCATTTTATCCATTGGCAACAAGACGCCTATGGTAATTTTGTCGCGCGCGTCAGCTTCCCAGAACCAACTCGTGAATTAAAAGTAACGGTCGATTTAGTCGCGGACCTTACCATTATTAACCCATTCGATTTTTTTACCGAACCATGGGCTGAGCATTTTCCATTTACCTACACCGATATACTTAATACAGAATTAACGCCGTTCTTATTAAAGGAAACCTGTGGTAAACAGTTTGATACCTGGCTGGAGAAATTTCGTGCTGGTTTACCAGACGATATCAATACCAACAATTTTTTAGTAGCGGTCAATCAGGCTGTGCAACACAGCGTGTCCTACCTGATCCGCATGGAACCAGGCGTACAAAGCCCCGAAGAAACACTTACCTTGGGCTCAGGCTCCTGTCGTGACAGCGCCTGGCTACTAGTGCAAGCCTTACGTCATTTGGGCATTGCTGCGCGCTTTGTTTCTGGCTATCTGATTCAATTAACTGCCGATGAAGTGCCACTCGAAGGTCCTGCAGGAACATCGGTCGATTTCACCGATTTGCACGCATGGTGCGAGGCATATATTCCCGGTGCAGGCTGGGTAGGTTTAGACGCCACGTCCGGACTGTTAACTGGCGAAGGGCACATCCCGCTTGCTGCAACCGCCATGCCCAGCTCCGCCGCTCCTGTGAGCGGCATGACCAGCATATGCGAATCCGAGCTGGATGTCGTCATGACAGTAACGCGCGTATTCGAAGACCCACGCGTTACTAAACCCTATACTGAAAAACAATGGGATACCATACAGGCATTAGGACGACAAATTGATACCGATTTGCAAATCCATGATGTACGCCTGACTCAAGGTGGCGAGCCAACCTTTGTGTCGATAGATGACATGGAAAGTCCTCAATGGAATATTGCTGCACTCGGAGAGCATAAACTCGACCTTGCCCATGGTCTTATGAAACGGCTGCATAAACGTTTCGCAGATGGTGGTGCGCAACACTTTGGCCAGGGCAAATGGTATCCAGGAGAGCCTTTACCGCGTTGGGCGTTGACAACATTCTGGCGTACCGATGGTGTGCCGGTCTGGCAGGATGACACGCTCGTCGCGCATGAAGCGCGGAAAATCACCGCATTACAGCTATTCGCTTTTTCCAAGCAATTGTGTCAGCAATTAGGCCTGAGTCATAAATATCTTATTCCTGCTTACGAAGACCCATGGCTTGCTCTGGATGCAGAAAGTCGTCTGCCCCCGAATGTTGATCCGCACACGGCGGACTTGAGCAAACCCGATGAACGCAGCCGTCTGGCGCAACAGCTGCGCGCAGGTATCAGCACTATCATTGGCTATGTATTGCCAATTAAAGCGAAAGAAACTGCCAAATCCGGCTGGAAATCCAGTCGCTGGCCGTTACGCCACATGCGGCTGCATCTGCTGCCTGGTGATTCACCTATGGGTTATCGCTTACCGCTCGGCAGCCTGCCTTGGGTATCTCCCAAACAGCGTGAGATTACACCAGACGTAGACCCGTTTGCACCGCGTACGCCACTGGACAAGACCACACCAACAGCAAAGTTGGTGATTACACCTGCGCCTGAAATACAGCAGCAGATCCTGACCGAGGTCATCCATACCGCATTAACCATACAAATACGTGAAGGCATCCTGTATGTATTCATGCCCCCGTTGACCAAGCTGGAAGATTATTTGACGCTAGTCACTGCCGTGGAACAGAGCGCGAAAAAACGCAACTTGCCGATCCGTCTTGAAGGCTACTTACCGCCACGTGACCCACGCTTGCAATCGTTGTCTGTCACGCCTGATCCTGGTGTAATTGAAGTCAATATCCATCCATCTACCAACTGGGATAGTCTGGTCGCCAACACGCAAGCACTCTATGAAGATGCGCGACAAACTCGCCTGGGTACAGAAAAATTCATGCTCGACGGGCGCCACACGGGTACTGGTGGCGGTAATCACATCACCTTGGGTGGCGCTTCAGCCGCTGATAGCCCATTCCTGCGCCGCCCTGACGTATTGCAAAGCCTGATCACCTATTGGCAGCATCACCCTGCACTGTCCTACCTGTTTTCTGGTCAGTTTCTTGGCCCTACCAGTCAGGCACCGCGTGTAGATGAGGCCAGAGATGACAATCTATATGAGCTGGAAATTGCTTTTGAACAGCTACGCCAAAATTTGCCAGCCGGGGTAGAGAGTCAGCAACCCTGGTTGGTCGACAGGCTGTTACGTAACTTGTTAGTGGATTTAACGGGTAATACGCACCGCTCTGAATTCTGTATCGATAAACTTTATTCACCAGACTCTGCAACTGGCCGGCTAGGTATTGTCGAATTACGCGCATTTGAAATGCCACCACATTACCGTATGAGTCTGGTTCAATCATTATTAATCCGCGCCTTGGTCGCCAAGTTCTGGCGTACTCCGTATCAAGGCAAGCTGGTCTACTGGGACACCAGTTTGCATGACAAATTCATGCTGCCGCATTTTATTGCTCATGACATGGCTGAAGTGTGTCGCGACTTGCGTGATGCTGGTTATGGTTTCGATGATGCGTGGTTAGCCCCATTCCTGGAGTTCCGTTTCCCCCGCTATGGCGAGCTGCAAGTTGCTAATTTGCATCTGGAGCTACGATTAGCCATTGAACCCTGGCATGTATTAGGCGAGGAAATGGGCGGCGGCGGAACTGCTCGTTATGTCGACTCATCAGTAGAACGCGTACAGATCAAAGTCAGCGGCATGACTGATCAACGCCACCAAATCACATGTAATGGTCGTTTAGTTCCACTGCATGCGACAGGCGTTCCTGGTGAGTTTGTAGCTGCGGTTCGTTACAAGGCATGGGCACCACACTCAGCATTACACCCGACTATTGGCACTCATGTGCCGCTGATATTCGATGTCGTAGATAGCTGGAACCAACGCTCGATTGGTGGCTGCACCTATCACATCAGCCATCCAGGTGGACGCAGTTATGACGTTTTCCCAGTCAATGCCAATGAGGCAGAAGCTCGCCGTCGTAGCCGCTTCTGGGATCATGGTCACACCCCAGGCAAGGTTGATGTGCGTGCTGAATCCATTAATCCCCGTTTCCCTATGACGCTAGATTTGCGTCGCCAACCTCAATAACTGGACGTAACATGTTAAACGCAAGCTATTACCCACGCTATGGTGATAAAAAGAACTCTGATTTTTTCGAAGAGTATTTACAACGAGTACTTGATGAGCGTAAACGCTGCGGCCTAACCGACATGATAGGCGGTATTGAAGCCTTGATTATTACCGTTGAACCAGGCAATTCAATTGAATACATCACTGAATTATCATTGATGACGCCGTACCACTACCTAGTCACCCTGGACAGCCCCAAACATTTCACCCATGTATTGCGCATAGACATGAACTCGCCCGACATACTGTTGCGCGAAGTCAAAGACCCTGACTACAGCGATATATTCCGTAACCTTAATGACATCTATCCTATAGGTGCACGCCGCCATCATAGTCGTTATGTCGGCGAGATATTGCTAGCCCATAATCGACATGAAGTTGTCGCCGAACAGCAAGCCAGAGAATTCCGTTTCTTCCCAATAGGCCAACTTGCCGAACTGGATTTACCTGTCAATGTCAGCATATCCAAACCTTCACCTTACACGCAAAACGTAGTGGGTTATATGGAGCGGCCTGCCGACGGCATACGTGTGTACCAGCATGGTGAGTGTGTCATATTGAGTAATGTTCAGGCTGCCTATGAACGTGGCAAGGAAATGCAAGAACGTCTGGGCATAGATGATCTGATTTTACCGATTGATCACCTTGCAACTCGCGTTTATAGTCAGAACCGCGAATCAGCAATATTGGAATACCTTGCTCTGTCCAGTTATTTCTATTGGGGCAGCTATGACATTAAGGATCAGAACTCCTCGACCAATGTCACCAAAAACTCTAAGTCACTGCCTGAATCCGCTAGCCCAGCTAAAGTATTCACAGCGAATAACCTGCCTTACTGCGTTAACCATCTGGACAAACTACCCAGCCCAACTGAAAACTTTGTACGCAACTATGGTCCACGTTTGCATCATATCGCTCTCACGGTTAAAGACGGACAACGCAATGGTAAGGAGCATATAGACTATGTTGTAGATGCCATTGCAGCACAAGGCAAAGGCTTCCTGCTTAACACTGTGGGTTCGCGTGAAGAAGGTTTGAAACAGATATTCTCGTCTGCCTCGGAATTCTCTTCACTCATCATTGAATATGTACAACGATTTGGTGACTTCCAGGGATTTTTTGCGAAAGATAACGTGGCACAACTGACCTTTGCAGCAGGATTGGAAGAAGGCGTGCAAACGCAGACTTAACCAGTCCTTTGAAGTGGTTATAAATCCTGCCAGTTGCTGTTAAAATAGCGGTTTGGTAATTACCACTTGCGCTCATGAATAGCTCACGTTTACGCGAAATTCCTTATAACTATACGTCGTTTTCTGACCGCGAAATTGTTATTCGCTTGTTAGGCAGTGAGGCCTGGGATATCCTCAACCAACTCCGTGACGAGCGCCGTACTGGGCGCTCTGCACGTATGTTGTTTGAAGTCTTGGGCGATATCTGGGTGGTGTCGCGCAACCCGTATCTGCAAGATGACCTGCTTGCCAATCCAAAACGCCTGCTCGCATTAACCGAAGCATTAAATCACCGGCTGAATGAAATTGAATCTCGCAAACAGGACAATGCGCTGGTTGAACCAGTCATTGCCGCTGCACGCCAAGCAATTGTCGATTTTGAAGCCGAGTTTGTTTACACCAAACAATTACGTCTGGATGTAATCAAAAAGCTCGCACGTCATACCCGACGTGACAATATACAATTTGATGGTTTAGCCCGTGTATCTCACGTGACGGATGCGACGGACTGGCGCGTAGAATATCCCTTCGTTGTCCTCAATCCGGACACGGAAGCTGAAATTGCCCACCTGGTTAAAGGCTGTATTGAGCTTGGCCTCACCATCATCCCACGAGGGGGTGGTACAGGCTACACTGGAGGTGCAATTCCTCTGGTGAAAAACACAGCCATTATCAATACTGAAAAGCTGGAAAGCATTTCCACCATAGAGACACTGCGCTTGCCTGAAGCTGATAGAGATTACGCAACCATACACTGCGGTGCAGGCGTTGTAACTCGCCGGGTGATGGAAGCCGCAGATGCTGCAGGCTTAGTCTTTGCTGTAGACCCAACCTCTGCCGATGCATCGTGCATAGGTGGCAACGTAGCAATGAATGCGGGCGGTAAGAAGGCCGTACTCTGGGGTACAGCACTTGATAATCTGGTTTCCTGGCGCATGGTTACCCCCGATGCAGAGTGGTTGGAAATCACACGCATTGGTCATAACTTTGGCAAAATACATGATGCAGCTTTAGCGCGATTTGAACTACGCCGCTATGAAATAGATGGTATCACCCCTGTAGGTGAGCCCGAAATATTGGCCATTCCTGGCCAACATTTCCGCAAAGTCGGCCTGGGAAAAGACGTTACTGACAAATTTTTGGCCGGCCTACCCGGTATACAAAAAGAAGGCTGTGACGGCATCATTACCTCGGCACGCTTTATTTTGCACAGACTCCCTGCGCATACTCGGACTGTGTGTCTGGAATTCTTTGGACAAGTACGTGATGCCGTGCCTGCCATTGTTGAAATCAAGGATTATCTAGATGCGCATCCAGACGCCATCCTCGCGGGTCTGGAGCACTTGGATGCGCGCTATCTTAAAGCCGTAGGTTACGCCACCAAAGCGAATCGTACGCATCGACCTAATATGGTGCTGATAGCTGACGTAGTATCCGATAACGAAACAGCATGCGGCGCAGCGGCGGCACACATCGTACAGTTAGCTAATGCGCGTGGCGGTGAAGGATTTATCGCGATCAGCGCTGAAGCGCGCAAGAAATTCTGGCTGGACCGAGCGCGGACAGCTGCGATAGCTGCACATACCAATGCTTTCAAAATCAACGAGGATGTGGTCATACCACTCCCCCGTCTGGCTGATTATTCAGACGGTATCGAACGTATCAACATTGAACTCTCAACGCATAATAAATTGGCACTGGTCGACAGTCTCATAGAGTTCTTCCAGGGAGACTTACCTCTATTTGGTGATGACGATACGGTTGCTGATCCTGAAATGACTGAACAACGTCGCCAGCGTGCCTTGTCATTACTTAACAAAACCCGAGCACGCTGGGACTGGATGCTCAACAATCTGGATGTAGCCCCATCCAGTGCTGAATTAGGTATGGCAACCACCGAAATGATTGCCGCCAACAAACACATCAGCCTGTTTGATGCGTTACAGGATCACACTATACGCATTAGCTGGAAACGTGAAATCAGGCGTGAACTACAACAAATATTTGTTGGTCGCGAATATCAGCTCATCCTCGAAAAATGCGACGAAATTCATCAGGATATCCGCAAAAGTCGCGTATTTGTCGCACTTCATATGCACGCGGGAGATGGGAACGTTCATACCAATTTACCCGTCAATTCAGACAATTACGCCATGCTCCAGACAGCGAATACAGCCGTATCTCGCATTATGAAACTGGCACAAGATTTAGGTGGTGTCATTTCAGGTGAGCACGGCATCGGCCTCACCAAGATGGAATATTTGGAGCCTGCCGCAATACAAAGCTTTGTTGATTATAAAAACAAAGTCGATCCAGAAGGCCGGTTCAACAAGGGCAAGCTAATGCCGGGCGCGGATTTGCGTAATGCATACACGCCTAGCTTTTCATTGCTCGAAACCGAATCGCTGATTATGGAAAAATCCGAAATCGGCGAAATTGCTGATTCGATTAAAGACTGTCTGCGTTGCGGCAAGTGCAAACCTGTCTGCAGCACACACATTCCGCGTGCTAATTTACTGTATTCACCGCGAAACAAAATACTGGCCACTTCATTGTTGATCGAAGCTTTCCTGTATGAAGAACAAACTCGGCGAGGTGTATCCATCAAGCATTTTGACGAGTTCAGTGATGTAGCCGACCATTGCACGGTATGTCACAAATGTGCCAACCCATGCCCTGTTGATATAGATTATGGTGATGTTTCCATAGCTATGCGTAATTTCCTGCGTAAACAGGGTAAGAAGAAACTCAATCTGGGTACAGCTGCTAGCATGTTCTTCCTCAATGCAACTGACCCTGCAACCATTAAAATGACCCGCAAGGTAATGATAGAGTGGGGCTACAAAGCACAGCGTTTAGGCTACCAGATAGGTAAAAAAATCGGCCTTATCAAAGCGCAAACTGCACACCCACCGAGTACGCTGGGAACGGCACCGATTAAGGCACAAATCATACACTTCATCAACAAACCGATGCCTGGCGGACTGCCGAAGAAAACCAGCCGAGCATTATTAGGGCTGGAAGATGCAAAAATAGTCCCCGTCATTCGTAATCCGGCTAAAGTCACCGAAGACAGTGATGCGGTATTCTATTTCCCTGGCTGCGGCTCAGAGCGTTTATTTTCTCAAGTTGGTCTGGCAACCCAGGCCATGCTCTATGAACTCGGTACACAAACTGTATTACCACCTGGCTATTTATGTTGCGGCTATCCACAAACGTCTAGTGGTCAGGCAGACAAGGGCGATGCGATTACCACTGAGAACCGGGTGTTATTTCATCGAGTAGCAAATACCTTAAATTATCTTGATATCAAAACTGTCATTGTGTCCTGCGGCACATGTATGGACCAATTGCTTAAATATCAGTTTGAAAAGATATTTCCTGGCTGTCGTTTACTCGATATCCATGAGTATTTAATGGAAAAAGGGATAAAGCTTGACGGTATTTCAGGCACGCAATACATGTATCACGACCCTTGCCATACACCTATGAAAACGCACCAACCAATGAAGGTAGTTAATCAGTTAATGGGAACAGCTGTTGCGTTATCTGACCGTTGCTGTGGTGAATCGGGCACATTGGCAGTAACACGTCCTGACATATCAACACAGATACGCTTCCGCAAAGAGGAAGAAATCCGCAGAGTCAGCGCTCAACTTCGTACCGAATCGGAACCAACTGCACAGGTTAAAATACTTACGTCATGTCCCTCATGTTTACAAGGACTATCTCGCTATGACAACGATGCCGATACTAGCGCAGATTACATAGTGGTAGAGATGGCGAGGAAAATCCTGGGGGAGAACTGGATGGAAGACTATATCGAGAAAGCCAGTCACGGCGGTATAGAACGAGTGTTACTCTAAACTAAGGTCACTAGAGCGCATATAACCATAAGCGCTCTAGTTAACTACTAAATATAGCCCTCTTGTTCCAGTTTCAGAATAACCAACTGCATCGCTTGTATTACATTGGTCATACTTGTATCTATAAGCAACTCAGCTTGCTCTGGCACTTCATAAACTTCCGCAACTTGCGCAGATCTATTTTTTTTGATCAAACGCGCGGCACATACACTAGTTGGTGCAGTAAGCGCTATTTCAAAATAACCACCTTCATTCTGCACTGCATTTCGAATACTCCGCCTTAGCGCAATTGTAGGTACATCAATTGCACAAATAGCTATACCATGATGTTTAACTATTTCATGTGCCAGCATAGCGATTACATCAACATTATCTGCAACGCCAGGGTGATGATTTATAAAATCATTATCCAGCAAGCTTACCTTGCGTGCACCAATAGCACCTAAAGCCTGACTTAAAGCACTCGCCAAGGTCGACTTACCAACTCCGGAAACACCGGTCAATAGTATTGTAAAACCTGCGGACTGCCATGGTGGATAGGCCAATCGCATTTCTTTTAACACCTCAGGAAAAGTATACCAATCTGGAATAGTAAGATTCGCAAGTAAACGTCGCTTCACCTCTTCGGAGGTCAATACCAGTTTATATGCATCCTTAGGTGCTTCTTCCAGGGGTAAATATTGCGCACGATCTTCCACATATACCATACGAGGATAAGGAATCAGCTTTACACCAATATCGCCTATATGCTGTTCTACATGATGAAAGGCATCGCCTTCAAGTAAATCTCGTCCACGACGATTAACTCCTTGCGCAGCTGCTTCACCACCTACGATCAGGTGTGAGCACCCGTAATTCCGACTAATAATTGCTCTATGTAATATTTCACGCACCCCACCTCGGCGTACATAGTTTGCTGAAAGACTCATCACCGCTGTGAATTTACATAACCTGTGCATGAGCGCTTGGTAACTACGTACAGTGGGGAAATAAGTGGAATGTAAATGCTGTTCACCACCAGTTAATGACTGTATTAGCAACCCAGCCTGATTTTGAACTGCAGCACGCTGCATAAAATCTAATGTAGCCCGATGTAGAGGTTGTACGCTTTGATAAGCAACCACATTACACCAACCATGCTCGCTAAAATATTGCCGTAATTGCAATGGAGTATGATAGTCACCGATAAAATCATAACGATTAATAATTTTTACGCCAACCACACTTCCGCTCACATACCAGACTGATTCTCTGCTGAAATCTAAATCAGTCCCTAACATTTGCGCTTCTAGAGCTAGATTAGCTTTAAATATTTCCGAGACAGTCAAGACTGCCAGCAACTCGTCATATTCATCTCTAAGCGCAATCGACATACCTGATTGAATTGTCTGCGCAAGCCTCAATGGTATCGCCAAAGTTAAAGGGTACATCCAAGTTAAGCCCCCAGGAAGCCGCATATGCGATAACACACTAAGGTAACTCAGCTCATCCATATACCCGATCAAAGGTGTATATGCACCAGAGATTAATAACATTAAATCACTTTGCTGGTAAGCATCTAAAGCTATGCTGGGTAACCGAGGTGCCAGCTTCTGTAATTCATATACATCATCCGTAGCTAGCAAATTCGTCAGTTTTTCTGCACCATAAGGACTTATTAAGTCAGGCATGCTCACCTCAATCTTTGCTGGATGATACAGATTTTGCATTAAGGTACTGCACTAATTGCTGCACGAGGATATTCACATTCTGACGACCCGTATCTATGATGATATCAGCGACTTCTCTATATAAAGGATCACGTTGTGCATGCAATTCTCGCAACCTCACTTTTGGGTCTTCAGTTTGTAGCAGAGGTCGATTTCTATCATGCCGTGTACGCTGAAACAGTTCGTCTACAGTGCCACGCAGATAAATGACAGTTCCACGCTGTTTAAGCAAAATACGCGTGTTAGAACTTAACACAGCGCCACCACCCGTTGCCAAAATAATGTCATTTAACTGAGTCAGATCAGCAATAACCTGCTCTTCACGCTTACGAAACCCAGCCTCACCTTCAACCTCGAAAATCATGGGTATCGTGACGCCCGTACGCTTCACAATCTCGTGGTCTGCATCATAGAACTGCTTACGCAAATGCTTCGACAACAATTTGCCAACGGTGGTTTTACCCGACCCCATTAGTCCCACCAAATAGATATTGTTAGTATTCATACTGTAATTGTAACGTAAGGCTAGCACTAGGCAATAAAAAAGGCGGGGATTAACCCGCCTTTTTTACATACACTAGTTCCTTATTTAAAACTTAAATCCTCTTTAACAATACGCGGTGTTAAGAACACAAGCAACTCCGTCTTTGTAATATTCTTAGCCTGATTCTTAAACAAATGACCGAATAAAGGCAAATCACCAAAGAACGGTACCTTATTCACAGAACTATTTGTATTATCTTCATAGATACCACCTATGACAGCTGTTTCACCATTATTAATCCGAATTTGCGTTTTTACGCGTTTGGTTTCAATAGGGTATGCTTGATAACCCTGTCCTAAGTCGAATGGTGTTCCAGGCGCATCCTTTTGTACTTCTACCGTTAAAATAATGGAATCATTATTCAATATTTGCGGATTAACTAATAAACAAAGAAACGCATCTTTAAACGTCACTGTTGCAGGTGAGTTCGCCGTTGGTGGTGTGACACTTGGAATTTGCACACCCTGCAAAATAACAGCTGGTTTTTGATTAGCTGTAATAATACGTGGACTAGATATTATCTTTCCCAAACCATCTGACTCTAACGCTTGCAATTCCAAACTTAGCAATGCACCACCACCTAAATTAAAAAGCGACAGCCCTAATGACCCCGCAGTCAAACCCGAGTTTACAACCGCAGGTAAATTAACATTGGTACTACCAGGTATACCTACGTTATTTGATGTAGTAGTTGCAGTCGACGCAGAAGTAGAGGTTGCTGAATTTGGATACGCATTTCCACCATAGCCAATACGATTTCCAGCCAATGCACCCTGTTGCACACCAAATTTAGCGCCTAACGACTTACTAAATGTATCACTTGCAACCACAACCCGCGCTTCTATCATTACTTGACGCGCGGGCACATCTATCATTTTCAACATCTCAGCAACTTCAGCTTGCTTACTAGCTATGTCGTTAACTAGCAGCGTGTTCGTCTGAAGCTCAAAATTCGCATTACCACGTGGGGATAAAATACGATTAGGATTATTCAAGAGTGCTGTACCTGCTTGCTGCTGCTGTTGAACTGGTACCACTTTGTCCGCCTTAACCCCTTGTGCTTGAGCAGAACAATTAACATCTTCACCAACATCACCAGTAGTAACAAGGGCACCTGTCAATATACGAGCGGCTTGATCAGCCTTTTTATAATTTAATTGATATTGACGACTCACTAAGGGCTCTAATGTTTCCATGCTTTGGCGTGC
Source organism: Sulfuriferula nivalis (assembly GCF_009937995.1). Lineage (NCBI taxonomy): Bacteria > Pseudomonadati > Pseudomonadota > Betaproteobacteria > Nitrosomonadales > Sulfuricellaceae > Sulfuriferula > Sulfuriferula nivalis. Next base: position 2,744,998 of record NZ_AP021881.1, read on the forward strand.
CTCTAACTCTGCCTTTTCTTTTGCCAACAATTCATCTTTAGGCGCAACCCAGATCACATTTCCATTTTCGCGCTTATCCAACCCCTTACTCTGCAAGATTATATCTAGCGCTTGATCCCAAGGCACGTCCTTAAGACGCAAGGTCAAATTACCTGTCACAGTGTCACTAGTAATAATGTTTTTGCCAGTAAAATCCGCAATAACTTGTAAAACTGAACGAACTTCCACATTCTGGAAATTAAGTGATAATTTCTCTCCGCTATATTTAGGTTTACCACCTGTTGCCTTGGCAGCATCTTCAGTTTTAGCACGAACTTCAATAATCAGTTGATTATCGGCTTGATATGCAGAATATTCGTAATCAGCCTTAGGCTCTATGGTCATTTTAACATTACTACCACGAGCCTCAGTTGCTACAAATAAAACTGGCGTACCAAAATCAGTCACATCTAAACGACGCTGCAATGCACGCGCCACATCGGTGTTCATAAAATCAATCGCTAATACTTTTCCTTGTTTACGTATATCTATACCTGTTGAACTATCGGACAAGGTTGTAATAATCCGCCCCTCCCCCCCAGCACCACGGCGGAAATCAATATCCTTTATATTATGCTTACTCAAACTTGCGCTCGGCTCAGCAAAATGTGGGGTAACATTGCTACTCGATTGACTATCCGATTCCTGCACAGTAATAAATAAAGCATTACCGTCAATACGAGTTTCATATTGTGCTGGCTTAGTTAAATTCAACACTAACCGTGTACGTTCTCCAGCTTGCACTACATTTACCGTACGCACCACGCCTTGGTTAACATTAACTGTATTTTTACCCAACCCATTAGCCGTTCCTGCCAAATCCAGTGCAATCCTAGGTGGGTTATTAATCGCAAATCCAGCAGGTGAATTTTGCAGGTTTTGTTTCAAACCAATTTTAAGCAAAATTTTTCCGCCATCAATTGATGAATAATCCAAACTTTCTATACTATTAGTGTCTGCCTGTGCATGTAATGCACTAAACATCATGAAACACATCATGATGATACTCATCAAAAAATGCTGGCTAAAATGTGTAATGGTATTTTTCATTTATTTTTGACTCCTCATTGTTCTTGCTGCAATATCAACGAACTATCACGCTCAGACCAGTCACCCGCACTGTCTTGCACAGTTTCTTTCAATTTGACTTCAGTATCACTTACCACTAATACCTTACCAAAATTTTGCCCCAAGTAATTCCCAACTCTAACACGATATATCGTGTTTTCAGGTGTCTTAATCACAGCATATATTTCATTTTTCTGTTTCAGCATCCCAACCATCTTCAAACTTTCTAACGAAAAAGCTTCCAACGGTTCTTTAGGTCGAGTCATATCTGGCTCAAACGCGCCACCACTAGCACTAGGTTTCAACTTACGAGGTTTAAATGGATCTGATAAATCAAAAGCATTATAAACAAAAGCCTTATATGGCGCCATTTCAGGCAACGCTTCAACTTTACCGCGCAAATTTTTACCCGAATCAAGCACAAACTGTTTTAAATCATCATTCTCACCAGCGCTACAACCAGCAAGGGTAAGTACTATCAATACGGTTGCAATTTTTTTCATTTCTTATTGCTCCCATTCTTACTCTTGCTTTGCGCAGCCAATTCATCCTCGTCCAGATAACGATAAGTTTTAATGACGGCATTCATGGATAAATTACCATCCTTATCACCAGAAATATCCAAATCATGCAAAGTGACTATACGAGATAACTGGGATACATCACTTGCGAATGCGCCAAAGTCATGATAAGCACCTGATACCCTGATACTTATAGGCAACTCAGCATAAAACTCTTTCGGTGTCTCAACACCTGGTTTAAATAATTCAAATTGCAAGCCCCTGCCTAAACCTGCTTGATTAATATCGCTCAATAAGGCATCCATCTGCGATTTATTTGGCAACTGTTTTAACAGCGCACCAAAAGAATGATCAATATCTGAAAGCTGTTGCTTATAAATATCCAAATTCACTGCCTGACGCTTTTTATTCATAAAGCTATCACGCAAACTCATTTCTTCTTGCTTACCTGTATCGATTTGGGCTAATTCATCACTCCAAACGAACCAATAACCAACAAACAAAAGTACAACAAACGCAGTTGCTAACACAGCCAATTTCACTGACATGGTAGCATTAGCCAAGTCTTTCATACTGAGGTTATTTAAATCATTGAAATTCATGATTTACCTCCCTTATCATTTTTCGCCGACTCTGTTGCATCAGGCTGAACCAGATTAACGTTCAACGTAAATTCATTTGCTCGCAAACCCTGCACAGTTGCAGATTTAATTTCAACTAATTGCGAACCATCTAGCCACGGTGACGCATCCAAATTACGCATCAAAGTAGAAACTCTGGCGCTGGACTGCGCATACCCTGTCAAATTAACCAAATTATCTGTTTGCTTAATTGATTTCAAATAAACGCCATCCGGCAAATCACGCACCAACTCATCTAACAAATGTACTGTGCTAGCTCGATTCGTCTGCAATTCCTCAACAACTTGCTTCCGCGCAAGCAGCGCTTTAGTCTGTTCTTTTAACTCTTTAATTGCCGCAATATCTTTATCTAACTTACTAATTTCAGTTTTAAGATAGTCGTTACGTTCACGCTGATTATTAATGCGGGCATCCAGCACCATATACACCAAAATAATTGTAACAACAGCAATTGATGCAACCGCACCTAGCAACATACTAAAATGCCGCAAACGTGCCGCACGCTGCATTTCACGATAAGGAAGTAAATTAATACGTATCATGCTGGATCGAACCTCCGCAGTGCTAAGCCACATGCAACCATTAATGCGGGCGCATCTACCGCTAATTTAGCTGATAGAACGCGAGACGATAAGATCATTCCAACGAAAGGGTTTGCAATTAATGTACTGGCCTCAGTCCGATTTGCCACAGCCTCATCCAGACCAGGTATCACCGCTCCACCACCAGCAAGCACAATATGATCCATCTTGGAATAGGAAGTCGATGAATAAAATAGCTGCAATGCTCGGCTAATTTCTAAAGCCATCGTTTCGGTAAATGGCTGCAATACTTCTAGCGCATAATTTTCTGGTAGACCACCTTTACACTTTGCTTTTTCAGCTTCTTCAAACGACATACCAAAGCGTCTTTGTATTTCCTGTGTCAGTTGCATACCACCAAAATTCTGTTCACGTGCATATACCATCACATTATTCACGAAGACTAAAATATGCATAGTCGTAGCACCGATATCCACCAACGCAACAGTCTGCCCCTTACCCGCGTCAGGCAAAACCTGAAGCATACCCTCGTAAGCGGTTTGACTTGCGTTAAATTCGGCATCCATTACCAATACCTTCAAACCAGAAGCTTGTGCGACCGCCACGCGATCTTCGACTTTTTCTTTGCGACTCGCAACGATCAGCACATCAACATCTTCTACAGAATTCGCAGCAGCACCGAGTACTTGAAAATCAAGATTGACCTCATCTAAAGCAAAAGGGATCGCTTGATTCGCCTCCGCTTCAACTTGAATTTCCATGTCCATTTCGGACAACCCCTTAGGCAAGGAGATTTTTTTGGTTATCACTGAAGATGCTGGTAGCGCTAATGCCACATGCTTGGTGCGCGTACCCATGGCTGACCAAGCACGTTTCATGGCTTCAACCACTTCATCCACTTTAGCGATATTTCCCTCTACTACCGCATCTCTGGATATAGGCTCAATGACATAACGATCTATGGTATATCTACCATGACCTGCATCACTCAACTCCACTAGCTTTACCGCTGACGAACTAATGTCAGCGCCAATGAGTGGTGGCGATTTAATTTTTAGGAAGTCGAACTGCAAAATAAATCCCTTTTTTATTTAGTGGTTAGGAAACAAATCAACAATTCACGTTAAAGACTATCAGCAACATCATAAAGTGTAAACTATTTTTTAATCACACTTACGATTCTCACCCGAACCTACGATGATTTTATTCATCGCGACTATTTCGCATCTATAATGCAAATTGGATGTCTTCACTACTGGATTAAGTTATGTTCAAATCTTATTGGCGTTATGTTTTAGCTATTATTATTAGTTTTGTTGTACTCACTGGCGCATTAGTAGCACTAGCAATGTTGTTAATTTACCCCAAATTACCAAGTTTAGATAGTCTCACAAACTACCAACCGAAAATCCCCATGCGTGTCTATACAGCTGATGGCGCACTAATTGCGGAGTTTGGTGCTGAACACCGTGCAGTAGTATCCCTAAACAAAACACCTAAAGTACTACAGCACGCCATACTCGCAGCAGAAGATGACCGTTTTTATCAACATGGTGGCGTAGATACCATGGGCGTACTCCGTGCAGCCATAAGCAATCTTACATCCGGTGGAGCTAAAGAGGGCGCTTCCACAATTACCATGCAAGTCGCCCGCAATTTTTTCCTTTCCAGTGAAAAAACATTTACGCGTAAACTAAATGAAGCTTTACTTGCCATCAAAATCGAACATTCTCTCAGCAAAGATGAAATTCTAACGCTATACATCAATCAAATTTATTTGGGTCAGCGCGCTTATGGTTTTGGTGCTGCGGCCAAAACTTACTTTGGCAAACCGATAGAACAGATATCTCTTGCTGAAGCGGCCATGTTGGCAGGCTTACCTAAGGCACCTTCACGCTACAATCCAGTTGTAAACTTCCCTCGAGCACAAGCACGACAACATTATGTTTTGCGACGCATGCTGGATTTACACTACATCACTAATGAAGAATATACAGCTGCAATAAATCAACCATTGGTCATTCGCAATGTTAGAGATATTGCTGGTGCAGAAGTTAGCGCTGATTATGTCGCTGAGATGATCCGATTAGCTATGTACGACCGCTATCAGGATGACATCTACACGAATGGTCTAAAAGTTTATACCACACTACGTAAAGCAGATCAGGATGCTGCCAATATAGCGCTATGGAAAGGCGTAGAAGAATATGACACTCGCCATGGCTACCGAGGTATAGAAGGGGAAGTCACCTTGCCCGGCGATCAACAAAACTTAACTAGCGATCTGGATAACGCGATGCAGGACATGAATGCTGTACATGACCTCATCCCTGCCGTAGTTCTTAGCAGCAATGCCAAACTGGTTCGTGCCTACATTAAAGATATAGGGATAACTGAAATTACGGGAACAGGTTTAAAATTTGCTCAACGACTATTAACGGGCACAAACAAACTCGCCCTGCATCCGGGTGCCGTTATAAGAGTTGAAAAAATTGAGGACAATCATGCCTGGCGCATTACTCAACTCCCCCAAGTTGAAGCCGCTTTCGTCTCGCTGGATCCACATACAGGTGCAATTCGTGCACTTGTTGGTGGTGTAGATTACGATCGCAACAAATTCAACCATGTCACTCAGGCTTGGCGTCAACCTGGCTCTACAATTAAACCGTTTATCTACTCAGCAGCATTAGAAAAGGGATTTACTGCGGCAACACTGGTTGAAGATGCGCCCATCACCATCAGCCCTGATGAAACTGGTGGCGTATTATGGGAACCCAAAAACTACGAAGGAGACTATTCAGGCATAGTCAGCGTCCGGCAAGCATTAACC